>CAZKTU010000192.1:0-13141 GCA_964555675.1 uncultured Oscillochloris sp.
TGGCGGGCAGGGAGGGATTCGAACCCTCGACAGCATTGCTGCTGTACGGCATTTCCAGTGCCGCGCACTAGACCGGACTATGCGACCTGCCCTCGACGGGCGATTTTACCACGAGGCACCCACGGGCGCAACCGTTGCGCGCGGGGTAGAATAGTGGGGTACGCACAGGTCTTCAGACGAAAGGTGGCTCCATGACCCGCAGCGCCCGCGCCGCGACTCTGCTGCTCATCGCCCTTCTGATGCTCCTGACTCTGCCCGCTGGCGCCGCCGTCCCGACCGCCACACCCGTGGTCGGCCCCGGCGAGATCTACCTGGCCCTCGGCGACTCGCTGCCGGCCGGCTTCGAGGTGGTCGACGACGGGCAGCCCGGCTACCCCAGCCAGATCCTGACCGAGCTGCGCAAACTGCGGCCCACGATCACCCTCGAGAACCGCGGCCAGGCCACCGGCACCGGCGTGACGGGGGGCGAGACGAGCACGACCTTCCGGGCGCCGGGCGGCCAACTCGACCAGGCCGTGGCCTTCATCCAGGCCCAGCGGGCGGCGGGCAAGGTGGTCAGCCCGGTGACCCTGAGCATCGGCGGCAACGACGCCGTGGGCGTGCTGCTGCCCGGCAGCACCACGACCGTGAGCGAGGCCTTGGATCTTTACAGAGAGAACCTCGTCTATATCCTCGATAGGCTTGTGACCGCCATGACCGAGAACGGGGTGCGCACCGGCGACCTGATCATCCAGAACTACTACAACGCCTACCCGGGGCTGGCGACCACGCCGCCCTACGATCAGCTGCTCAACGGGGTCAACCCCGACAGCGACCTGCCGAGGTTCAACCAGGTGATCGCCGAGGAGGCAGCCGCACGGGGCATCCCGGTCGCGGACGTCTACACCCGCTTCCTGGGCAGCGAGGCGCTCTACACCTTCGTCAGGCGGCCGTACGTTGACCCAACGCTGTTTCTGACCGATCCCAACGCCTTCGCCGCCGACTTCGACTTTCACCCGCGGCCGCTGGGCCACCAGGCGATCGCCACGGCCTTCATGGCGGCCAGCACCTACAACGAGACGAAGCTCTACCTGCCCATGCTGGTCCGCTAGCGGGCGCAAAAACCCCCTCTCCCGCGATGCGGGAGAGGGGGTCGGGGGTGTGGGCTACTCGGCCTTACTCGACGGTGTACTCGCCGTCGACCACGCCGTCGTCGCCCTTGCGCTGCTGGCCCTGGGGGCCGGGCTGGCCCTGGGCGGCGCCGTCGCCGTAGGCGCTCTGCGAGACCGCGAACATGGCCTGCTGCAGCTCGGTCATCAGGCTCTGCATGCGCTCGCTGTTCTCCTGGGCCACCGCGTCGCGCAGGTCCTTGATCAGGCCCTCGATGCGGCCCTTCTCGATGCTGTCGACCTTATCGCCGAGGTCGGCGAGGGACTTCTCGCTCTGGTAGGCCAGGCTATCGGCCTGGTTCTTGAGCTCGACCACCTCGCGGCGGACCTTATCCTCGGCGGCGTGGGCCTGGGCCTCGCGCACCATGCGCTCGACCTCGTCCTTGTTGAGGTTGGTGCTGGCGGTGATCGTGATGCGCTGCTCGCGGCCGGTGGCCTTGTCCTTGGCGCTCACGTTCAGGATGCCGTTGGCGTCGATGTCGAAGGTGACCTCGATCTGCGGGGTGCCGCGGGGCGCCGGCGGGAGACCCTCGAGCTTGAAGCGGCCCAGGGTCATGTTGTCGCCGGCCATGTCGCGCTCGCCCTGGAGGATGTGAATATCCACGGCGGGCTGGCCGTCGGCGGCGGTCGAGAAGATCTCGCTCTTCTGGGTCGGGATGGTCGTATTGCGGTCGATCAGCTTGGTCATCACGCCGCCCAGGGTCTCGACGCCCAGCGAGAGCGGGGTGACATCGAGCAGGACCACGCCCTTGACGTCGCCGCCGAGCACGCCGGCCTGGATGGCGGCGCCCACGGCCACAACCTCGTCGGGGTTGACCGACTTGTTGGGCTCCTTGCCGACCATCTTGCGCACGAGCTCCTGCACGACCGGCATACGGGTCGAGCCGCCAACCAGCACGACCTCGTCGATCTGGCTGGGCTGGAGGCCGGCGTCCTTGAGGGCCTGGGTGACCGGGCCGCGCAGGCGCTCGGTCAGGGGGCCGGTCAGCTGCTCGAACTTGCTGCGGCTGAGGCGCATCTGCAGGTGCTTCGGGCCCGAGGCGTCGGCGGTGATGAAGGGCAGGTTGACCTCGGTCTCGGTCAGGCTCGAGAGCTCCATCTTGGCCTTCTCGGCGGCCTCCTTGAGGCGCTGGAGAGCCTGGCGGTCCTTGCTCAGGTCGATGCCCTGGTCCTTGCGGAACTCGTCGATGATCCAGTCGACCACCGCGGCGTCGTAGTCGTCGCCGCCGAGGTGGGTGTCGCCGCTGGTCGACTTGACCTCGACCACGCCGTCGCCAACCTCGAGCACGGACACGTCGAAGGTGCCGCCGCCGAGGTCGAAGACCAGGATGGTCTCGTCCTTCTTCTTATCGAGGCCGTAGGCCAGAGCGGCGGCCGTCGGCTCGTTGATGATGCGCAGGACCTCGAGGCCGGCGATCTTGCCGGCGTCCTTGGTGGCCTGGCGCTGGCTGTCGTTGAAGTAGGCCGGGACGGTGATCACGGCCTGGGTGACCGGCTCGCCCAGATAGGCCTCGGCGTCGGCCTTGAGCTTCTGCAGCACCATGGCCGAGATCTCTTGGGGGGCGTAGTCCTTGGCGGTCTGGGTCACGTTGATGCGCACATCGCCGCGGGGGCCACGGGTCACCTTGAAGGGGACCATCTCGCGCTCGGTGGTGGTCTCCTCGAAGTCGCGGCCGATCAGGCGCTTGACCGAGTAGAGCGTATTATCGGGGTTAATCGTCGCCTGGCGCTTGGCGGTCTGGCCGACGAGGCGCTCGCCGTTCTTGGCGAAGGCGACGACCGACGGGGTGGTGCGATTGCCCTCGGCGCTGGGGATCACGACGGCGTCGCCGCCCTCCATGACCGCCACACACGAGTTAGTCGTGCCCAGGTCGATACCTACAATCTTAGCCATTTGCTGAAATCCTCCTCAGATATTTGCCTGACGCGCCCCGATCTTTCTCACGGCAAACTCGGTGGGGCGCGCGGGCAACTGCCCTTAGTGTAGCGGTTTTTCGCATGACCGACACTAGCAGGGTGTTAGAGGAGTGTTGGAATCACTTGCGCCGGGCCAGCAGCTCGGCCGCGGCGCGCCGCCCGCTCTCGATGGCGCCGTGGACGGTGGCGATGTGCCCGCCCTGGGCCACGGCCTCGCCCGCGAAGAAGAGCGTGTCGGCCAGGGGCTCGGCCAGGGTCGCGCGGGCCGCGCCCATGCCCACGGCGCTGTAGGTATAGGCGCCCAGGCTCCAGGGGTCGCGCGACCAGTCGGCCAGGCGCGCGCCCAGGCAGGCCTGACGCACCTCGGGCCCGAAGAGCTCGCTCAGTTCGTCGAGGGCCACGGCGACGGCCCGCTCCTCGCCCATGGCGGCCACGGCCAGAGCCTGGGGGCCGCCCTGGTAGCCCATCAGGGTGGGCGTGGCGGCGCTCTCGACCGGCCACCAGGTGGCGATGCGCCCGTCGGTGCTGAGCACGGTGAAGTCGGGCCAAAGCTGCCGGTCGAACCACATGGCCAGCTTGGTGACATTGCCCATCGGGATGGCCGCGATGGCCGCAGCCTTCGCCTCGGGCAGCGCGGGCGCGAAGAGCGGCCGCCCCGCCTGCAGCACCCCGATCGGCACCGTCACCAGGGCCTGGCGCGCCAGCAGGGTCTCGCCGCCGGCCAGGGTGAGCGCGACCTCGCCCGCGCCCCAGGCGACCCGCTCGACCGGGGCGCCGAGCCTGACCTGCAGCCCCGCGGCCAGGCCGGCGACCACGCGGTCATAGCCGTCGAGGATGTGGAAGTTGCCCTCGCCGTTGAAGCTGGCCTCCCGCTCGGCCGCGAAGGCGGCGGCGCTCAGGCGGGCGGGGTCGGCGCCTTCGAGGTTGGCGAGCCAGCGCAGGGCCATGGTCAGGGCGACATCGCCGGCGGCGGCCTGCCCGCGCAGCAGCTCGGCCGCGCTGAGGTCGGGCCCCGCGTAGTGGGCCACCGCATCATAGAAGGCGTAGACCCGCTCGACCGCCGGATCGTCTGCGGGCAGGATGCGGCCGCCCGCGGCGAAGCGCCGCTCGTCGCCCCAGGGCGAGGTGCGCAGCCCGGCGGCGCGCACCAACCCCCAGGTGGCGGCCTGGTCGCCATGGATGAACTCGGCGCCCAACTCGACCGGCCCGCGGCTGTGGTCGGTCCAGATGCGCCCGCCCAGGCGCTCGCGGGCCTCGACGATCAGGGGCGCGGCTCCGGCGTCGGCCAGGGCCCTGGCGGCGGCGAGGCCCGAGGCGCCGGCGCCGATGATGATGATGTCGTACGTGGACATGGCTCCTCCCGCTCGTGTGGCGTAGCGGCCTTACCCCTGCGTCAGCAGGATCCCGGCGCGGGTGAGCACCGCGCGGGCCTGGGGGCCGGTGAGGTAATCGAAGAGGGACTGTACGGCGCGTGGCAGGCTGCGCTCGCGGACGCGGGCCAGGAACCACTCCTGCTGAATGGGTGGGCCGGCCAGGTCGATCGCGCCGACGCCCTCGCCCCTGACGGGCGCGCAGCTGCGGGGCACGAAGGCCAGCCCGAGGCCGGCGCGGGCCGCGTGCAGCAGGGCGGTCACGCTGTCGGTCTCGAGCACGGGGCGCAGGTCGACCAGGGGGACCCCGCGGCGGCGCAGGGCCTCCTCGATCGTGCGCCGCATGGGCGAGCCGGGGCGGGGCAGGGCGAGGGGCAGCTCGCGCAGCGTCCCCGGCGGCACCTGCTCTTGCTTGAGCAGATGATGGCCCGTCGGCGCCAGGAAGGTCAGCAGCTCGCCGCCGAGCAGCGAGAGCTCGAGGCCGCGCCGGCGCTGCTGCTCCTCGAGCAGCACCAGGCCCAGGCTGCGCTCGCCGAGGGCGTCGAGCAGCTCGTCGGCGGGGGCCACGGTGATCTCGAGCGAGACCGCGGGAAACTGGGTGTGGAAGCCGGCCAGGAGCCGCGGCAGCAGGCGCTCGCCCGAACTGGGGGTGCAGCCGAGCACGACGCGGCCCGCCACCTGGCCCTTCAGGGCGAGGATGTTCTGCTCGGCCCGCTCGGCCATCTGCACGAGGTCGCGGGCCGTCGCCAGAAGCTCCTCGCCGGCGTGGGTCGGCATCATCTTCTGGCCGACGCGGCGGAAGAGCCTGATATCGCCGAGCTGCTCTTCGAGGGCGCGGATCTGCTGGCTGACGGCGGGCTGGGTCATGTGCAGCGCCGCCGCGGCCGCCGAGTAGTTCCCGGCGTCCACGACGGCGACAAAGGTGCGCAGGTGAAAAGTGTTGAGCATGAGACGGGCCGGCCCCCCGACTGACGGGGCTGCCGGCAGTATGGCCGCCGGGCTAATCGGCCCTGGCGGAGCCCCCGGTCACCTTGCCGGCGGCCTCGGCCGCGCCCTGGTTGAGGTAGGGCTGCTTCAAGTGTACCGGGTTCTTGTTCTTGCTGGACATACGCAGGTTGAGCAGCTCGACCAGGATCGAGAAGCCCATGGCGAAGTAGATGTAGCCCTTGGGGATGTGGAAGTGCAGCCCCTCGACCACGAGCGAGAAGCCGATCAGCAGCAGGAAGCTCAGGGCCAGCATCTTCACCGTGGGGTGCTTGTTGACGAACGTGCTGATCGGGCCGGCGGCGAAGAGCATCACTAGTACGGCGATCACCACGGCCGTGATCATCACCCACAGGGCCTCGGCCATACCCACGGCCGTGATCACCGAGTCGAGCGAGAAGACAATGTCCAGCAGCATGATCTGGAAGATCACCGCGCCGAAGGTGGTCGTGGCCCGCGCGTCGCCGTGGCCCTCCTCGCCCTCGAGCTTGGCGTGGATCTCGGTGGTGGCCTTGTAGATCAAGAACATGCCGCCGAGGAGCAGGATGAGATCGCGGCCCGAGATCTCGAAGCCGAAGACGGAGAAGAGCGGGTTGGTCAGACTCGCGATCCAGCTCACCGAGAGCAGCAGCAGGATGCGCATGATCAGGGCCGCGCCCAGGCCCACCTGCCTGGCTCTGGCCTGCTGCTCAGGCGGGAGTCTGCTCGCGAGGATGCTGATAAAGATCACATTGTCGACGCCGAGTACGATCTCCATCACCGTGAGGGTGAGGAGGGCCAGCAGATTCTCCGTCGTGAAGATCCCTTCCATAGACCTGTGTCACCTTACTGGCCGCCGCCGGCCATAATTGCGCCCCTAAAGACCCCATGCCCCGCAGAAGCAAGATCGGGGCGAGCCCAAACACTATTCGCCATCCTGACGTCCAGAGCGGCTCCCTCGTCACAGTGTGGCCTATACGCCGAGGCCGCGCACCGGGTCGATCAGCTTCGGCTTCACGCCGAGCAGGCTGCTCAGCCGCTCAAGGCCCCGATTGTTGAGCGTCACGACATAGTAGCGTGTCAGGGGCAGGCGCTCGCCCGACTTGAAGCGCAATTCTACCCGGTGCTGGGCCCGCCGCAAAATACGGATGTCGAGCCCGGTCACCTCGCTGAGCCGGCGCTCCTCGAGCTTCAGCCCCGTCAGGCCGTAGCTGCGCACCCGCACCAGGTCGGCGTTCCGGTCGAAGGTGGCCAACACCAGCTCGCCGCCGCTGTAGGCGACAAAGCCGGTGAAGCCAAGCAGGACGGCCAGGGCGACGAGTGAGCCGAAGTTGAGGGGGGTCAGCCCCGAGGCGATCCGCACGAGGATCTGGATGACCCCGAAGGCCGCCAGGGCCACGAAGCTCCAGGCCACCAGCGGGACATAGCGCACGGTCAGGGCGCGCTCGCCGCCCGCGACAGAGAAGATGGTCATATGCTCCTACATGTTCACTCTGGGGCGGCGAGCAGCTCGACGACGACCGCGCCCGTCGCCTTGAGCTGCTCGCCGTCGCCGCGGGCCCACAGCTCGGCCTCGACCAGCGTGCGGCCGTCGCCCACGCGCACCCCCGTCACCCTGCCGCCGCAGCGCAGGGTCTCCCCCGGCCTGGTCGGGGCCCTAAAGCGCACCGTAAAGTCGCGCAAGGTCCCGGGCCCGGCCAGCCCGTCGGCGAGACGCCCCAGGAGGCCCATCACCAGCATGCCGTGGGCGATCACGCCGTCGAGGCCGGCGGCCCGGGCGAAGGCCGGGTCGGTGTGCAGCGGGTTGTGGTCGCCCGAGGCGGCGGCGTAGCGGGCGAACAGCTCGGGCTCGAGGGGGCCCGCCACCAGGGCGGGCAGCTCGACGCCGACGGCGAGAGGCTCAGGCTTGCTCATGCTCCCCCCTCACGACGACCACCAGGCGGTCGACGACGGTCTCGGCGCCGTGCTGGTTGCGCCAGCGGGTCTCGAGGGTCAGCAGCTCGAACGGGCCGCTCTGGCCGGCCTTGGCCTCGAGGGCGACGATGGCCGGGCTGGCGGTCAGGGTGTCGCCCGCGAAGACGGGGGCCAGGTAGCTGTAGCTCTGCTCGCCGTGGAGCAGGCGCGGCAGCGGCGCGCCGATCGCCGCGAGCTCGGCCAACAGCGGTGGGTTGGCCCAGAGGCCATAGCGCGTGGGCAGGGTGGGCGGCGCCGGCAGATCGGGCAGGCCGGCGGCGCGGGCCGCCTCCAGCTCGTGGTAGCGCGGGTCGACAACCCCCAGGGTCTGGGCGAGGGCGCGCACGTGCTCGCGCTCGACGGTGACGCTGTAGGGGCCGAAGGCGCGCCCCAGGTTTGACGGATCGATCACGGCTGGCTGGCCTCCCGCTCGGCGCGGGCCCGCAGCTCGACGCGACGGATCTTGCCGCTGACGGTCTTGGGCAGATCGCTCACAAACTCGATCTCGCGCGGATACTTGTAGGGCGCCGTCGTAGTCTTGATGAACTCCTGGATCTCCCTGGCCAGCTCGTCGGAGGCCTGGTAGCTCGAGGTGAGGATCACATAGGCCTTGACGATTGCCCCGCGCGAGGGGTCGGGCTTGGCCACCACCGCGGCCTCGGCCACGGCGGGGTGCTCGATCAGGGCGCTCTCGACCTCGAAGGGGCCGATCCGGTAGCCGGCGCTGATGATCACATCGTCGGCCCGGCCCACGAACCAGAGGTAGCCATCCTCGTCGACGTAGGCCCGGTCGCCGGTGACGTACCAGTCGCCCCGGTGGCAGGCGGCGGTGGCGTTGGGGTTGCGCCAGTACTCCTTGAAGAGGCCCACAGGGCGCACGGGCTTGACCTTGACCGCCAGATCGCCCTCGCGGCGGGGCGGCAACTCGTTGCCGTCGTCGTCGATCACGGCCAAGTGCTGGCCGGGCAGCGGGCGGCCCATCGAGCCGAGGCGCACCTCGCCGTCGGGCGGGTTGCCGCAGAGCAGCACCGACTCGGTCTGGCCGTAGCCGTCGCGCACCGTCAGGCCGGTGGCCGCGCGCCAGATCTCGATCACCTCGGGGTTCAGGGGCTCGCCGGCGCCGACGCACGAGCGCAAGTGGGGGAAGCTGTAGGCCTTCAGATCCTCCTGCACGAGCAGGCGATAGATCGTGGGCGCGGCGCAGAACGAGCTGATCGGATAGCGCTGGAGGAGCTCGAGGGTCTCGCGCGGGTTGTACTTGCCGCGGCCGTCGTGGATGAAGAGAGTCGCGCCCATATTCCACGGGCCGAACAGGCTGCTCCAGGCGGCCTTGGCCCAGCCGGTGTCCGACAGGTTCCAGTGCAGGTCGTCGGGGGTGAGGGCCAGCCAGTATCTGCCGGTGATACGGTGGCCGATCGGGTAGCTGGCGTGGGTGTGCAGCACCATCTTGGGGTTACCCACCGTGCCCGAGGTGAAGTAGACCAGCGAGGGGTCGCCGCTGGGGGTGGGCATACGCGGGCGGTCAGCGGGGCCGGCGGCCACGACCTCCTCGAAGCCGAGCCAGCCCTGGCGGATGGCGGGCGGCGCGTCGCCAACGACGATCAGGGCGATCAGGCTGGGGCACTGGTCGCGCACCTGCTCGAGCTTGGCGGCGCCGTCGGCGTCGGTGATCACGGCGCGGGCCTCGGCGGCGTTGATGCGGAAGGCGATATCCTTGGGGGTGAGCAGCGCGGTGCCGGGCATGGCGACGCCGCCCATCTTCAGCAGACCCAGGATGCTCTCCCACCACTCGGGCAGGCGCGGCAGCATAAGGAAGGCCCGGTCGCCCCTGGCCAGACCCAGGGCCTCGAAGCCGCCGGCGAGCCGGTCCGAGCGCTCCTTGAACTGGGCGAAGGTGATGGCGCGCTCTTCGCCCGTCGGCCCGACCCAGAGCATGCCCAGCTTCTGCGGGTCGTCGCCCCAGCGATCTACCACATCGTAAGCCCAGTTGAAGTCGTCCGGCACGGTCAGGTCGATCTCAAGCGTCATTGCCTTCCTCTCGCTTCCCTAGTCAGTCGCGGCGCCGCCGCTGCGCCCCCCTCACCCCTTCTCAATCTCACCGATCACCGCCGCCGCGTCCTCGCCCCCGATCACGCGGTCGAGCCCGGTCAGGTAGGTCTCCATCAGGCGCACCGTGATCGCCAGTGCGTTGCGGATCAGGCGCGCGCTCAGGGGCTCGCCCTCGAAGTCGAGCCCACAGCGGGCGCGCACCAGCCCCGTCCTGAAGTCGAGCTCGAGGCTGCCCACATACAGCCCGCTGCTCGCCCGACTCACATACTCGGCCACAGCGGCCAGCCGCTCAGGGGGTACAGCCTGGGGCGCATCGGCCGTGATCACCAACTGCTCGGCCTCGGTCAGCACCTCGGCCCGCATGGCGAAGGCGCCGCCCTCGTCCCTGTAGGCCATGGCGAAGGCCGCGGGACCCGCGGGGAGCGGGCGCCACCCATCGTCGGCGAGGAAGCGACCGAGGGTCGCCAGGGCCCGGGCGCCGTTCGAGCGCCTGGGCGGGGCTGGCTGCGACGAAGACTCGCGGTCGCTCATGCCGGCACCTCATTGTGTCGAAAGAGAGCCTGTCGCTGTATCGTACCAAAGCCGGGGGCGGGGCGCAACCGTGCGCGCTGCGGCCCACAATATGGTATCCTCTAGCCTGAAACATCCGTGTCGAAGCGCCGCGCGGCCTTCGCCCTGCATCCCCACAAACCCTATGGTGCCCACAAAGCTGACGCTCAGCAACTTCATGTGCTACAGGGCCGACGGGGCCGCGGGCAGCTCGCCCGCCCTCGACCTCGACGGCCTCCACGTCGTCTGCCTCTCGGGCGAGAACGGCGCCGGCAAGTCGGCCCTGCTCGACGCGATCACCTGGGCCCTCTGGGGCGAGGCCCGTATGCCCGACGACGACCTGATCGCTCAGGGTCAGAGCGAGATGTTCGTCGAGCTCGAGTTCCAGCTCGGCGACCTGCTCTACCGCATCAGGCGCGCTCGCCAGCGCGGCGGCACCGGCAAGCGCGGCGGCCAGACTCCGGGCAAGAGCCAGCTCGACCTCCAGGTGCAGAACGGCGTCGGCTGGCGCGCCCTCAGCGAGATCGGCGTGCGCGAGACCCAGGCCGCGATCAACGCGATCCTGCGCATGTCGTACCAGACCTTCATCAACGCCTCGTTCTTGCTCCAGGGCCGCGCCGACGAGTTCACCGCCCGCACCCCCTCCGAGCGCAAAGAGGTCCTGGCCGACATCCTCGACCTGGGCGAGTACGAGGCCCTCGCCGTCAAGGCCCGCGAGCAGAGCAAGGGCTTCGCCGACCAGCTCACCGGCCTGCGCGGCCGCCTGACCCAGCTCCTCGAAGAAGCCGACAAAGCCCCCTTCTGGCGCAGCGAGGTCGAGAACGCCGAGACCAAAGTGCAGTCCCTGGCCGATAAGGTCGCCGCCGCCGAGGTCGCCGCCCAGGGCGCCGACGAGGCCCGCCGCGCCCTCGAGCAGAAGGCTGAGCAGCGCAAGACTCTGCTGCGCCGCCTCGACGAGCTGCGCCGCGAACAGGCCGCCCGCGAGCGCCAGATCGGCGAGCTGCAGCTGGCCATCGGCCGCGCCGAGGCCCTGCTGGGCCGCCGCGCCGAGATCCAGGCCGGCCTCGCCGCCCTCGCCGCCGCCCGCGACGAGGCCGAGCGCCTCGACGCCCTGCGCGACCGCTGGCAAGAGCAGGAGGACCGGCGCAAGGAGCTGCAGACCCAGCTGCGCGAGGCCCTCGGCGAGCTGCGCAGCGGCCGCGATCGGGCCGCCCAGCGCCACGACGACCTGGCCCGCCGCGCCGCTCGCCGCGACAAGCTCGCCGCCGAACTGACGCAGCTCGAGACCGACGTCGCCGCCCTGGCCCCCCTGACCAGCGAGCGCCAGACCCGCGGCGAGGAGCTGCAGGCGGTCGAGCTGCAGCTCGGGCGCCTGCGCCAGCTTCAACTGCGCCACGCCGAGCTCGACGGCGCGATCAAGCTGCGCCTCGACTCGCTCGTAGGCGCCCGCGAAGAGCAGGCCCGCGCCCTCAGGCGCCTCGACGGGCAGCTGGCCGACGAGCCCCGCTGGCGGCGCGAGCTGGCCGAGGCCGAGGCCGCGACCGCCCGCCTCGCCGCCGACGAGCTGCGCCTCAGCGCCACCCGCGACGAAGAGCGGGCCGCCGTCGAGCTGGCCGGCGAGAAGCGCGGCGAGTGCGCCCGCCTCAAAGAGGCCGCCGACAAGCTCAAGGCCAACCAGGCCTTGCTCGATACCGGCGCCGGCGCCTGCCCGATCTGCCGCAGCGACCTTGGCCCCGACGGCGTCGCGCGCGTCCATAGTCACTACGCCGATGAGCTGCAGACCCTGCGCGCCCAGTATGCCGCGGCGAGCCGCGAGGCCGGCGCCGCCGACGAGCGAGTGGCCGCCACGCGCGCAGCCGTGGGCGAGCTCGAGGCCGGCCTGAAGAGCCTGCGGGCGACGGCCGCCCGGGCCGAGAGCCTGAGCCAGCAGGTGGCCCAGGCCGCCCTTCTGGCCGCCGAGCGGCTCGAGCACCAGCGCAGCTACGACGACCTCCAGGCCCAGATCGCGGCCGGCGACTACGAGCCCGCCATGCAGGCCGAGCGGGCCGCCGTCGCTCGCGACCTCCAGCTGATCGGCGATCCCAACGAGCTGGCCCACACCCGCGGCATGCTGCTCGAGCGCCTGGGCGAGCTCGACGCCCGCCTGCAGGCCCGCGGCCGCCTCGAGGGCGAGGCCGAGGCCCGCCGCGCGACCCTGCGCGAGCTCGACGCCGACCTGGCCGCGCTGCCGGCCCTGGCCGCCGAGGTGGCCGAGCTCGAGCGTCGCCTGGCCGAGAATGACTTCGCCCACGAGGTGCGCCAGGCCGGGCGCCAGGTGATCGCCGCGATCGAAGCCCTGGGCTACAGCCAGGAGGCCCATACCGCGGCCCGCGAGGCCTCGCGCGAGCTGCGGGGATGGGAGGAGGAGGCTCGCGCCCTGGCCGGGGCCGAGGAGGGGCTGACCCGCGACATGACTATTCTGCGCCAGACCCAGGAGCTGCGCGACCGCGACGCGGCCGCGATCGAGGCCGCGGCCCGCGAAGACGCCCTGCTGGCCGACGAGCTACGCCAGCTGCCCGAGCTAACCGCCCAGCTCGCCAGGCTGCAGGCGGCCCTGGGCGAGGCCCGCCGCGACCATACGGTCGCCCAGAAAGACCTGGGCGAGAAGCAGGGCTACCTGAAGAAGGCCGAGCAGGCCGCCCGCGACCTGGACAAGCATCGGGATGAAGAGCGCCGCCTGGTCGAGCGCCAGGGGCTCTTCGCCGAGCTGGCCGAGGCCTTCGGCAAGAAGGGCGTGCAGGCCATGCTGATCGAGACGGCCATCCCGCAAATCGAGGACGAGGCCAACCGCCTGCTCGGGCGCATGACCGACGGCCAGATGCACCTCAGCTTCGAGATGCAGCGCGACACCAAGAAGGGCGACACGGTCGAGACCCTCGAGATCAAGATCGCCGACGCCCTGGGCACGCGCGTCTACGACGCCTTCAGCGGCGGCGAGGCCATGCGCGCCAACTTCGCGGTGCGCATCGCCCTCTCGCGCCTGCTGGCCCGCCGCGCCGGGGCCCGCCTCGAGACCCTGGTGATCGACGAGGGCTTCGGCAGCCTCGACGCCCTCGGCCGCGAGCGCATGGTTGAGGCGATCACCACCGTCCAGGACGACTTCCGCCGCATCATCGTGATCACCCACATCGACGAGCTAAAGGACCGCTTCCC
>CAZKTU010000193.1:0-12996 GCA_964555675.1 uncultured Oscillochloris sp.
GCATCACTATGTTCGGTTTCGGCAAGGACAAGAAGAAGGAAGAGGCCGAGAAGGCCGCCGAGAAGGCGAAGGACGAGCAGGTTTCGCAGGCGATGCGCAGCATGAGCGATCAGCTTGCCCAGAAGGGCAAGGAGATCTCTGAGCTCGAGGATCAGCTCGACGACGCGAAGAAGGACGCCGCCGCGAAGGCCCAGGCCGAGAAGGAGCTGGTCGCCGCCCGCGCCGAGCTGGCGAAGATGAAGGGCGAGGCGATGAGGGCCAAGGACGAGGCCGCCCGCGCCACCGCCGCCGCCGCCAAGGCCCAGGCCGAGGCTGCCGCCGCCAAGGTGGAGGCCAAGCCCGCCCCGAGCACCGTCCTCGGCGCCGCCGCCCCCGCCGCCGCCGCCCCCGCTGCTGCCGCCCCCGGCGTGCTCGCCCCCGGGGTCAGCGCCTGGGTGCGCAACGCCGGCGGCAAGAACCTGCGCCTGCGCGACAAGCCGGGCCTGGAGTCGAACGCCTTCGCCGGCCTGCCCCCCGGCACCCAGATGACCATCCTCGAGGGCCCCATCCAGGACGACGGCTACCCCTGGTGGCGCATCCGCGTCAGCGACGGCCGCGAGGGCTGGGTCGCCGGCACCGAGCTGGTCACCTCGCCCGAGTAAGGCAAGATTCGTAACCGAGTTACGCTCTCGCCGCTACCCGCGGCGGGGGCGCGGGGCCCTTCGGCCCCTCAAATAGGATGTGGAGGGCTATGCCCTCCACACCTCCCGCCCATGGTAAGGGATCCATTGCTCGTGCTGATCGTCGTTGCGCTGCTGGCGGGTTGCGCCGGCCCCACCGCCACGCCGAACCCCACCGCCCCACCCCCTACGGCGACCCTGGCCCCCACCGCCATCCCCACCGCGACCCCGGTGCCCACGCCGCCCACGGCCGCCGAGCTCGAGGCCGGGGCCCTGGTCGACATCGGCGGGCGCCGGCTCTTCCTGCGCTGCGCGAACCTCGCCGCGCCGGGCCCCGCCGTGCTCTTCGAGGCCGGCCTCGCCGCCGACCATACGACCTGGGATCAGGTCCAGCCCGCCGCTGCCGGCTTCGCCCGCGCGTGCAGCTACGACCGGGCGGGCATGGGCGCCAGCGACCCGGGGCCGCCACCCCGCGATGCCGCCGCCGCCTCGGCCGACCTCGCGGCCCTGCTGCGCGCCGCGGGCGTGCCGGGGCCCTACCTCCTGGTCGCCCACTCGTTCGGCGGGCTCTTCGCGCGGCGCTTCGCCGCCGATAACCCCGACGCCGTCGCCGGCATGGTCCTGGTCGACGCCGTCCACGAGGACTGGTGGCCCAGGGCCCTGGCCAGTCTGCCGCCCGCCACGGCCGACGACAGCGAGCGCCTCCAGAGCTTCAGGCGCTTCCTCAGCAGCGAGGTCGCCGACCCCGCGCGCAACGCCGAGGGCGTCGACATCCCCGCCACCGCCGCGCAGGCCCGCGCCGCCGGCGACCTGGGCGCGCGCCCCCTGATCGTGCTCACCGCCGGTATCGCAGACGTGCTCGCCCCGGGCCTGCCCCCCACGGTCGAGCAAACCCTGGTCGGCCTGCTCCAGCGCGATCTGCCGGCGGCCCTGGCCGCCCTCTCAGAGGACAGCACCCAGATCGTCGTCCCCGACAGCGGCCACAACATCCCGGCTCAGCGCCCCGATATGGTCACCCTGGCGATCCAGGCGGTGCTGGCTGCTGCGCAGCCGTAACCGAGTTACGGTGTTCGCCGCCGCCTGCGGCTGGGATGCACGAGGCCCCTGGCCCCGCGAGGGGTGGATGTGGAGGGGCAGGCCCTCCACGCCTCCCGCAAGACGGTAGAGTAAAACGCCGCAAGGTGAAACCTTGCCTTAGCCTGGCTGCCACAGCGTGATCGCCCCGTCGCCCCCGCCCGAGGCGAGCAGCTCGCCCGTGGGGCTGAAGGTGATGCGCAGGACGCCGCTGCTGTGGCCGTTGAGCACCTGGCGCAGGGTGCCGTCCGAGGTGCGCCAGAGCCTGATACTGCCGTCCACGCCGCCCGTCGCCGCCACGAGGCCGTCGGGGTGCAGGGCCACGCTGCGCACCGCGTTGCTGTGGCCGCGCAGCTGCTGGCGCAGCTCGCCGCTCTCGCCGTCCCAGAGACAGACCACCCCGTCGGCGCTGCCCGTAGCCAGGAGCGAGCCGTCGAGGCTGTAGGTCAGGCACGAGACCCCGTCGCGGTGCCCGTCGAGGGTGGCCTTGAGCTCGCCGAGCTGCCAGTCGTAGAGCCGCACCCGGCGGTCGCCGCAGCCCACGGCGATCACCGCGCCGTCGGGCCTGCAGGCCATGGCGAGGCCGCCGCCCTCGACGATGATGCGGGCGAGCAGCGAGCCGTCGGTGACCCGCCAGTAGCGCACCGACGAATCGCTGCCGTTGGTCAGCAGGACGTGGCCGTCGGGGCTGAAGTGGGCGCTCTCCTGGTAGCCGCGCTGCCCGCTGAGCGCCTGCACCAGCTTGCCGCCGCGCGCCCCCCAGATCTTCACCATCTCGTCGCTGCTGGTGGCGGCGAGCAGCAGACCGTCGGGGCTGTAGCTGACGCTGAGCACATTGCCGGCCCGCTCGTCGAGGGTGGCCGCGGCGCCGCCGTCGGCCACGCGCCAGAGGCGCACGGCGCTGTCCCAGCCGCCCGAGGCGAGCTGCTGGCCCATCGGGCTGAAGTCGAGGGCCCACACGCCGCCCCTGTGGGCGCTGATCAGCCGGACCGGCCGCACCGCCCCGCCCTCCCAATCGAGGGCCCGCTGGCCGGCCACGGTGCGCAGCCAGAAGGCGCGCCAGCGCGAGAGTTGGGCCTGCAGCTCGACGCGAAACCCGACCCCGGCCCGGTCCTTGAGCAGCACGGCGCCCTTGAGGCGCCCGCTCTCGCTGACCCGGCGCATATCGGCGGTGAGCTTCAGGCGCTGCTGCCGCCCCGGCAGCAGGCTCAGGCTGAGCAGCGAGGGCACCACCCAGCGCGGGCACTCGACCGTGATGCGCACATAGCGCCGCCCGGTGTTGGTGATCTGCAGCCACTCGTCGCGGCGCTCGTCGAGGCCGAGGCCGCCGAAGTCGATGCTGCGCCGATCGCCGGCCAGGCGCGGGCTCTCGGCGCCGAAGCCGCCGGGGTCGAGGGCGGCCAGCAGGTCGTCGAGGCCGGCGTTCTGGTCGCCAGGGTGGCGGGCCGTGATCGCCCGCATATCGGCCCCGAGCTTGTTGCGGCCCCACATGCGCTCGACCTGGTCGGGCAGGTTGGTATAGAGCCAGTTGGCCGCGGCCTCCCAGTTGCGCTCGGCCCACAGGGCCAGGGCGTGCTCGTCGACGATCGCCTCGCCGCTGGGCGACTGCAGGTCGGCGCGGGCGGCGGGGGCGAGGATCTTGTCGAGGGCCGCCAGGAGCTCGACCGCCGTGGGCCGGTCCTCGGGCTTGAAGGCCAGGCCGCGGGCGAGCAGGGTCTCGATCTCGGGGTGGATGGCCGGATTCAGGCTGCGCACCGGGGGGAAGGGGTTCTTCGCGCCGCGCAGGAAGTCGGGCAGGTCGGCCCTGGTGAGGGCGGGCATATAGCCCGTGAGGGCCATGTGCAGGGTGACCGAGAGGGCGAAGATGTCCGAGCGGGGCGAGGCCTTGCCGCGCCACTGCTCGGGCGGGGTGAAGCCCAGGGTGCCGGCCAGCTGGGTGTGGCGCGGGTCGAGCTCGACGTCGAGGGGCGCCGAGCGCGAGAGGCCGAAGTCGATCAGCCAGACCCGGCCAGCGCTGTCGATGATAATATTGCTCGGCTTGACGTCGCGGTGCAGCACATGCTCGGGGCGGCGGGCGTGCATATAGCTCAGGGCCGAGGCTACATCGCGGGCGATGGCGAGGGCCTCGGCGGGGGGCAGGGCGCCGCCGCGCTCGCGCAAGAGCTGGCCGAGATCCTGGCCCTCGACGTACTTCATGACCAGGAAGTTCTGCTCGGGCAGGAACTCGAAGATCTCGGGGATGTTCGGGTGGCCCGGGGTGTTCAGGGTGACGAGGAGCTGGGCCTCGCGCCGGAAGTTGCTGGCGGCGGCCTCGCGCGTGCGGGCGCTCCAGGCCGGGTTGGGCACCTGGCGCTTGGCCACGGCGTAGCGGCTCAGCTGGCGGTCGTAGACCAGGTAGGCCTGGCCGAAGCCGCCGCGGCCGACCGAGCGCTCGACCACGTAGCGCCCGGCCGGGTCGATCGCCGTGCCGGCGGCGAGCTCGGCGTCGGGGGCCGGCTCGGGCGGGCCTGGGGGGCGCGCCGCGGGCGGCGGGGCGGGCGGGGCCGGGGCGGCTGCGGCGTCGGGCGGCGTGCTGGTGGTGGCGTCGCCCAGGCGCCTGGTGACGCCCAGGGGCGAGCCGCAGGCGTTGCAGAAGCGCGAGCCCGGCGGGTTGGCGTGCCGGCACGCCGCGCATGTGAGCTGTGGGGCGTCCATAGGCTAGCCTGTGCCGCGCACAAAGATGTTCGGCCAGGCGCGGAAGCGCGTCAGGAAGGTCTCGCGCCCGATCTCAGCCCCATCCTGGAGGATCACCCGCTCGACGGTGATGTCGCGGCCGCCGCGGGCCACATCGCTCTGGCGCACCGTGCCGCTGGGCAGGGTCGGGTCGTCGACATAGACCGGCTCGCTCGGGGCGCGCACCTCGTTGCCGACCAGGGGGCCCTCGAGGCGCACCTCGCGGTTCGGGCTGCTGCCATAGAGGCGCACCGTGAGCACCTGGGCCGCCTCGTCGATCTCGGTCTGCATCAGCAGCCACGCGCCCGTATCGTTGACGAACTTCAGGTCCGAGACGCCGGTGTAGATCGCCGCGTCGAGACCCTGGCCGTCGCCGTTGGGGCCGAGGCCGAAGCGGTCGTACCAGCTGATATAGAAGGCGTGGGCGTGACGCTCGGTGATCGGCAGGCCGGCCCAGAAGGCCCCGCGAAAGACCGTGGTCGAGACCTGGCAGACCCCGCCGCCCCACTCGAGCTGGGTGCGGTTGCCGATGATCGCATAGCCCTCGACGAAGCCATTGGCGGCGTCGACCTCGCCGAGCTGGCGGTTGAAGGAGAACTCTTCGCCGGGGGCGATCAGCACGCCGTCCATGCGCGCCGCGCCGGCCTTAATGTTGGTGATGCGATACTCGGCCGAGCCGGCGAAGCTGCTCTTGCCCTCGGCCACCAGCTCGTTGATGCCCAGGCCGGGCAGGCTGGCCGCGGTGATCTGGGGCTCGAGCTCCTGGAGGGGCAGGCTGAGGCTGCGGGTGATCGGCGAGGGGCTGAGCAGCAGATTGGCGATCTGCTCGACCGCCAGCTCCTGCTCGAGGCGCCAGCCGGGCTTGCCCTCCTCGACGATGCGGGCCGCGCCGTCCTCGAAGCGCAGGCGCGGCTCGGCGGTGCCGGTATCGACGAGCTGGGCCAGGCCCTCCACGGCGCGGGCCAGGCGCTCGGGGTCGACGCGCACCTCGAGGCGGCCGTCGACGGGCTCGACGCTCAGCAACTCGGCCAGGCGCTCGGGCTCCCAGACCCAGCGTTGCTCGCCGCGGCGCATCTCGAGCGGGCTGGTCAGCAGCTCGTCGGCGCGGGCCTGGGCCTCGACGAGGGCGACGTCGCCGACGCTCGGGTCGAGGGCGCGGGTGCGGATAGGCACCTCGCGGGGGCGCAGCTCGCGCAGGGCCAGGAGGACATCATTGGCCGTGGCGTCGACGAGCACCTGGACGCCCTGGGCGCTGGGGGTGCCGACCACGCGGGCCGAGGCGATCGAGAGGGCGGCGTCCTGGGCGGGGCGCTCGATGCGCGGGGCCAGGCCGAGCAGGTAGGCCTGCAGGGCGCGCTGGTCGACCACGACACGGGGGGTGATCTCGAGGCCCTGGCTCCAGAGCGCGTAGAGCTCGCGCAGGCGAGTGAGGGGGTCGCCGTGGCGGCCCGCGCTGAGGGCGGCCTGGGCCACGGCCTCGGCGTCGACGCGCGCCCCAATGTCGACCAGGGCGGGCTGCCAGACCTCGCCCGCGTAGACCAGATCGACGGGGCGCGCGAAGAAATCGCCGTAGCGCTGAGCCAGGCTGGCGCTGATCGCCTCGCCGCTCATGCCCGCCACAGGGGCGCCCTGGACGCTCACCCCGGGCAGGGCCTGGTCGCGATAGAGCAGGTTGAGCAGATAGGGCAGGGCGAGGGGCGAGAGCAGCACGAGCGCCAGCAGGGCAAGCCAGGCCCCGCCCCCGCGCCGCGAGGTCGAGCGGGCGCGCCGGCGTCTGGGGCGCGGCTCCTCCTCCCGGGGCGGCTCCTCGCGCTGAGGGCGCTCGTCGGGGTCGGGGGGCGGGGCGCCGGCCCGGCGCCGCTGGATTGGGCCGTACTCCTGAAAGTAGTCGTCTACAGGCATAGAGCAGTGGGAGAGGCCTTGCCCGGCGGGGACAGCCTGGGCGCGCCATGTGCGCTCTGTATTGTACAAAACCTTGGGGCGGCGCACAAGTTTGACAGAGGGGCGGATCGCCGGTATAATCCGAGCCGGTGTTGGGCCTCTAGCTCAACGGTAGAGCAGTTGACTCTTAATCAATTGGTTCAGGGTTCGAATCCCTGGGGGCCCACCAGACACAGCCGCACGCCGCTCCAGCCCGGAGCGGCGTTGTGATTCGGGTGAGACGCAGGCCCGTCTACGCGCATTCTCATCCGACCAGGTTGTGCTGCACGGCGAGGGCGACGGCCTCGGTGCGATTGGCGGCGTGAAGCTTGCCGAGAATGTTGTGAACGTGGTGGCGCACGGTGTTGCGGGTGATGAAGAGCTGCTCGGCGATCTGCTCATTGCTCATGCCCGCGACCATAAGCCGCAGCACCGCCACCTCGCGCTCCGACAGGTCGCCGCCGGGCGCCGGCGGGGTATTGAGCGCGCTGACCAGGGCCCTGGTGACGTCGGGGCTCAGCACTGGCGCGCCCGCAAAGGCGGTGCGGACCGCGCCGACGAGCTCGCTTCCCTGCGTGTCCTTCAGCAGATAGCCGATCGCCCCCGCCTGCAGGGCGTGCTGGATCAGTTCGCCCTCGCCGAAGCTGGTCAGGGCCAGGACGCGCACCTCGGGGAAGCGCCGCCGCAGCTCGCGGGTGGTCTCAATCCCATTCATCCCCGGCATCATCACGTCCATGATCACCAGGTCGGGCGTCAGACTTGCGACCAGCTCAAGGGCCTCGGCGCCGCTGGCGCCCTCGCCGACGATCTCGATGTCGTCGGCGCCGGCGAGGAAGAAGCGCAGGCCGCCCCGGACGACCGCATGGTCGTCAACCACAAGCACCCGGATCCGTGGGTTATACATGGTCTCCCTCGCTCTTTGGTCCCGGCTCAAGAGCTCGGAGCGCACAAGGCAGGGTTGCCTATCGCGCCATGGGCCGTGAGCACCCCGGCATTATAGAGCATCGGCGCCCTTCTCGGCCGGTTCGCCCCCATGGGTCGCGTGCTGCCAGGGCCAGCGATGCTCGATCTCCATGGTGAGCGACCAGCTGAGAAAGGTGCGGATCAGCACCAGGAGACCCAGGACCGCGACGCTATTGAGGCTCGGCTCGAGAGCCACAGTGCGCACGACATCGGCCGCCACCAGCATCTCTAGCCCGAGCAGCAGCCCGCGGCCAAGCAGCACCTTGTAGCGCTCGTAGGCCGCAGGCAGGCGCCGCTCGACCAGCACCCGGCGCACAAAGAGGGCGGTGCTCACCAGGGCCACGACGATGATGATCAGCACGGCCAGCAGCTCGAGGCTGAGAGCCGCCACCTCGATCCAGTCCAAGAGCGTCGCCACGATCCCGGCCGGTTGATGCTCATCCATCGCGCTCACTCCAGGGCGGCTACTTGCCCGGCTGGGCCGCGATCCATCGCTCGGCGGCGTCCAGCGCCTCTTGCAGCGAGTGGCCGACCCGATCGTCGGCCATGAAGACGCTGTCGGCGCCGAGGTTCTTCAGCTGCCCCGTGCGCTCAAGCTGCATATGGACCGAAGGCGCCACACCCGAGAGCATGAGCCGACTTCCCTGACCACGCAGCGCCTCGCTATAGCGGGCGATCACCTCGATGAACGTGCTGCCCAGCTCGGTCTCGCCGCGCAGCACCAGGATCACCACGGCGTGGCGCGAGGCTTCGGTCACTACGGGCAGCTGCGCGTTGAACACGGGGGCGGCGGCGAAGAACAGGCTACCGTACGGAACCAGAATCGTCGCCTGCCTCCCGGGCACCTCCGCAGGCGGGCTGCCCTCGACCGGGTACTGCCCCGGCTCAAATTGAAGGGCCACCACCCGCACTCGGCTCGACTGCTGGAAGACGTACAGCAGCACCGCCAGGCCCACGCCCATCAGCACCGCGTATTGTAGCGGAAACAGCAGGCCAGCGCTGAAGGTCAGCAGCATCACGGTCTGCTGGACCGGGCCGGTCTTCCAGACCGTCATCACCTGGCCGAGCTTGAGGGTGCGAAAGCCGATCACGATCAGCAAGCCGGCGAGAGCGGGCATGGCCATCAGGCCGACCAGCCACCCGAAGAGCAAGATGCCCAGGGCGATCACGACGCCGGCGACGATGTTCGCCAGGCGCGAGCGAGCGCCGGCGCCAATGACCAGCGAGGTGGCCGACATCGATGCGCCGACGGGCATCCCCTGGAACACTCCAGCGACGATACCCGCCGCCCCCTGTCCCACAAAATCGCCCGATGCGTTAGGGTAGCTGCCGTCGGGGTTGGCGACCGACGCGCTGATGCTGGCGCCCTGCACCAGCCCCACAAAGGCGAGCGAGAGCGCGGGGATGAGCAGCGCGGGCATGAGCAGCAGCGAAGGCAGCACGGGGGTCGGCAGCGAACTGGGGATGTCGGCGACGTCGCGGGCCAGGGCGATCTGCTCGGCGCCGACCAGCGGGACGATCAGCGAGACGAAGAACAGGGCCACCACCATGCCCAGGGCCTTCAGGCGCGTGCGCTCGAGCGTCAGGATCAGGATGATCGTCAGCACCCCGGCCGCCAGGGTCGGCACGTGGACTTGATCCAGGTTGCGCATGAGGTCGAAGGTGCGGACGACCCGGTTCGGCCCCGAGCTGTTGTAGCCGGTGAAGGTGTCGAGCTGGCCGAGGATAATCAGCAGGGCCACGGCGTTGACGAAGCCGACCATCACCGAGTTGGGCACAAAACGGACCAGCCGGCCGAGCTTGAGCAGGCCCGCCGCAAGCATCATCACGCCGGTGAGCAGCGCCAGCGTGAACAGGGGCACGTTGGGGTCCTCAGCCTGGGTCACCTGGGGCACGCTGGCGACGATCAGCGCCATGGCGCTGGTGGCCTGGACCGACATGAAGACCGAGCTGGTGAACAGCGCCCCCGTGAACACGGCGGTCATGTAGCTGTAGAGCCCGTACACCGGATTGACCAGGGCGAGCAGGCCCGAGGCCAGGCCGTCGGGGATGCTCTGAACGCCCAGCACCAGGCCGGCGCTGAGGTCCTCGCGGACAGTGGCGCGGTTGAAGAATCGCCGGCCTAGCTTCGAAAGGTCCATATCTCTCTCCACAGCCTCAGGGCACAATCACCCGTATCACGCCGGGCAGCACCCGCGCGCTAAATGGCGTCTCGCCCCAGACCTCGCCGTCACCGATGATCGACTCGGGCGGGTCGGTGGCGATCGTCACCTCGCGCACCTGCCAGTGGCGCACCATCTGCACGCGCTCGGCCTCGTCGTCACGGCTGACCGGCCGGCGCAGCAGCGAAAGGAAATTCAGGTTCTGCACAATGACGACGTCGAGCAGGCCGTCGCTGACGCTGATCTCGGACAGCAGCGGCAGCCCGGACAGGCCGACGTTGCCCGAGTTAGCGACCATACAGGTATAGCCGTCAACTTCGACCGCCTCGCCGTCGAGGAGCAGGTTGTAGCGCACCAGCTTCAGCTCTTGCTGGATGGCCGAGAGCGCGTAGGCCAGCTTGCCCATGCGCTCCTTCGCCTCGCGGGTGGTGTTCTGGACATACGCGGCCTCGTACCCGGTGGCGACGCGCAGCGCAAAGCGGTGCTCGCCGCACTCGCCCATGTCGATATTGCGCACGGGGATCTGCTCGCGGGTGAGCAAGGCCGCCGCCCGGGCCACATCGTTCTCGATGCCGAGCTCGATCGACATCACGTTGCCCGTCCCACCCGGGATGATCGCCAGCGGCACGCCGGTGTCGATCAGCCCGCTGGCGGCCTCCATCACCGCCCCGTCGCCGCCGTAGATCATCACGGCGTCGTAGCCATCGAGGGCCGCAGCGGCCGCCAGGCGCTGAGCGTCGCCACTGCCATGGGTGACGGCGACATCCCAGGCGAAGTCGGCCGTGCGCAGCACACTGTTGAGCGGCCGGAGGATCGGGCGCTCGATCCCCGAGGCGGGGTTGATGATCACCTTCACGCGCTTGATCGTCGCGCGGTCGATGGTCGTGAGCGGCGCGGCCGGCATCTGCAGGGTGCTGAGCAGGTCGTCGGGGAGGTCGGTCTGCAGAAGGTTTGCCCCGACCAGGAAGGGCTGCATGTGGGCGAGCAGCCGCGCGGCGTCGGCGGTGTTGCCCAGCACGAACAGCGCCGACATGCCCGGCTCGAGGGCGCTGTTGAACTGCCGCACCCGGCGCGCCAGCTGGCTCTGCGAGGCCCGCCGGTGGGCCAGCCACCCGCCGGCGGCCAGGCCCGTGACCGGGAAGGCGGCGAGCGCGCCGATCAGCAGACCCAGGCCGGCGCCGGTGGCCGCCGATAGGGCGTTGGGGAGCGCGTCGTCCAGGCCCTGCAGCCGCTGCAGCCGGCCGTCCTCCTCGCGGATCAGCACGAGGGCGTCGTCGATCTCGACCAGGCCGTCTCGCTCGAGCCCGCGGAGCGCGTCGAGGACGCGGCCGGCCTGGTGACGGTCGTCGAAGGCGATGGCAGTTAGGTGGCTCATAGGAAAATGGGGGGACCTGGGGGAACCAGGTCCCCCCAGGTTCGCATCGATCGCATCAGTTGTTGCTCAGGGCCTGCTCCATCTTGGCCATGACCTGATCGATCCCGAAGCTGGCCGCCTTCATGCGCGGCGGGAACTGCATGAAGGTGGAGAGGAACTGCTGCACGAGGAACTGGGCCGCGTAGATCATATAGGCCCGGTCGATCATCCAGTCCCAGTAGGTGTTCGAGGTAACGTCGGCCCGCTCGAAGGGGTCGGTGCGCAGGTTGAAGATCTTGGGGATGCGCAGGAAGATGAACGGCTCGGCCCAGATCTGCACGGTGCCAGCCATACGCTGCTCGGCGAAGACGATCTTCCAGTTGTCGAAGCGCATCGACACCAGGTCGCCGTCGTCCGAGAAGTAGAAGAAGCCCTGGCGCGGGCCCTTCGCCTCCTCGCCGGTGAAGTACGGCAGGAAGTTGTAGCCGTCGAGGTGGACCTTGTAGGTCATGTCGCCTACCTGGTAGCCCTCCTTGAGCTTGGCGCCGATGTCCGGCTCGCCAACTGCGGCGAGCAGGGTCGGCAGCCAGTCCTCGAGGCTGATGATCTCGTTGGAGATCGTGCCGGCCTTGATCTTTTCGGGCCAGCGCACCAGCATCGGGATGCGGTAGGCGCCCTCCCAGTTCGAGTTCTTCTCGTTGCGGAAGGGGGTCATCGCGCCGTCGGGCCAGGTGTTCATGTGCGGGCCGTTGTCGGTCGCGTACATCACGATCGTGTCCTCGGCGAGGCCAAGCTCGTCGAGCAGGTCGAGCATGCGGCCGACGTGCTTGTCGTGCTCGATCATCACGTCGTGGTACTCGGACTGCCAGCGCCCGGCCTGGCCGAGAACGTGTGCCGGCGGATGGACCCGGAAGTGCATCCAGGTGGTGTTGAGCCAGACGAAGAAGGGCTTCTCGTCGGCGTGGGCGCGCTTGACAAAGTCCTGGGCCTTATCGACGAACTCGTCGTCGCAGGTCTCCATGCCCTTGCGGGTCAGCGGGCCGAGCTCCTCGATGCGCTGCTTGCCGACGCGGCCCCAGCGCGGGTGCTCGGTCGGGTCGTCCGTCTCGGTGGCCCACGAGTGGATCATGCCGCGGGGGCCGAACATGCGCTTGAAGTTGGGGAAGTCGGCCTCGGGCGGGTAGTCGACGTGCTCCGGCTCCTCCTCGGCGTTGAGATGGTAGAGGCTGCCGAAGTACTCGTCGAAGCCGCGGACCGTGGGCAGGTACTTGTTGCGGTCGCCGAGGTGGTTCTTGCCGAACTGGCCGGTGGCGTAGCCGTGGGGCTTGAGCAACTCGGCGATGGTGGGGTCCTCGGGCTGGATGCCCTTATCGGCGCCAGGCATGCCCACTTTGGTGAGACCGGTGCGGTAGGGGCTCTGGCCGGTGATGAAGGCCGAGCGGCCCGCGGTGCAGCTCTGCTGGCCGTAGCTGTCGGTGAAGCGCAGGCCCTCGTTGGCGATGCGGTCGATGTTGGGGGTGCGGTACCCCATCAGGCCGTCGCTGTAGCAGCTCAGGTTGGTGATCCCGATGTCGTCGCCCCAGATCAGCAGGATGTTCGGTTTCCCATTGGGCATAGGTCTAGTCTCGCTTTCTTTCTACAGCAGGTAGCGTTGCCGGGGCATGCCTTAACGTGAGCGCGAACTGCGAGCCCTCTGCGCAGGCGACGGCGCTCGCGCCGCTCACCAGTCCTGGCTGAGCTCGGCGATCGCGGCATCGGCGGCGGCCTCGGCCTCGGCGATCGAGGCCTCGGTGATCAGTTGGGCATCGACCAGAGCCTCGATCGCCTCTGAGGCGTCCGCCTCGGCCAGCAGCCCGGCGACCACCAGGGCCCGCACGGCCTCGGCCGCCACGCTCGAGCGGAAGGCCTGGACGGCGACGACAGTGGTGATCGCCTCGGCCATTGCCTCGCGCTGCACCTCCTCGGCGGCGGCCAGGGTGGTGAGGGTATCGAGCATGGCCGCGCCCCGCAGGGCCTGGGCCCGCTCGACCGCCACCTCGGCCTCGACGACCGCGTTGAGCTCGCGGCCCATGGCCAGCAGCGCGTCGCGGGTGAGGAAGCCCTGGGAGACCATGCGCCCCCCGGCCTCGCCGATCGCCGCCCCGAGGCCGAT
>CAZKTU010000194.1:0-5834 GCA_964555675.1 uncultured Oscillochloris sp.
GAGATCCGCGGGCAGCTCGAGCTGCTGCGGGGCCGCGCGCACCGCATGGAGGCCCTGATCGACGGCATTCTGCAATACTCGCGGGTCGGGCGCAGCGGCGAGAAGGCCGAGCCTGTGGACGTGGGCGAGCTGCTCGACGAGGTGGTCGACCTGCTCGCGCCGCCGCCCGACGCGCAGATCACGATCATCGCGCCGATGCCGCGCCTGGTCACCGAGCGTGTGCAGCTCGGCCAGGTCTTCGCCAACCTGATCGGTAACGCCCTGAAGCACCACGACGGCCCGGGGGCGCAGGTGCGGGTGACGGCCCGCGACCTGGGGCACTGCTACGAGTTCGCGGTGGCCGACAACGGGCCGGGCATCGCGCCGCAGTACCACGAACGGGTCTTCGGCATCTTCCAGACCCTGGCCTCGCGCGACCGCGTCGAGGGCAGCGGCCTGGGTCTGGCCCTGGTCAAGAAGATGGTCGAGCACCATGGCGGCCAGGTGCGGCTCGCCTCGGACGTGGGGCAGGGGGCGACGTTTTCCTTTACCTGGCCGAAAGAGCGGCCCTGAAAGGGTGAGTATAGCAAGCGATGAGCGATAAGCTGCTGCACATTCTGCTGGTGGACGACGACGACGTCGACGTGATGAATGTCAAACGCGCCTTCAAGCGCAACAACATTATCAACCCGCTCTACGTCGCCTGCGACGGACTCGAAGCCCTGGAGATGCTGCGCAGCGACGGCCCCGACGGCGTGCCGAAAGAGCGCCGGCTCATCCTGCTCGACCTGAACATGCCGCGCATGAACGGGCTCGAGTTTCTGCGCGAGCTGCGCGAGGACCCCGAGCTGCGCTACCTGACGGTAATCGTCTTGACCACTTCGGACGACGAGCGCGACAAGGTCGAGGCCTACAACCTGAATGTCGCGGGCTACATCATCAAGCCGGTGACCTTCCTGGCCTTCGTCGAGGCCATGGCCGCCCTGAACAAATACTGGTCGATCAATGAACTACCCTGATCCAAACGCGCCAATCAGCCTGCTGCTCGTCGACGACGACGCCATCGACCGTCAGGCCGTGCGCCGCGCGTTACGGACGAGCGACCTGCAGGTGACGATCCGCGAGGTCGACGACCGCGACGGGGCCCTGGCCGCCCTGGCGGCCGGCACCTTCGACGTGATCCTGCTCGATTACCAGCTGCCCGGCGCCGACGGGCTCGAGGTGCTGCAGCAGCTGCGGGCGGCGGGCGAGCGCACCCCGGTGATTATGCTCACCGGCCAGAGCGACGCCCAGATCGCCGCGGCGCTGATGAAGGCGGGCGCCAGCGACTACCTGGCCAAGTCCCAGCTCTCGCCCGAGGTCCTGGCCAGCAGTCTGCGCAGCGCGATGCGCATCAAGCGGGCCGAGGCCCAGACCGCACGGGCAGAGGCCCAGCGCCGCGAGGCCGAGATCGCCCTGCGTCACTCGGAGCACCTGCTGGCGACGACGCTGCGCAGCATCGGCGACGCCGTGATCGCCACCGACGCCGAGGGCGCGATCACCTTTATGAACCCCCTCGCCGAGCGCCTGACCGGCTGGAGCGACGCCGCCGCCGTGGGCAACCCCCTCGACATGGTCTTGCCCATGATCGACGGCGGCACCAGCGAGCGCCTGCCGAGCCTGGCCGACCATGTGCTGCGCAGCGGCGCGGTGATCGAGAGCGTCGACGGGGCCCTGGTCGAGGACCGCGAGGGCCGGCGCTTCCCGGTCACCGGCAGCGGCGCGCCGATCCGCGACGCCCAGGGCGAGCCGATGGGCGTGGTGGTGGTGCTGCGCGACATCACCGAGCGGGTCCACCACGAGCTGCGTCTGCGCATCCTGGCCGAGCTGAGCCAGTGCCTGGCCTCGTCGCTCGACGACCGCGAGCAGCTCGAGAGCCTGGCCTGCCTGGTGGTGCCCCACCTGGCGGACTGCTGCATGGTCGATCTATGCGCGCGCGACGAGGGGACCGAGCGCATCGCGCTGGTGGCGGCCCACCCGCGCCTGGCGACCCTCGGCGACAACCTGCTGGCCCGGGCCGTCGAGGTGAATGGCCCGCCACACTCGACCTTCGAGCGGGCCCTGACCCACAAGGGCCCCGTTGCCGCCCTGCGCGTGCCACTGGTAGTGCGCGGGGCCACGATGGGCGCGATCAGCCTGGTGCGCAGCGGCCAGGGGCCCTACGACACCGACGATCTCGCCTTCGCCGAAGAGCTGGCCCGGCGCGCGGCCCTGGCGATCGACAACGCGCTGCTCTACCGCGAGGCCCAGGAGGCCGTGCAGATCCGCGACGCCTTCCTCTCGGTCGCCTCGCACGAGCTGAAGACGCCGCTGACCTCGCTGCTGGGCTATATGGACCTGCTGAAGCGCCGCGTGACCGTCGGCATGGTCATCGGCGAGCGCGAGCTGCGGCGCATCGAGGTGGCCAACGCCCAGGCCCACAGGCTCCACAAGATGGTCACCTCGCTGCTCGACCTCTCGCGCCTGCAGACCGGCCAGCTGAGCATCGAGCGGGGGCCAGTCGAGCTGGGCGAGCTGGTGCGGCGCATCGGCGAGGAGGTCGAGCCGACCCTGAATACGCACCAGCTCAGCGTGGTGGTGCCCGACGATCCGGTGACGGTCAGCGGCGACGAGCTGCGGCTCGAGCAGGTGATCCAGAACTTGCTGAGCAACGCGGTGAAGTATAGCCCCTACGGCGGCCCGATCACGATCAGGCTGAGCACCGACGATGGTTGGGCGCGGGTGGCGATCCAGGACCGGGGGCTGGGCATCCCGCGCGAGTCCCTGGCCCATATCTTCACGCGCTTCTACCGGGCGGCCAACAGCGCGCGCTACCAGGTCGTGGGCATGGGCGTAGGCCTGTTCGTGGTCAAGCAGATCGCCGAGCTGCACGGCGGCCGGGTCGAGGTGAGCAGCGAGGAGGGCGAGGGCAGCACCTTCACCCTCTGGCTGCCCCTGGCCCCGCTGAACCTGCACGAGGCCTACGCCGGACGCAGCTCGACCATGGCGTCGTAGGCGGCCTGCCCGCCGGGGATGCGCTGGGCATTGACCAGGTCGACGGCGTGGGCGGGCAGGGCGCCCGCGCCGTTGGTCAGGTGGTTGAGCCCGAACCAGCCGTCGCGCAGCCAGACCACGCCCGGCAGCACCGCATCGGTGACATGGGCAAGTACGGCGAGCTCGCCCCCGTCGTTGAAGACGACCGCCTCGGCGCCGTGGGCCAGGCCGCGGTCGGCGGCGTCCAGGGGGTGAACCCATAGCTCGGGCGCGGGGTTCAGGCGGGCCAGGCTGGGTAGGGCCCGCCCCTGGTCGTAGAAGGAGTGGAAGTGGGTGATCGTGCGCCCCTGGGCCAGGCGCAGCGGGAGCGCGCCCGTCGGCTCGCCCCAGTCGGTGAAGGGCGCGGGCGTGTAGACCGGCAGCGGCGGCAGACCGACCGTCGTCGCCCGCTCGCTCCAGAGCTCGACCTTGCCCGAGGGGGTGTGAAAGCGCAGGTCGGGGTAGGCCACGTGCGATAGGCCGGCCCGCTCGGCCATGCCGCCCTGAGCGCGCAGGGTCGCCACGGTGAGCGCGCGGCCGGCCTCGTCGAGCTGGGGGGCGAGCCAGGCGTCGAGGTAGGCCTCCTCGTCGGCCCAGGGGAAGACATCGGCGACGCCCAGGCGCTCGGCGAGCTCGCGCAGCAGCCCGATCACCGAGCGGGCCTCGCCCGCGGGCGCGAGGGCCTGCTCCATCAGGTAGAGGTGGGTGGCCGTATCCTTCAGGCCGAGCTCCTCGAGCCAGACGGTGCCGGGCAGGATCAGGTCGGCGCAGCGGCGCAGGGTCTCATTCATGAAGATGTCGACCCCGACCACCAGGCCGGTACGGGCCAGGCCGGCCTCGATCGCGCCGGCGTCGGCGAATGACGAGAGCATATTTGTGCCCAGCAGCATGAGCACGTCGATGCGCCCCTGGGCGAGGGCGGCGCTGATCGAGGGCATGTGATTGGGCACATAGTCGCCGGGCGGGCGGCGCTCGGCGGCCTCGAAGGCGGCGAAGCCGGCCCCGCGGGTGAAGCCGCGATGGCGCGGGCCAAAGCCGCCGCCGGGCACGCCGAGCTGGCCGACCAAGGCGGGCAGACAGGCGATGGCGCGGGCGGGCTCGTAGCCGTTGCGGTGCTTGAAGATCGAGCTGCCGCCGAGGACGATCATGGCGGGCTTCGCGGTGGCGTAGCGCCGGGCCAGGGCGCGGATCGTCTCGGCGGGCAGGCCGGTGATCTGGGCGGCCCACTCGGGGGTTAGGGGGGCGACGTGGGCGGCGAACTCGGCGGCGCCGACGGTATGCTCGCGCAGGAAGGCCTGGTCGGCGAGGCCCTCGGCGACGATCACGTGGGCCATGGCGAGGGCCAGGGCGGCGTCGGTGCCCGGGCGAATGAGCAACACCTCGTCGGCGTGGCGGGCGGCCTCGGCGCGGCGCACGTCGATCGCGACCACGTGGGCGCCGCGGCGGCGGGCCTCGACCAGGTGGGGGGCGGTGGTGGGCTGGCTGGCCAGGTTGGCGCCCCAGAGGATGATCGTGCGGCTATGGGCCGCCATATCCTCCTTGGTGTTGCACTCGAGCACGCCGGCCAGGCCGAGGCCGTAGCCGCCGAGGGCCCAGCAGACCATGGCGGGGTTCCAGACCTGGATGCCGGCGAGGTGGCCGAAGCGCATGGCGACCGGGCGGGCCACGCTGGTGACGCTGATGCCGTGGCCCATCCAGAGGCCCACGCGCTCACGCTTGGTGGCCTGGATCGCGCCGACGATCTGGGCCAGAGCCTCGTCCCAGCCCAACGGCTCCCAGCGGTCTGCGCCCCGCGGCCCGACCCGCCGCAGCGGGGTCAGCAGGCGGCCGGGGTTGTCGCGGATCTCGTGGGCGGCGCGGCCGCGCACGCAGAGGAAGCCACGGCTATCGGGGTTGGCGGGGTCGCCATCGACGGCGAGCACGCGGCCCTCGCCGACGGTGACCCGCATCCCGCAGTAGGTTGGGTTGCAGTTCATCGGGCACATGGTGGTGACGGTGCGCGCGTCGCTCATGGGTGGCCTCCCGGCTCATGGTGGTGGGCTACCGCCCATGATACCATCTGGGTGACCCACTTTTGTAGGGGCTTCCCCTCCTTCCCCATTTCTGGGGCTGCGCCTTTGCTCGCTCACAAAGACCCTACACGCCCTTGAGGTACTCGCGGATCATGAGCGCCGCCGTCGCACCCTCGCCCGCGGCGCTGGCGGCCTGCTTGGTGCTGCCCAGACGAGCGTCGCCGGCGGCGAAGACCCCGGGCATGCTGGTCATCAGCTCGTGGCTCGTGATGATGAAGCCAAACTCGTCGCGCTTGATCTCGGACGGCAGCCAACCCGTGTTGGGGGTGAGCCCGATGAACACGAACAGGGCGGCCGGGCTCAGCTCTTCGACCGCGCCGGTCTGGGTGTTGCGCACGGCGATCGCGCTCAGCCGATTCTGGCCGCGCAGCTCGTCGATCACCGTGTGGGTGCGCACCTCGATCGCGGCCAACTCGTCGACCTTGTCGATCACCGCCTTGCTCGCCGTCAGGCCCTCGCCGCGCACCAGCATGGTCACCTTGCTGGCGAAGCGGGTCAGGAAGACGCTCTCCTCGCCCGCGCTGTTGCCGCCGCCCACGACCGCCACTTCCTGTCCCTTGTAGAAGGGCCCGTCGCAGGTGGCGCAAAAGTGCACCCCGGCCCCGATCAGCTCATCCTCGCCCGGCACGCCCAGCCGGCGGTAGGTCGAGCCCGGCGCGATCAAGATGGCGCGCGCGCCGTACTCGTCGCCGGTGCTGGTCTTCACATAGCGCGACTCGGCCTCGGCCCGCA
>CAZKTU010000194.1:5934-12943 GCA_964555675.1 uncultured Oscillochloris sp.
CCGTACTCGTCGCCGGTGCTGGTCTTCACATAGCGCGACTCGGCCTCGGCCCGCAGCTCGACGATCTCAGTCGCCTGCAGCAGCTCGACCCCGAAGCGGCGGGCCTGGGTCACCAGTCGGTCGGCGAACTCGGCCCCGCCAATGCCCTCGGGGAAGCCCGGGAAGTTGTCGAGGCGCTCGGTCACGCCGGTCTGCCCGCCCAGGCCGCTGCGCTCGACCACCAGCACGTCCAGCCCCTCGCGGGCCGCGTAGAGCGCCGCCGTCAGCCCCGTCGGGCCGCTGCCCACGATGATCAGGTCGTAGTAGGGGCACTGGGCCTTCGTCTGCAGGCCCAGCTTCGCCGCCAGCTCGGCGTTCGAGGGCTCGACCAGCACCGTGCCGTCGTCGAACAGAATGGTCGGGATGATCCGCTTGCCGGCGTTGTAGTGCTCGACAACCGCGACCTCCTCGGGGTTCTGCTCGATGTCCACCCAGTGATAATGAACCCGCTGCTCGCCCAGAAACTTCTTGGCCCGCTTGCAGTCGCCACACCAGTTGGCCCCGTACACCGTGATCTTGGTCTCAGCCATGGCGGTTTCCCAGTCGTGTTAAGTGCTACGTTTCACCACAGCCGCCCACACGGCCGTGCAGAACAAATAGTGTGTAGAGGTTTTATTCGAAGGGGCCTGCAGCCCCTCCGAGCCTCCCCGCTCATGCACACTATCGAGCAAGACTTGCTATGAGGCTCGCCAACTCAGTCTCGGCAGCCCATCAAAACGTTACAAGCAATCACGACCGCTCTCGCTCACTCCCCCCGCAGAAAGCCAAGAGCCGCGACGATATAGACTCGCGCCGCGCGCACAACCTCGTCGAGGTCGATGCGCTCGTCCGGCTGGTGGGGCAGCCACTTGTCGCCGGGGCCATAGACCACCACCGGCACGCCGCGGTCGCGCACCAGAATCGTCCCGTCGGTCGAGCCGGGGACGCCGCCCAAGGGCGGGGGCGCGCCATAGATCTGCGCGTGGGCCATGGCAACGGCGCGGGCGACGGGGTGCTCTGGGTCGATCTCGGTGGCAGGCCGATCGTCGACCACCTCGACGGCGAAGCTGTAGGCCGGGTGCTCGGCCCGCACCTGCTCGCCCAGGGCGGCGATGCGCGAGGCCAGGGCCCCGTGGTCGATGCCTGGCACCGTGCGGATGTCGAGGAAGGCGTCGCAGCTGTCGGGCAAGCAGTTGATCTGCGAGGCCTCGCCGCTCAGGGGCGCGCGGGCCACGGTCGGGGTGACGTAGCTCGGCCCGAGCAGCGGGTGGACGCCATACTCGGCATTGAGGGCCGCCTCGAGCTCGAGCACGCGCCCCAGCCAGCGCACCATGCCCGCCAGAGCATTGATGCCCTTGTGCGGCATCGCGCCATGGGCGATGCGCCCGTACGAGAGCAGGCGCAGCCGCAGCGAGCCCTTCTGGGCCACGCACAGCTCGCCGCCCTCGGGCTCGCAGACGATGCAGCCGTCGGCCCCGTCGGCGTGGCCGCGGGCCACCATCTGCTTGATGCCAAGCATATAGCCCTCTTCGTCAACGGGGACAAGCAGCCGCAGCCGCCCGTGGAATGGCGCCCCGGCCAACTGCAGCGCCCGCGCGGCGAAGAGCATGGCCGCCAGCCCGCCCTTCATGTCGACCGCCCCGCGCCCATAGAGCACCCGGCCCTCGATCCGCCCGCTGAAGGGGTCGTCGCGCCAGCCCGCCGGATCGCCGGGGGTCACCACGTCGGTGTGCCCCTCCATCAGCAGCAGCGGGCCAGGCCCCAGGCTGCCGCTCAGCTCGGCGACGATATTGGGCCGCCCCGGGGCCACCTCCTCCCACAGCGGCGTCCAGCCCCAGCTCTTCAGCAACTCGTAGACGAGCCGGGCGGCGGCCTCTTCGTTTGCGCCGGGGACGTCGGGCAGAAAGACGCTCGGCGTCTGGACAAGCCGCTGCAAAAAGGCTTCGAGGGCGGGCTGGTCGAGCTGGGCGAGGGCGCGCTCAATCTGGTGGTCCATATTTTTTGCCACAGCCGCCCAAGCGCCTGTGCCGCACAACCGCGAACGGAACGACTCTTGAGGCGAGGACCTGTCAGAGCCCCGCACAGATCCATGTCGGACGAGTCCCTAGATCACCAGCAAGCGCGCCCAGATCGTGCCCGCCGCGAAGAGGGCCGCGATCAGCAGGGCCAACCAGTCGGCGCGGCCCATGTGCAGGACGCGGCGCTTGGTGCGCCCCTGGCCGCCCCTGTAGCAGCGGGCATTCATGGCGGTAGTGACCACCTCGGCCCGCGCCAGTGCGTTGACGAAGAGCGGCACCAGCACCGAGCCGAGCTTGCGCACCCGCTCGAACAGACTCCCCTCGTCCATACGGTCGCCTCGCGCGGCGCGGGCCTTGAACATACGCTCGAGCTCGGCGACCAGCAGCGGCACGAACTTGAGGGCGATCACGAAGGTCATCACCAGCTCGTTGACCGGAAAGCGCAGCGCCTTGAGCGGGCTGAGCAGCACTTCGGTGCCGTCGGCCAGATCCATCAGGCCCGTGGTGAACATGAGCATGCTGACGAAGTAGTAGATCAGCACGACGCGCAAGAAGGTCTGCAGGGCCAGCAGGATGCCGGCCCAGGAGATCGAGAGAATACCCCACTGCCACCAGGGGTCGGGCGGACTGGGGAAGAAGAGCACCTGGAAGGCGAAGATGATCACCAGGGTCGCCACCAGCAGGCGCATGCCGCGTAGCACATAGCTCAGGGGCACGCGGGCGATCGCCTGCAGCAGGATGGCGGCGAGGCCGGCCACGGCGAAGCCGAGGAAGCTGGTGTTGATCAGCAGGGCCAGCATCATCAGGCCGACCGCGATCAGCTTGACCCGCGGGTCGAGCCGGTGGACCGGCGAGCCCAGGTCGAGGTACTGGCCGAAGGTGATGTTGCGCGAGAATTCAATCGCCATCAGTCTCTACCCCCTCAGCGGCCTGCACGGCCGGCAGCCCCAGGCGCTGCGCCAGAGCCGCTTCGAGCTCGTCGATATGCAGCAGGTCGGTCGGCAAGTCCGGGAAGCTCGCCCGCAGGGCCAGGGCGATCTGGGCGGCCTCGCTCAGCTCCAACCCGATCGCGTGGAGCTGATCGGCGTGGCCCATGACCTCGCGCAGAGGCCCTTCGAGCACCACGCGGCCCTCGTGCATCACAATCGCCCGATCGGCCAGCTCGGCCAGTTCGTCGACGGCGCTGCCCACCAGCACCACGGTCAAGCCGCGCGCGCGGGTCAGAGTCGCGATCAGCTCGGCCAGCTCGGCGCGCCCGCGCGGGTCGAGGCCGGCCACCGGCTCGTCGAGGATCAGCACCTGCGGCTGCGCGGCAAGCACCCCGGCCAGGGCCACGCGGCGCTTCTGCCCGCCGCTCAGGGCGTAGATGTAACGCAGCCGATAGGTCTCATAGTCGAGGCCCACCGTGTTGAGCGAGGTCTCGACCAGCGCGCGCGACTCGGCCGGCGGGAGGTTCTTGCGCCGCGGGCCGAACGAGACATCCTTGCCCACAACCTCCTCGAAGAGCTGGGCCTCGGGCTGCTGGAAGACGATCCCCACGGCGTCCGAGAGCTGACCGAGCTGATACTTCGGCTCGCCGGCGTCCTGGCCTTTGAAGAAGAGCTGGCCGGGGGCGGCGCGGCGCAGGCCGTTGAAGAACTCGATCAGAGTGCTCTTGCCGGCCTGGGTGCCGCCGAGCAGCGCGACGGTCTCGCCTTCATAGATGGCGCAGCTGGCGCCGCGCAACCCCTCCTGGGCCAGGGGCGTGTCGGCCATATACGTGAAGGTCAGTTCGCGCGTCGCGATCAGGGGCGCCCCGGCGGGCGGCGGGGCGGCCGCGGGCACGGGGGTCAGGTCGGCGGCAGTGGCGGCGCCGCCGATCCCGGCGTTCACGAAGGCCGCCGCAAGCTCGTCGGCGGTGAGCACCGTGCGCGGGATGGGCAGGCCGCGGGCGTGTAGGCGGCGCGAGAGCGAGGTCACCTGGGGAATGTTAAGCCCGACCTCGCGCAGCTCCTCGGCCCGGTCGAAGACCTCGCGGGGCGTGCCCATCAGCAAGACGCGCCCGCCGTCCATCACCACCACCCGGTCGAAGCCGACCAACTCGTGCATAAAGTGGGTGATATGGATCAAGGACACCCCCGCCCGCTCGCGCAGGGTCTGGGCCAGCTCGAGCAGCTTGCGCGCCTGGCGCGGGGCGATCATGGTCGTGGGCTCGTCGAGGATGATATACGACGGCTCCATGGTCAGCACGCCGGCGATCGCCACGCGCTGCTTCTCGCCGCCCGACAGCTCGCTGATCTGCAGGTGGGCGACCGAGGTCAGATCGAGGGCGCCGAGCACCTGAGCGACCCGCCGCTCGATCTCCGCGCGCGGCAGGCCAAGATTCTCGGGGCCGAACGAGACATCGTCGATCACTGTGTTGGCGATCAACTGGTCGTCGGGGCGCTGGAAGACCATGCCGACGCGGCGGCGCACCTCCCAGATATTCGCCGCGGTCCCCTCGATGCCGTCGACGCTGAAGCCGCCGCTGGTGGGCGTGATAATGCCCGCGAGGTTCTTGGCGAGGGTGCTCTTGCCGCTGCCGTTGTGGCCGATAATGGCGACGAGCTCGCCGGGCGCAATCTGCAGCGTCACGTCCTGCAGCGCGACGACCGCGTCGGGGCTGCCCGCGTTATAGGCGTACGAGAGCTGGTTAATGTCAAGCATGGAGGGGTAGATCTTCAAGAGAGGGCCGGGCCCTCTCTTGAAGTCTGCGCAAGGATGGGCACAAGCCTTAGAACGAAGACTTATCGCGCGGGGTGGTCTCGCTCGCGGTGGTGCGACCCGAGCGCACCAGGTCGACGCCGCGCACGACGAGCGGGGTGAGAATCGCGGCGATCACGACCTCGGCGATGGCCTGGGGGATGACCGAGGCGATGAAGGCGCCGGCGGTGAGATCGGGGGCGCCCGCGACTTCGCGCAGCGTCTGGAGGCCGAAGAGAACGATCGCGCCAACGACGAGCACCGTGTTGGTCAACGTGCCCGTCACGCCGGCCGCCGCCGCCGCCAGGTCGCGGTTGACCGGACGCACCGCCCGGTAGGTGAGCCAGGCGACCGGGCCGATGAAGAGGCGCGGCACCACCGAGATCAGGGGGTTGGCGAAGAGGCCGCCGCCCTGGATCATGCTAAAGATGCCGAAGATCAGGCCGGCCAGGGCCCCGACGATCGGCCCCTCGAGCACACCGCCAATGATCGCCGGCACGTGCATAATCGTCGCGTTGCCCGAGAGGTTCGGCACTGGGATGAAGCCGAGCCGTGTCACGCCAAGGACGACCGCGATCGCGCCCAGGACGCCCGCCACGACGATCTTCCGCGTGTTGATGGTGGTTGCGCTCTCTTGTGACACTGTGGCCATCGCCCGCCTCCTTACATTCGAGATCCACTGGGTCGCGCTATTGTAACGCGTTTCACTTAAAAATCAAGTTTCTCGCGCTACGAACGTAACAACTACACCTTGACGGCGGCGATCGACTCGCCGACAATCTGCACGAGGCGGTCAATGGTCTCGGTAGGGGTGACGAAGGGGGGCGCGATACAGATGGTATCGCCGACGACGCGGGTGTACAGGCCGCGCTTGGTCATCTCTTTCTGCACCTTGACGCCGACGCCGGCCGCGGCCGGGAAGGCCTCTTTGCTGGCTTTGTCGGCGACGAGCTCGACGGCGGCCATCAGGCCTTTGCCGCGCACATTGCCCACCGTGGGCATCTCCTCGAGCTCCTGCAGGGCCTTGAGCATGTAATCGCCCACTTCGCCGGCCCGCTGCACCAGGCCCTCGCCCTCGATAATCGCCAGGTTGGCCAGGGCGACCGCGCAGCCGGTGGGGTGGCCCGAGTAGGTGAAGGCGTGCATCCAGCGCTTGTCGCCGGGCACCGTCTCGATCACGTCACGGATGGTGTCGTTGACCCCGATCCCGCCCAGGGGCACATAGCCCGAGGTGATCGCCTTGGCGAAAGAGGCAATGTCGGGCTCGATGCCGTAGTGCTCGAGGCCGAACCAGCGCCCGGTGCGCCCGAAGCCGGTGATCACCTCGTCGGCGATCAGCAGCACCTCGTACTGGTCGCAGATCTCGCGGATCCGGGTGAAGTAGTCGTCCTGGGGCGGAATGACCCCGCCGGCGCCCTGCACCGGCTCGGCGATGAAGCCGGCCACCGTCTCGGGGCCCTCGCGCAGAATGGCCTCTTCGAGCAGGTTGGCCGCGGCCACGCCATCGCTGACCCCAGGGGTCTTGTTGACGAAGCGGTAGGGGTAGGGCGAGTCGATATGCACGAAGCCGGGCACGCGCGGCTCGAACATCGGCCAGTAGGCCGGCAGACCCGTGGCGCTCATCGCGGCCATAGTCACGCCGTGGTAGCCCTTCATGCGGCTGATGAACTTGACCTTGTCGGGCTTGCCCACGGCCTTCCAGTAGAAGCGGGCCGTCTTGAAGGCGCTCTCGTTGCTCTCGGCGCCGCCGCTGGTGAAGAAAAAGGTGTTGATCGACGGGTAGAACAGCTCGGCCAGCTTCTCGGCCAGCCTGACGGCGGGCTCGTTGGTGCTGCCCACGTAGGCCGAGTAGAAGGCCAGCTTGCGCATCTGCTCATAGGCCGCCTGCGCCAGCTCCTCGCGGCCGTGGCCGATCGCGACATTCCAGAGACCGCTCAGGCCGTCGATATACTCCTGGCCGGCGCTATCCTTGATGATCGCCCCGCTGCCCTCGACCCAGAGCTTCGGCTCCTGGTGGGCGCTCGGGTGGTAGAGGGGGTGCAGGACGTGGGCGTGATCGGCCTGAATGAGGTCTGTCTCGATCGACACATCGCCTCCTTATCGAAAAGGATGAAGGATGAAGGGTGAAGGATGAAGCAAAGCCCACAGGCCAGCTGCAGCCGCATCACGCTCGTTCGGATAGTACGGGTTTGAGGTAGCCCCGATTCTAACCGAATTTGAACCGGCGCGCAAGCAGCACTATCTGGGCTTCG
>CAZKTU010000195.1:0-12927 GCA_964555675.1 uncultured Oscillochloris sp.
CCCGGCAGCGCCTTTCATCACCCGGAACAGGGCATGGTCGACCAGCGTATATTTCCCGGGGATCGGCGCAGGCACGATTGTCGGGTCGAACGCCAAATGTGGGACATCGAGGGGCCGCGCAGCCATGGGACGACTCCTCTGTATACTTCCGGCCAGTGAGGCATTACAACCAGGTACGCTATCTGTATCTCCTGCTCACGACGATACCCGTTCGCCATCATAGTCCCTGTGACTTATGTCACAATGCCTGGTGAGTTGTGATACATTCACGCCGTTGACGGCGCGCACGCGACACCATGTTGCACCGTCAGGCGCACTTGTCCCTGGCTCACAGCGTATGCTATACTGGTGCCATGCCGATGGTGCAGCGACACGATATCAGATTGAGGCTATGGTTTAGCCCCGCCTGCTCCTGGTTGGGGCAGGTTTGCCTGATCGCGTTTCTGGCTGCTCTCGTGCTTAGTCCGCTGTCGCTGAGCAGCGACGCGAGCCGCAACGAGGAGCACCCCGCTCATACGTTCGCACTGACTGTTCGCCCAGACACATCAGAGCAGCGCCCGCCCAGGGCGGGCTTGCCAGTGCAGGATGCTCAACCTCCTCCGACAGCCCATGAGCACTGCGCGATCCATTGCTCGCTCGCTTCGCTGCTCTTCCCCTTGCTGCTACTCGGCGCCCTGTTCCTCACGGCGCGCCTTGGAGGCTTCCTCCCTCTTGGCCTCTTACGCCTCGCAACGCCCCCGCTCTCGCCACCCCCACAGCCTGCCCGCTAACCTGTAGCTCCGCGCCGATACCCTAGCCCGAAAGAGCGCTACCTCGCGCTGCACCAGCGCCAGCGTATCAACCAGGCATCTCGCTGCGCGGATTGCCCGTGACGGGTTGTTGTTCCGTGCCCTATTTGGCGCACGAACAAACCAGGCAGCCACAGCGGACGGCGTCATGATCGGTTCTCCCGACCCTGAGTTTAGTCCTATCGCTCGACGGCGCAGCGCCGCCGAGCGGGTTCGCGCTCGACGACGGACCAACATGGCCCGAAGACAGCACCCAGCGCTCCGCCCGCTCCTCTGGGGTGGGATGCTCATGGTGCTGATGCTGGGCCTTGGGATCGGCTTTGGTCATCGTCTGATTGACTGGGCGCAGGGCGGACGTGTGCTGCCCGGCATCGCCGTGCAGGGCGTGGCCCTCGGTGGACTGTCGCTAGATGAGGCGACGGCTGCCGTCGAGGCTCGCTTCAGCGAGCTTGCGCGGACGCCGGTCGTTTTCGGCTACGACGGGCAAATCTGGACGCCACAGGCAAGTGAGATTGGCGTGTCGGTAGCGCTCGATAGCGCAGTTGTCGAGGCGTATCGGATGGGACGCAGAGGCTCGCTGCTAGAGCGCGTGCGTGATAGCCTGCGCGTCTGGCGCGAGGGCGCAGCGCTTCCCCTGCGGATTATCGTCGATCAGCAGCGGCTGCAAGCGTATCTGCTCGCCCAGGCCTCCGAGCTGGATCAGCCGCCCCAGGATGCAGGCGTGCAGGTTGTAGCCGGACAGGTCGTGACCACGCCCGCACGCATTGGCCGGCAGTTGCTGATCGACGAGGCGCTCACCCAGGTCAACGCGGCGCTGCTCAGTCTCGCGCCGCGGACTGTATCGTTGCAGTCCCGTCAACTCCAACCGGTCGTCGCCGATGTCGCCGACGCCGAGCAGCAGTTACGATCCTTGCTCGCTGAGCCGCTCACCCTCACGCTGGGTGAGCAGCGTTGGAGCTGGGATGCCGAGCAGCTCGGCGGGCTTGTGGCCTTCGCCCGTGAGCCGCGCAGCAACGGTGCTGGTGAGCGCGTGATCGCTGTCTTCGATCGCGTCCGACTAGAGGCGGTGCTGCGCGGCCTGGCTGAGGAGAGCGACCTGCAACCCGTCGAGCCAAAGCTGCGCTTCAGCGGTGGAGCTGTGCAGATCGTCGAGCCGGGACGCGACAGGCGCCAGCTTGAGGTTGCCCAAGCCGTCGACCTGCTGGCGCGAAAACCCTGGGGCGAGCAGCGCGCTGTCGAGCTACCCGCAACCGTGGTGCAGCCCACCATCCGCCCCGAGACGCTTGCAACTCTCGGGCTGGTCGAGCTCGTCGCCGAGGGACAGAGCAGCTTCCGTAACTCGGCGCCCTACCGCATCCAGAACATCCAGGCCGGTGCAGTTCGTATGGATGGTGTGCTGATCGCACCTGGCGTCGAGTTCTCGTTTAACGACACCGTCGGCGCGATCGATGAGAGCAATGGCTTTACCAAGGGCTATGCGATCATCGACGGGCGGACGCAGCTCGAGTGGGGCGGCGGCGTGTGCCAAGTATCGACCACGGTGTTCCGTGCCGCCTTCTGGGCCGGCGTCCCGATCACCGAGCGCAACCAGCACTCGTTCCGCATCAGCTGGTATGAGGAGCTCGGCGAGCCCCCCGGCCTCGACGCCGCGATCTTCACCGGGCCGGGCGGTTACAACCTGCGCTTCGTCAACGACACTGGTAGCTGGTTGTTGATGCAGAGCACTGTTGACCTGCAGAGGCAGGTGCTCACAGTGCGCCTGTACGGCACGCGCCCCGAGCGCGAGGTGGTTCAGCTGCCGGTGGAGATCGCCAACCGCGTCGCGGCGCCGAGCACGCCTCGCTTTATCAATGACCCAACGTTACCGGTAGGCACCGTCCGCCAGACTGACACGGCCCGTGGCGGCTTTGACGCGACCGTCGGGCGGATCGTCCGTCGGGGCGACACGGTGATCTACCAGGACCGCTTCGTCAGCCGTTACCAATCTTGGCCCGATATCTTCGTCCGTGGAACCGGAAGGTAAGCACTCGATCCGCCCTGGCGCCCTGCGAGCGCCATCACCTCAAGAGCGCCATCCCTGTGCTCTCACCCATTTCGCTGGGAGTAGATGGCGAAGGAGCAGTTTATTGATCCGCGAACCAAGGCCCGCCGCCGACCACGACCTGGCCGCACTGCGCGAGCGTGCCCAGCGTCGGCGCCACTCGATCAGTCGCCACAATACCATTCAGGCGACGCTGCCTCAGCGTCTTGGCACGCTGCTCTCGCCTCGAACCTGGGCCGGGCACATTCCTACACGCCTGTGGCTCCACCTGGTGATCGTGCTCATCGTGCCGGCTGCCATGCTGCTCAGCACGCGGAGCGAGCTGCTTGTGCGACCCGCTGATGACGTGGCGCCGACTGCTGTACCAGTCCCACTTGAGAGCGTGCCACTCGCTATCGGGCCGATCAGCCTGGAACTTGAGCTTGGCGGCTATGAAGGCGACCAACCCGTCCCCGACAGCGCCTTCGCGGAGATTCTGGGCCTGCCTGAGACCCAGGCAATCCTTGCACGCAGCGAGATCCTCGCCCCGACAACGTTTCAGAGCAACATCCTGGGTGACCAAGTGAACGTCCGAAACGGGCCGGGACTAGTTTACGATGTGACGGACAAGCTCGCCTCCGGGACGCCACTGAGACTGGAGGGCGTGGTCGAGGACTGGTTCGTCGCCAGCACTGCCGAGGGCGAGCAGGTCTGGGTTGCCGCAGAATTGGTGAGCGATGCGGCCACTGCCCAGGCAATCCTGCCGCCTGCAAGCGTCATCCCCCCGCCCCCGCCGCCGAAGATCGCCACAGTACGCGAGGACGGCCTAAGCGTCCGTGATGGCCCAGGTACGTCCTACGTGAAGCTCGATAGCGTGCAGGCTGGCACGACGATCGACCTGCTCTCGCGCTACGAAGACTGGTTCGCGGTGCGCCTGCCTACCGGGCAGATCGGCTGGGTCACGAGCGAGTTCCTGACCATCGGCGACGGCGTGGTCGAGCGGATCGAGCAGCTGACTAGCGCGCCGGACCCCAACCCGGCTCTAATCGCCATGAGCGACGGCAGCGTCAACCTGCGGGGCGGGCCGGGCACGGCGTATCCGAAGCTCGCTACGGCCGCCGCTGGCATGGAACTCAAGCTCATCGGGCGCTACCAGGAATGGTTCAAGGTTCGTACGCCCGATGACAAAACGGCCTGGGTGTCAAGCGAGGTGCTACCCGTGAGCGCCTACCTGGCCCGACGCGTGCCTGCGGTGCGCGACATCCCGGCCCTGCCGCGGCCGCAGAGCGTCGGCACCGGAGGACGTGGCGGTAACGCGCCGCCGCTGTCGGCCGCGCAGGCCGGGGGCGTAGTGAACTTCGCGATGCAGTTCGTGGGCACGCCTTATGTCTGGGGCGGCTCGCGGCCAGGCGGCTTTGACTGCAGCGGGTACATCAGGTACGTGTACGGGCAGTTCGGCCTGAACATGCCCCACAGTGCCACCGGGCAGTACAGCCAGCGCTACGGCACATTCATCGACAAGGCGAACTTGCAGCCCGGCGACATTGTCTTCTTCGCCAACACCTACAAACGCGGCATCAGCCACGTTGGGATCTACATCGGCGGCGGTCGCGTCGTGCAGGCCCTCGCGCAGGGAGTACCTCTCTCGGCCGTCAGCATGAACAGCGGCTACTGGCAGTCGAAATACTACGGGGCGATCCGGCCGCGCCTCTGAGCAACGAGGAACAGTATGCGAACACAGCGCTGGCACGGCGGCTATCGGCGGATGAGCTATACGCCACTTGCCCTCGGTCTCCTGCTGCTGCTCTTTGCCGTAAGTGTGGCAGGAAGTGGTGCTGTGTTCGCCCGCCCGCCTGTGTCGGACTTCGCCCCAACATTATCCACCGAGGCGGCCGCCGCGCGGGTGGCCGCGGCGCGCAACGCCGAGCAGGGCGAGCGCCAGGCTGTACAGCTCCTTGGCCAGACCGATGCAGCACGCCTGCCGCTGCTGCCGACGCTCTACTTCGAGCAGACTGGCCACCATCTGAGCAACCGCTCGGGCTTTCTCGACTACTGGCGGGCCAACGGGCAGCTGCTGATCTTCGGCTATCCGATCAGTGAAGAGCTGAGCGAGAACGGGCGGATCGTGCAGTACTTCGAGCGCGCCCGCTTCGAGTATCACCCCGATCTGCTCGGGCAGCCCGGTCAGGTGCAACTCGGCCTGGTCGGGCGCGAGCTCACTGACAGCCGAAATGAGCCAACCTTTCAGCCCGTCGCCGACCCGCAGGACGGCACCGTCTACTTCCCAGAGACCGGCCACACGCTGCGCGGCGAGTTTCTGCACTTCTGGGATCGCCGCGGCGGCCTGGCCATCTTTGGCTTCCCGATTAGCGAGCCGTTTGACGAGAATGGTCAGCTGGTGCAGTACTTCGAGCGTGCTCGCTTCAGCTACAACCCTGCTGACATGGAAGGCTTCTACCGCTCAATGGAGCAGACGAACGGGATTAACCTCGACACGTTGTACGAGGTGCAGCTCGGTCACGTCGGCCGCGAGCACGCCGAAGCATTGGATATACGCACGAGCAGCGTTGCGCCGCTCCTAGGTGTTCAGCTCTGGTCGCCGAAGCTTTGGGAGCGACGGATCGAAGTCGACCTTACAAAACAGTGGCTCTCAGCTTACGAGGGCGAGCTCCTGGTATACCAGGCGCCAGTCGCCACCGGTCGCGACGGCTTCAATACGCCGACGGGAAGCTACGCGATCTATGATCGGCTGCGGGTGCAAACAATGACGGGGAACGCCGGCAGCGAGAGCTGGTATGTTCCAGATGTACCCTGGGTGCAGTATGTCGTAGGAGGTGTGGCGCTCCACGGCACCTACTGGCACGACCGCTTCGGCACGGGCACCCGCATGTCCCATGGTTGCATCAACCTGGGGATGGATGACGCTCGCTGGCTGTATGAATGGGCGGACATTGGTACGACTGTACATATTTTTCATACCTGATCAGGCGCTCAAAAAGAGCATCACTCGCGGAGTTGGAACCAGCACACGCACAACCGGCGGCAGGCGAGCCCGTTCGCCTACTTTCGACGCGGTAAGTTATCCATTGCTTCTTGGATTGAGTGCATATGGCGCAACAGGATCGCTCTTTGACCACAGGCCAGGTGACGGATTCGACGGGACAACAGTCGAGACAGGCTAGGGCTGGAAGCGTCTGGCTCTGGCTTGCCGTCTTCATGTCGATGCTGGCCCTGACGGCTGTTGGCTCCGCCCTTGCTCTGGGGCGGGCCTACGATGGCGAGATAGTCCAGAATGTAACGATCCAGGGCCTGGTGGTAAGCGGTCTGCGCCCCGACGAGGCGGCGACTGCGCTGCGCGAACGCTACACCCCCCTGCTCCAGACGCCGCTAACAGTGCGCTTCGAGGAGCGCACCTGGACGCCAACGCCCGATGAGATCGGGCTGGAGATTGAGATTGATCATGCCGTCGAGCGTGCGTTTGCGGTGGGGCGGGGCCCCGACATCCTGATGAACCTCCAGGAGCGCAGCGCCCTGCTTCAAAAGGAACGCGACATCTCGCTCGACGTGGCCCTCGACGAGGGCCGGTTGAACACGTACCTGAAGGCACGGGCCGAGGAGCTTGCCGTGGCCCCACGCGATGCAACCCTCACCGTCGAGCAGGGTCAGGTCATTGCGACACCGTCGCAGCCAGGCCGTGCGGTCAGCGTCGAAGGCATTGCAGAGTCGATCCGGCCAGGGCTGCTTGCGTTTGAGACGCAGAGCGTGGAGTTAACGGCCCGCGAGCTCGCGCCGGCCCTCAGCGACGCAGGTATTGCTGAGGCGAAGACACGTTTGAAGAGATTGCTGTCGCAGCCTGCCACCGTCACGATCGGCGACCAGCGGCGTGTATGGACGCAACCTGAGCTTGGCGCGCTGGTGCAGATTGAGCGTGTGGTGAAGGATAAGAAGGCGCGACTTGATGTGGTGCTGAACAATACGCCGATCCGGGCCTGGCTCGCCGAGATTGGACCGATGTTGGAGCAGGCGCCCGTCGAACCGGGGCTACGTTGGAGCGAAGGAGCCTTGCAGATCGTCGCGCCGGGCAGCGACGGCGCGCGCCTCGACCAGGGTGCCGTACTTACGCAGATCACCGACGCGCTCTGGCAGGGGCAGGAGCAGATCGCCGTCGAGCTCACCGCAGTCCCGCCGGCAATCCGGCCGGAGACCCTCGCCACCCTCGGTATTGTCGAGCTAGTGGCAGAGGGACACAGCGACTTTAGCGGCTCAGCGGCCTATCGCGTGCAGAATATTCGCGCCGGCGCAGCCCAGATGGAGGGGGTGCTGCTCGCGCCCGGCGAGGAGTTCTCGTTTAACCAACACGTGGGTGCCATCGACGCGAGCAATGGCTTCACCGAGGGCTACGCGATCATCCAGGGCCGCACCCAGCTGGAGTGGGGCGGCGGGGTCTGCCAGGTCTCCACCACTGTGTTCCGTGCCGCCTTCTGGGCCGGCGTGCCGATCACCGAACGCAATCAGCATTCCTTCCGCATCAGTTGGTACGAGGTCTACGAGCCGATCGGCATGGACGCCGCGATCTTCACGGGCCCGGGCGGCTATGATTTTCGCTTCGTCAACGATACGGGTAGCTGGCTGCTGATGCAGACCGAGGTCGATCTGCGCCGCGCCCGACTGACCGTGCGCCTCTTTGGGACAAAACCGGACCGCGAGGTCATCCAGACCGGGCCAGAGCTCACCAACGAGCGCCCCGCCCCGCAGGAGCCGCGCTATGTCGCCGACCTCGAGTTGCCACCGGGCGCGATCAAACAGACCGATACCAAGCGCGGCGGGATGGACGTGCGAATCGGGCGGGTTGTGCGCCAGAACGGACAGGTTCTTTACCGCGACACCTTCTTGAGCCGCTACCAACCTTGGCCTGACATCTATGCTCTAGGCCCCGGCGCCACGCCGCCAACCCCGACACCTGCCGCAACCGACCCGGCCCTGGCGCCGACCGGCCAGCCCGAGAATATCCCAGCCGAGGCGATCCCACCTGCTCAGGACACTTCCATCACCACGCCAGATGCCGAGCTCAGCGAGCAGCCGCAGCCAACGCCAGCACCGCCGGAGGCGACTCCCACAGCGGTGCCATAAGCAGAGGGAGAGCAGGATGGTCTCCAAGCTGATGACTGTAGGGCAACTGGCGAAGCGCACAGGCCTGCGCCCGTCGGCCCTGCGCTTCTATGAGGAGCAGGAGTTGCTTCCCCCGACCGCCTATAGCGAGGGCGGCTACCGGCTCTACGATGCAGCAGCCGAGGAAACGCTGCGCTTCCTGCTGCGCGCCCAGCGGCTAGGCTTCTCGCTCGCCGACATCCGCAGGCTCCTGGCCGCGCGGCGGGCCGACGCCAGCGACGAGGCGCTCGCACAGCTTGCCGAGGCCCGCTACGTCGCCCTGGAGCGCCAGCTCACCCCGCTGCTGATCGCTCGCCACGAGTTGGCCCACCTGCTTCAGGATCTGCACGGCGGTGCGCGCCCAGCCCAGGATACCCGCCTCGCCCAGCTGATTGACCGCATCTGCGGCGACCCCCTGCACCAGCCGGCCGAGACCACGCTCGACCGGCTGCTCGTGCTCACCGGCTGCAAGCTCATCTCCGAGGAGGGGCAAGCAGTCCGGGCGCGGCTCGGTGGCGCCCACGCCCACCTCTGGCTCGAGGGCGAGGCGTATCACATCCTGGTCGTCAGCGATGACCCGGCAGTCGGCGCAGCATTAGAGCAACTGGCGCAGCTCGAGGCCGGCTGCGCGGCCCACGGCGCCACCAACGCCCGCGAGGTTCGCCGCACTGACGAGGGCTACCTGCTCGTCGCCCGCGGCGACGACGCCTTCCTGTACGCCCGGCTCTTCATGGCCCTGGAGGATGCGCCGGGCACACCAGGTGGCCCTTGACTCTCAAGACGAGTTAAAGCTGTAGGCTATCACCAGGCAGCGGGTTGTCCGTTGTCGCAGGGACTGGAACAGTATCCACGACCTGCCTATGCTCGCCCAGTACAGTAGCCTGCCGGGCATGCTCTTCCCCAAGCCTGCAGCCACCTCCCCCCAGGGATGAGGTCGCGGCCTACCTGGAGTCGAGCTACCGGTGCCGGCCTACTATGCCCAATGGCACAACGGCTGGCAATCTGCGGCCCTTGACTCTCAAGGCGAGTTGAAGGTGTAGGCTACAGTCAGCACATCCTGCACTGCTTCTGTAACGGACGAGGATACGATGAGCACACCAGCGACTGACTACCTGTTTACGATTCGTGGGATGGACTGCGCCGGCTGCGCCCGCACAGTCGAGAGCGGCGTCGCCCAGCTCCCCGGCGTAGAGGTCTGTGAGCTCAACTTCACCACCGAGCGGCTGCGGGTGCGCGGCGCGGTCGCGCGCGAGACCGTCGTGCAGCGTGTGCGCGACCTCGGCTACGACGTGGCTGAGCCCGAGGCGAACGGCGCTGTGACGGCCGCTGCACCTCCGGCGCCGGGCTTTCTTGGCTTCATGTGGTCGCGCCTGGAGACGCGGTTGGCCCTGCTCGGCGCCCTGCTGGTACTACCCGGGATCGTGCTGCACGAGATCCTCGGCTGGGACGCGCTCTGGATCGACGCCCTGGCCCTCGTCGCGATGGCCCTGACAATTGTGCCCGTCGCCCGCAGCGCCTGGCGCGCGCTCCGCTTCAACCACGAGCTGAACATCAACGCCCTTATGACGATCGCCGCCGTCGGTGCGGTGGTGATCGGCGCCTACGTCGAGGCGGGGCTGGTGATGGTGCTCTTCGCCATCGGCGAGGCTCTGGAGGGCTACACTTCCACCCGCGCCCGCCACGCGATCAAGAGTCTGATGGAGGTCGTACCGCAGACCGCGATGCGGATCAGCACGACCTGCTGCGGCTCGGGCAGTGAGGAGCGCGTCCCGGTGACTGCGCTGGAGCTTGGCGACGTCATCGTTGTGCGCCCCGGCGAGCGCATTCCTATGGATGGCGCGGTACGGGCCGGTAGTTCGTCCGTGAACCAGGCACCGATCACCGGTGAGAGCCGGCTGGTCGAGAAGGAGCCCGGTGCTGAAGTCTTCGCCGGCAGCATAAACGGCGAGGGGAGCCTGGAGGTGACGGTCACCCACCTGGCCGCCGACACCACTATCGCCCGCATGATTCGCCTGGTCGAGGAGGCTCAGGAGCGTCGCGCCCCGGTGCAGCGCTTCGTCGACCAGTTCGCGAAGTACTACACGCCCACCGTCGTCGTGCTGGCGCTGCTTGTCGCGGCGATACCGCCGCTGCTCTTCGGCCAGCCCTTCTGGAACCCCTCGCCCGAGGAGTTCGGCTGGCTCTATCGCGGCCTGGCACTCCTGGTGGTGGCCTGCCCGTGCGCCCTGGTGATCAGCACCCCGGTGAGCATGGTGAGTGCGATGAGTGCCGCAGCGCGGAACGGTGTACTGATCAAGGGCGGGGCGTACCTGGAGGCCCTGAGCAAGGTGCGGGCGGTGGCGTTCGACAAGACCGGCACGCTCACCGCTGGACGGCCGGCGGTCGTCGCGGTTCGAGCCGCGCGCTGCCTCGAGCCAAGCCTGGCGGCTGTCGGCCACTGCGACGCCTGTGACGACGTGCTGGCGCTGGCGAGCGCGGTCGAGCGGCGCTCCGAGCACCCGCTGGCCCACGCGATCACCACCGCCTCGGCTGAGCGCGGCCTGAACGCGCGGCAGCCGGCAGCTGAGGGGGTGCGAGCCCTAGTGGGCCGCGGGGTCAGTGGTCTAGTCGGCGGACGCGAGGTGCTGGTGGGTAGCCACCGCCACTTCGACGACGGGATCGCCCACAGCTCGACCCACTGCGCGGCGGCAGCACAGGACGCGGCGGCCGGGCACACCCCGGTGATGGTCAGCGTCGGGGGCAGCTATCACGGCACCATCACGGTCGCTGACACGGTGCGCGCCAGCAGTCGCTCGGCGGTGAAGCAGCTGCGGGGCCTGGGCCTGCAGGCGGTGGTGATGCTGACCGGCGACCAGCAGGCGACAGCAGAACGCATAGGCGCCGAGGTGGGCGTGACCGACGTGCGGGCCGAGCTGCTGCCCGAGCAGAAAGTCGCGGCAGTGGAGGCTCTACAGCGTGAGTATGGCCCCATTGCGATGGTCGGCGACGGGATCAACGACACGCCGGCCCTGGCGACGGCCAGCGTGGGCATCGCCATCGGCGGGGCTCACGGCGGTACGAACCAGGCGATGGAGACAGCCGACGTGACTCTGATGAGCGACGATTTGCGGCAACTCCCCTTCGCAATCAGCCTGAGCCGGGCGGCAATGGGCACGGTCGGGGTTAACATCGCACTGAGCATCGGCATTAAGCTGGTCTTCCTCGTCCTGGTACTCCTGGGGATGGGCACGATGTGGATGGCGGTGCTCGCCGACATGGGCACCTCACTTCTCGTCACCCTCAATGGAATGCGGCTCCTGGGTTACCGGGGTCCGAAGCCCGCCAGCGATGAAGCGTGAGGCAGCGATGATCGCCGCGAGCAACACTACCCTGAACTGCCCGCCCGAGCGCGCCTGGCAGGAGGTGCAGACGAGTCGTCTGCTTGCCTATATCACCGCGCCGCTGGTGGCTTTTGAGCCCGTGGATCCGCCGGCGCTCCCCGAGCTCTGGGCGGAGGGGCGCTATCTGGTGCGGATGCGCCTGTTCGGCCGTATCCCCTTTGGGACGCAGTGGATTGTGATCACGAGGCCGGTCATCGATTCGACGCCGGGCCGCCAGCGCTACGAGCTGCGTGACAACGGCCACGGCGATGTGATTACGACCTGGGATCACTGGATTATTCTGCGTGAGACCGAGGATGGGCGCACCCACTACACTGACAGAGTCGAGGTGCAGGCCGGGCTGATAACGCCCTTCATCTGGGCGTACGCGAGCCTGTTCTATCGCTACCGGCAGCATCGCTGGCGCCAGCTTGTCGCGCGCAACTTCGCCTACCCAGAGCGGAGACACGCCAACCTATGAACAATGTAATTCCTCAGGGCGCAGCCTGGAACCGCGCCCGCTACAGCGCCTACGCTCCGTTCTACGACACGATCGTCGGACCACTCCAGAATGGTCGACGCCGCTCAATCGAGCTGCTCGATCTCCAGCCTGGCGAGCACCTGCTAATTGTCGGCTGCGGCACAGGCCTAGATCTTCCGCTCCTGCCGGCCAATGTACAGGTGACTACGTTCGATCTGACGCCGGCGATGGTCCACCGCACTGTGGCGCGGGCGACCAAGCTTGGGCGCGCCGTCGATGCTGCGGTGATGAACGGGCAACAGGTAGCGCTCGCAGATAGCGCCTTCGACGCAGTGATCCTGCACCTCATCCTCGCCGTGATCCCTGACCCGATGGCCTGCGCCCGTGAGGTGGCACGGCTGCTTCGCCCTGGTGGCCGAGTGGCGATCTTCGACAAGTGGTTGCCGGAGGATGCGCAGCCCTCGCCGCTTCGTCGGGCGGTCAATGTCGTGACGAGCGCTGCCTTCTCTGACATCAACCGGCAACTTCGGCCCATCCTGGAGGGAGCAGGCCTCCAACGTATGCACGACGAGCCGGCCGGGCTTGGGGGCGTGTATCAGGTGGCTCTGGCCATCCGGCCAACTCATTAACGGGGCAGTTCGGACTTGCTACAATCCTCACAATGTTTGTGCTGAGTTCAAGAACGCGCGGGTGCTCCAGCAACGAAGTGAACATTCGCTCGTGCCGGTCGCCTGCGCGTTCTATCTCAGCGCCATACTGCCCGACACGCAGCTGCTTGAGGGCAAGACGGGCAAGCAGACAGGGCCTGGCACAGGGTGCGCTGAGCATCCTGTTCATGCTCACCTGCTACCCCGCCCGCTGACCGAGGGGACACTGCTTACCAGCGTAGTCGCCCTGGCCACACTCATCGCTCGGCCGCTGCGCCGCCAGCGTGCTCCGCGCTCCCTCACCTATGATATTGTTGCCCCACTGACCCCGCCCCCACGCAGCGGCCATCAATCCATCGTGACCCCAGTGGCGTAACGACTATTACGCACCCAACACGCTCACCATAGACGCCGGCCCCTCATGCAGGACCGGCCTGAGATCATGTGCATGCAACGATCACCTGTCCATTCAACGATCGCGCTT
>CAZKTU010000196.1:0-11605 GCA_964555675.1 uncultured Oscillochloris sp.
GCGCTCGGGCGCCGAGAGCAGGTCGTAGCTCCAGTCGATCGCGGCGCGCAGGGTCTGCTGGCGGGCCGTGGCCGTGCGGCTGCCGGCGCTCAACAGCGGGAAGCGGTCGTCCAGGCGCTCGGCGATCTGGGCGATGCTCAGGGCGGGCAGGCGGGCCGCGGCCAGCTCGATCGCCAGGGGCAGGCCGTCGAGGCGCGCGCAGATCTCCGCCAGCAGCGGGATCTCGGCGTCGCGCAGGGTGATCTGGGCCCAGGCCGCCGCCGCCCGGTCGAGAAAGAGCTGCATGGCCTCGTACTGCGGCAGCTCGGCGCGGCCCGGCGGCGGCAAGAGCGGGTCGGGCAGCGAGAGGGCCGGGATGAGCCAGGTGATTTCGCCGCCGATGCGCAGCGGCTCGCGACTCGTGGCCAGGACGCTGAGCGCCGGGCAGCGCTGCAGCAGCTCCTCAACCAGCCGGGCGCAGGCCGCAATCAGGTGCTCGCAGTTGTCCAGCACCAGCAGCAGCCGGCGCGTGGCGAGGTGGGCGACCAGCTGCTCGCGCAGGGGGAGGCCCTGACCCTCGCGCAGGCCGAGGGCGCGGGCCAGGGCCTGCTCGAGCAGACTCGGGTCGGCCAGGGCGGCCAGGGCGACGAAGCAGACCCCGTCGGGGTAGGCCGCGGCCTCGGCGCGGGCCACCTCGACGGCCAGGCGGGTCTTGCCGCCGCCCCCGACCCCGGCGATAGTCAGCAGGCGGGCCTCCCCGAGCCGCCGGCGCAGCTCGGCCACCTCGCGGGTGCGCCCAACAAAGCTGGTCAGGGAGGTCGGCAGCTGCGCGAGCGGCGGCTCAGTCGGCGGCGCGGGCGGTGCGACCCGGGCCGGCCCGAGGCGCCCGGCCAGCAGGTCGCGATAGAGCTGCTGCGACTGTGGGTCGGGCTCCAGCTGCAGCTCGTGGCGCAGGGTGCGCTCGAGCAGGGCGTACTGGCTGAGCGCCCCCTGACGGTCGCCGGCGCGGGCGGCCATGCCCATCAGGGCGCGGTGCAGCTCCTCGTCGGCGGGGTCGCCGGCCAGGGCCAACCGCAGCGCCTCGCGCACCCGCGCGATCTCGTCGGGGCCTTCGGCCCGCCGCGCCAGCTCGACGGCGAGGTTGCGGAAGCTCTGCCGCAGGGCCGAGCGACGAGTGTCGAGCCAGCTCTCGTAGGGGTCGTCGGGCAGCAGGTCGCCTCGATAGAGCGCGAGGGCGGCCAGCCCGCCCCCCGCGCCCGGCCGAGCCAGGGCCCCCCGGGCCGCGGCCTCGAACGCGACCACGTCGACCCAGACCTGCTCGGGCTCGCCCAGGCGTAGCTGCTGCTCGCGTAACGTCAGGAGGGACGAGCGGACCTCGTCGGGCGCGGCCAGGGCGCGGCGGGCCACATAGAGGGCCTGGTTGAGGCTGTTCACCGCCGCCGCGGGCGCCTGCTCGGGCCACAGGGCCGCCAGCACCTGCTCGCGGTGAAGCCTGAGCTCGGGCGCCAGGGCCAGGAGCTTGATCAGCTGCTGCGAGGCCCGCAGGCGCAGGTCGCGGTCGCTGAGCGCGCGCTCGCCCACCACAAGGCCAAAGCCGCCCAGCAGCTGGACGCGCAGCCCCACACGCGGGTCACCCTGGCTCATCGTGCTCCTCGACCAGCTCGCTGCGCCGCCGTTCGGCCGCGCGAGACGCTCGCACAAGCCCAGGTATTATTATACTGTACCGTAATGCTAATCGCGAGCGGCCGCCTCGCAGTGCCCCGCTATTCCATGGTGCCGAACTGCACACCCTGGCGGGTCTTCCGAATGAAGTTCTCGAGACGCTGGGCGAAGACTTGGGGCTGCTTGCGCACCTCGTCGATATAGCTGATGCGGATGCGCTGATACACGCCGGGGAACTGCTGGAAGTTGGCCCATACCTGCGGGTCGGCCTGGAGCGCGGCGAGGATGTCGGCGGGAATGCGGAACGCGGCGATGTCGAGATCGGGCAGCACCGCCCGCCCGGCCTCGGTCATCAGGCCTGCCGCAATCAGGCGACGGGCCCGCTCTTTGTTGAGCTCGGTCCAGTGGCTCTTCGGACGCCGCGGCGTGAAGCGCTGGGCCAGCCGCTCCTCGTCGAGCTTCTTGGCGATGCCGTCGATCCAGCCGAAGCAGAGGGCCTCCTCCACGGCGTGGAGGTAGAGGACGCTGGGCCTGTCGATCCCGCGCCTGTAGCTGATCAACCAGATCGCCTGGCTCGTGGCGTGATGCTCGGCGAGCCACTGCCGCCACTCGGCCCGCGTCGGGGCGTAGAAGATCGGGTGAATCTCCATGGCCGGCGGACCTCCTTTCGCTGCTCAAGAGAACCAACCGCTTGGTTGGGATTGTAGCCCAGGCAAACCCGCCCGTCAAGCAACCTCCTTGAGCGCGTCCCATCGCCCGCGCCACGCCACAACGGCACGCTTCGTGATGCGTGCCGGCCAGGTGAGCCGCAACGACGGAGTGCGGTTCGCGCTTCGGATACGGAAAAGGTGCCGCCGATGGAGAGACTACGCATTGTGCTCGCCGCAGATCACGCCGTCGTACGCGCAGGACTGAAGGCGCTGATCGATGTTCACCCCGACATGACCGTCATCGGCGAGGCCCGCGACGGGGTCGAGGTGCTCGAGGTGGTGCAGACGTGCCGGCCCGACGTCGTCGTCATGGACCTCTCGATGCCCCGGCTAGGCGGCGCCGAGGCGACCCGCCAACTGCGCGCCTCGGCGCCCCAGATCCCCGTTCTCGTGCTCAGCGTCCACGAGGACGTGACCTACCTGCGCCGCGCGCTCGAGGTCGGCGCAACCGGCTATGTGCTGAAGCAGACGGCCGCCGAGTCGCTGATTATGGCCATCCGCCAGGTGGCGAGTGGGGCGATCTACCTCGACCCCGCCCTCGGCGACCTGCCGGTCCATACGCTGCTCGGCAACAGAGCCAGAGCCGCCAGCGAACCCGGCCCCCTGAGCGAGCGCGAGGAGACGGTGCTGCGCCTGATCGGCCAGGGCTACAGCAATAAAGAGATCGCCGCCCAGCTCAGCCTGAGCGTCAAGACAGTCGAGACCTACAAGGCGCGCGCGATGGAGAAGCTCGGCATGAATAGCCGGGTGGAGATCGTGCGCTACGCTGCCGCCGTCGGCTGGCTGAACCAGCAGCTCTAGAGTTCCTGCAGCGCTCGACGCCGGCCTAAGCCACTCCCTGGCCCAGATCACCCATGGCCTGGCCTACGAGCAGCCCCTCCCCGACGTGAGCCGGGTGCTAGCCAGTCTGCCCTCCGCGAGCACCAGCCGGAACCCGGGCGGCGCAGAGCGCCGAGACAATCAGGTCGGCCGCTTCGAGGTCGATGCGGCCTACAGCGCCCAGAGCGAGCGGACCATGCTGCGGCTGAGCGAGGGCTCAGGCCTCGCCGATGCGCCGCGCGCCCCTCGACAGATTCGCGCCCGCCCGGTAGTATATGCGGGCCCCACCGCGACGTCCGTTGGCCCTCGAGGGGAGCAAGGAGCACCAGATGAGCAGCGAGGCGACGCCGCCGCCGTCCCGCATCATTCGCGCCGCCGCGCCCATCCGTATCTGCGACCTGGGCGGCTGGACCGACACCTGGTTCGCCGGTCATGGTGCGGTCTTCAACATGGCCGTGTCGCCAGGCGCCGAGGTCGAGATCGCCGTCTTCCCGCGCGCCGCGCGCACGCCCCAGGTCGTACTGCACGCCGAGAACTACGGCGAGCGCTTCGCGATCGGCCCGGGCGAGGCGGTGCCGCCGGCCCACAGGCTCCTCGCCGCCGCGGTCGACGAGCTGCCGCCCCCCTCCGGGCTGGCCATCGAGGTGAGTATCTACTCCGAGGTGCCCGCGGGCTGCTCCACCGGCACCTCGGCCGCCGTGTGCGTCGCCCTGCTCGCCGCCCTCGACCGGCTCACGCCCGGGCGCCTCAGCGCCCACGAGCTCGCCTATGCCGCCCACAGGGTCGAGACGCGGCGTCTGGGGCTGCAGAGCGGCATCCAGGACCAGCTCTGTGCGGCCTACGGCGGGGTCAACTTCATCGAGATGTTCGCCTATCCCCACGCCTCGGTCTCGCGGCTGCGCCTGCCCGAGGCGACCCTCTGGGAGCTCGAGCGCCGCCTGATGCTGGTCTACCTGGGCCGCACCCACAGCTCGTCGGCGGTCCACGAGAAGGTGATCGCCGGGCTCGAGGCCGAAGGCGCCGCCTCGCCGCGCCTCGAGCGCCTGCGCCGCACGGCCCACAGCGCCCGCGACGCCGTCTACGCGGGCGACCTCGCGGCCCTCGGCGCGGCCATGGCCGAGTGCACCGCCGGGCAGGCCGAGCTGCACCCCGAGCTAGTCAGCCACGACGCCTGGCAAGCGATCGAGGTGGCCCGCAGCCACGGGGCGGTGGGCTGGAAGGTCAACGGCGCGGGGGGCGAGGGCGGCTCGCTCAGTATCCTCTGCGGCCCGCGCCCCGGCTCAGCGCGACAGCTCGCCGCAGCCCTCGCCGAGGCCAACCCGCGCCTGCGCCCCATCCCGATCCGCCTCTGCCCCTGGGGCGCCCGCGCCTGGGAGGCGTAGGGACATGCTGCGTCGTTATGCCTTGGGCATGGGCGCGTCGAGGAAGGGGATCACCACGGTGGGCACGAGTGGCGAGTCGATGATGTCGTAGTGGGTGCTCGCGGGCAGGATGGCGAGGCGCGAGATGGGCATGTTCGCGCCATCCCAGCCGGGGTCGGCCTTGCCGCCGCCAAGCAGCCCGAAGAAGGCCGCCATATGCGAGGGCGGCATGCTGTCGGCGTCGCCGAAGACCAGCAGCGTCGGCGCCTTGATCATGGCGACCTCGGCAGACCAGTCGTAGCTCTGGCGCCCCATGTCGCCCGTCTTGTCGAGCAGGGTGGCAAACTGATCGGGCGCGGGCGCGACCGCAATATAGGCCTGGTACGGTGGCGAGGGGCGCATAAACTCGACCATGGCCCCACTGAGCTGCCCAATCGCGACAGTAACATCGGGGTACCAACCGTCCGTCGCATAGGGCGCCGAGATGACCACCAGCTTGCGGACGAGCTCAGGGTGCTGGATGGTGGTCCGCAGGGCGACGCCGGCCCCAAGCGAGTAGCCCATCAGGTCGGCCCTGCCCAGGCCGAGGTGGCCGATCAGCGCGCCAATGTCGTCGCCCAGCAGCTCGTAGCGCAGCGGGCGGTCGATGTCGGCCGTGCGACCATGGGCCTGCAGGTCGACCGTGATCACCTTGCGGCCCTGGGCTAGCCGGGGCAGCAACTCGCCAAACATGGCGCCCAGGCCGAGCCCGCCATGGATCAGGATCAGCGGCTCGCCGGCGCCGTGGATCTCGTAGTACAGCTGTAGGCCATTCACCGGCGCGTACCCGGACTGTAAGGCAGCGCCATCCTCGCCGGCCTTCGCAGGGGCTGGGCTCGCACTACCGGCAAGGGCCGCCGGCCCGCCGCCCGCAAAGGCCAGCCCCTGTGCGGCCAGGGCCTCGCGGAGCAGCCCGATCGCCCTCGGGCCCATGCCGTGAAGCCGCAGCAGCTCCGCCTCGCTGACGGCGCTTAGCTGCGCCAGGCTCGTGTAGCCCGCTGCGGTGAGGGCGCGACGCGCGGGCGCGCCAATTGCTGCTGGGATGTCGTGGGCCTGCTCGGCGTTGTGGTCCTGAGTCATGCTTGCTGCTCCTTGTATACCTCGAAGTCGGCCTTCGCCGGCTGGCCGAGCCCGCGCAGGTGACCTTTGCCGATCCAAGCCAGGGCCTTCAGGCACCCGGCATGGTGCATCGCCGAGTGCTTGGAATTTGCTCGGTTTGAGGTCAACTGCCGTCCGGTTGCACAATTATAGCGCACAAATGTGCCAACCAGTGTCACAATGCGGGCAAAATGCTCCCAAGCCATGCTTGCGACCCTCCCATGACACAGCTTCAGGTGGCAACAGAACAATCCGGCGCCGCCAGTCGTCGTACCAGGGCGATGAGCAGCCAACAGGAGAGTATTGATGAGTGAGCCTCTACGTTCCCTGCAGGCCATGCCCAGAATCCAGTACCCCCCCGATATCGCCTACCGCCGCCTGACCTATCTGCTCGCCCGCTCGCACGAGCTGGGTCCGATCTTCAGGCAGGTCTGGCCCGATGGCGGCCAGGTGGTCTATCTGGTCGGCCCCGAGGCCAATAAGTTCGTTATGCAGAGCCACCGCGAGCACTTCAGCCACGACCTCGGCTGGACGCCCAATATCGGCGAGCTGTTCGGCAAGGGTCTGCTCAATATGGACCCGCCCGAGCACGATCTGCACCGCAAGCTGATGAACCCCGCCTTCACCATCGCCTACATGTCCCGCTACCTCCCCGTGATGAACCGGCTGGTCGCCGAACGCATCGCCGACTGGGCCCAGCGCGGCGAAGTCGACCTGTTCGTCGAGACGCGCAAGATCACCTTCGACGTCGCCGCCGAGACCCTGGTCGGCTTCCGCACCGGCCCCGAGGTCGACCAGCTGCGCGAGCTCTTCTTCGCGATGCTCAACAACGACGCCAGCTTCAGCTCCGAGGAGGAGTACTGGCGCACCATGTCCTCTGTGCGCGGGCAGCTGGTCAGCCGCCTGGTGGCCATGATCGAGCAGCGGCGGGGCATCCCCGAGGACGACCGCAGCGACATCCTGGCCATGCTGGTCAATGCCCGCGACGAAGAGGGCCAGAGCTTCAGCACCGAGCAGATCCTCGCCCACGTGAATATCCTGCTGGTCGCCGGACACGAGACGACCACGACCCTCAGCGCCTGGCTGCTCTATCTGCTCGCCAGCCACCCCGCGGCCCTGACCGCCGTGCGCGCCGAGCTCGACACCCTGCCCGAGGGCGAGCTCACGCTCGATACGGTCAGGGCCCTGAAGCAGCTCGGCTACGCCGCCCAGGAGGCGGGGCGCATGATGCCGCCCGTGGCCATGGTGCCGCGCGGCGTGCTCAAAGAGGTCGCCTTCGGCGGCTATCTGCTGCCCGCGGGCACCTACGTGCTGCTCGTGATTGGCGCGCCCCACTGGGACCCCGCCTACTTCGCCGGCCCCACGCGCTTCGACCCCCAGCGCTTCGCGCCGCCCCGCGAGGAGGATAAGCAGACCCCGTACGCGCTGGCCACCTTCGGCGGCGGGCCGCGTATCTGCATCGGCGTCAACTTCGCCCGCGTCGAGGTCAGCGCCATGGCCGCAGCCATTCTGCGGCGCTACACCCTCACCCCGGTCGCCCCCAACGAAGTGCGCCAGGTCTACCCCGGCCTGCTCGGCCAGCCCGAACGGGGCATCCGTGTGCGGGTCACGCCGCGCGACTGAGCCGTGGATGCGGGGAGGGCCAGGCCTCCCCGCGCCCCTCCAGCCCTTCTCAGAGGCGCTCTGCCTGGGCCCGCAGCCGCGAGGTCTCTTCCTCAAGCACCCCGCTCGCCTGGCCGAGAAAGCGCGCGATTGTGGCCTGCTCGGCGGGGCTATAGCCCGCGATTAGGGTGCTGATCGCGCGCCCAAGCGGCTCGTACAGCGCGAGCAGCGCGCGCTCGCGCTGCGGATTGTCGAGCAGCGCGAGCATGACCCGCCGGCGATCATTCAGGTCGCGGTCGCGGCGCACCAGCCCCGCAGCTTCCAGCCGGTCGACCACGCCCGTGATCGCGCCGGTGGTCAGCCCGACCCGCTCGCTCAGCTCGCCCGCCGTGAGCGACCCGGCCTGCCTGATGACGCTATAGCACTTGAGCTCGGTCGCCCCCAGGCCGAGCCGTTCGGCGATCGCCGAATGAAAGAGCACTGTGGCCGTGCTGAGACGAAAGCCGAGCAGCTCGACGATCGGGTCGCTGCCGCCATGCTCGGCGGGCGGGCTTGACAGCTCATCCATAGTGCCTTACACTCTCATTATCTTAGATACTAAGATATTCACTCGCTAAGAAACGTTCTCCCCGATTGTACCCCGATCGCGTCGCTCCTGTAAACCTCCCCGGGGCCCTACGAAAGGATTCGCCATGTCTCAAGGCACTCCAGCGCCGAAAAAGGCGCTCATTATCGGCGGCGGCATCGCCGGGCCGGTTGCGGCGCTGTTCCTCAAGCGCGCCGGCTTCGAGCCCGCGATCTACGAGGCCCAGCCCGAGACAACGGTTGGCGAAGGCAGCTTCCTCAATCTCGCCTCCAACGGGCTCCACGTCCTTCAGCAGCTCGACCTCGCCGACGCGGTCGCGGCCGAGGGCTTTCGCATCCCGCACATGGTGATGTGGAACGGGGAGGGCAAGCGCCTCGGCGAAGTGCGCAACGGGGTCGCGCCAGGCCAGGGCGCCGTCAGCGTGGTCGTGCGCCGCAATACGCTCCATAGCCTGCTGCGCGACGCGGCCCTGCGCGCCGGCATCCCCTTCAGCTACGGGCAGCGCCTCGTCGAGGTCACGGCGCCCGCAGAAGGCCAGGTGGTCGCCCATTTTGCCGACGGCAGCACGGCCACGGGCGATCTGCTCGTCGGCTGCGACGGTATCCACTCGCGCACCCGTCAGCTGATCGATCCCCAGGCCGCCGCGCCCGCCTATACCGGCCTGCTCAGCTGCGGCGGCTACAGTCACAGCACAACCCTGCAGCCGACCCCCGACACGCAGCATCTGATCTTCGGCAAGCGCGGCTTTTTCGGCTACTTCGTCAAAGCCTCCGGCGAGGTCTGGTGGTTCAGCAATATCGCCCACCCCGGCGAGCCGCGCCGCTCGGAGCTGGCCGCGATCGGGCAGGATGAGTGGCGACAGCGCTTGCTCGCGCTCCACGCCGACGATCAGCCCTTTATCCAGGAGCTGATCAGGGCTACGCCTGATACAATTAGCGTGTACCCGATCTACGACCTGCCCACGACCCGCCACTGGCGCCGCGGCCCGCTGGTCTTGCTCGGCGACGCCGCCCACGCCACCTCGCCCAGCGCCGGGCAGGGCGCCTCGCTGGCCCTGGAGGATGCCATCGTGCTGGCAAAGTGTCTGCGCGACAGCCCTTGCCTCGACGAGGCCACCGCGACCTACGAGCGCCTACGCCGCGCGCGGGCCGAGAAGGTGGTCGCCTACGCGCGCCGCCAGGGCAACGGCAAGGCCGCCCCGAACCAGTTTGCCCGCCGCATGCGCGACCTGTTCCTGCCCATTGCGCTCAAACATCTCGCCAACTCCCAGCAGCTCGATTGGCTCTATGGCTACCGAGTGGCCTGGTAGGAGAAAAACTCGGCGCCTCTGCGGCACATCGTACAGCCCCAAAGCGAGCATTACCCATGACAGACGCCCCACCCCCCGATCTGCGCCTCTGGTACACCCGCCCCGCCGCCAACTGGCTCGAGGCTCTGCCGCTCGGCAATGGCCGCCTGGGCGCGATGGTCTTCGGCGGCCTCGCCGACGAGCGCCTGGCGCTTAACGAGGACACCCTCTGGTCGGGGGCCCCGCGCGCGTGGGACAACCCCCATGCCCGCGAGGCCCTGCCCGAGGTCAGGCGCCTGCTCGCCGCGGGCGACTACGCCGGCGCCGACGCGCGCTGCCGCGAGATGCAGGGCCCCTACACTCAGGCCTACCAGCCCCTCGGCGACCTGCGCATCAGGACCGCGGGCGCAGAGACGGCCACGGACTATAGCCGCGAGCTCGACCTGCGCAGCGCCATCGCGACGACCCGCTACCTGCTCGACCAGACCCTATATGTGCGCGAGGCCTTCGTCAGCGCGCCCCACCAGGCCCTGGTGCTGCGGTTCACCGCCAGCCGGGCCGGCGCGATCAGCTTCACGGCGACCCTCGACAGCCCGCACCCCCACAGCCTACGCGTCGACGGCGGCGCGCTGGCCCTGAGCGGCAGTAGCCCGCAGTACGCCGCGCCGAACTACTACCACGTCCCCGATCCGGTGGTCTACGACCAGGCCGGCGGGGCGGCGATCGGCTTCTCGGCCCGGCTCACGGCGATCGTCGACGGCGGCGAGGTGCGCGCGGGCCCCGCCGGCCTGCAGGTCAGCGGCGCCGACGCGGTCACCCTCCTACTCACGGCGGCGACCAGCTTCGCCGGCTTCGACCGCCCACCCGCCGCGCCAGAGCATGACCCGGTCGAGCGGGCGGCCCGCCTGCTGGCCGCGGCGCAGCTACCATATGCCGAACTGCGCGCCGCCCACATCGCCGACCACGCCGCCCTCTTCGCGCGGGTGAGCCTCGACCTGGGCGCGACGCCCGCGGCCCTGCGCCCGACCGACGAGCGCATCAAAGCCTGGCAGGGCGCCGACGACCCGAGCCTGGTCAGCCTGCTGTTCCAGTACGGGCGCTATCTGCTGATCGCCTGCTCGCGCCCGGGGACGCAGGCGGCGAACCTGCAAGGTATCTGGAACGAGGCCATCAGGCCGCCGTGGAGCTCGAACTACACCCTGAACATCAACGCGCAGATGAACTACTGGCCCGCCGAGACGGCCAACCTCGCCGAGTGCCACGGGCCCCTCTTCGATCTGATCGCCGAGCTCAGCCAGAACGGCCGGCGCACGGCCGAGACCAACTACGGCTGCCCCGGCTGGGTCGCCCACCACAACAGCGACCTGTGGCGCCAGTCGGCCCCCGTCGGCGAGTACGGCCGGCACGGCGACCCGGCCTGGGCGATGTGGCCGCTGGGCGGGGCCTGGCTCTGCCGACACCTCTGGGAGCACTATGCCTTCGGCGGCGACCTGGGCTTCCTGCGCGAGCGGGCCTACCCGCTGATGAAGGGCGCCGCCGAGTTCTGCCTCGCCTGGCTGATCGACGACGGCCAGGGCCGGCTGGTGACGGCCCCCTCGACCTCGCCCGAGAACAAGTTCACCGCCCCGGACGGACGGGCCCTTGCCGTCAGCGTGGCCGCGACCATGGACCTAGCGATCATCTGGGAGCTGTTCGGCAACTGTATCGCCGCCGCAGAGCTACTTGGCGTCGACACGGCCTTCAGGGCTACGCTCACGGCGGCGCGGGCGCGCCTCCCGACGCCGCAGATTGGCGAGGCCGGGCAGCTCCAAGAGTGGCTCGAAGACTGGGACCTAGCGGCGCCCGAGCGGGGCCACCGCCACGTCTCGCACCTGTACGGCCTGCACCCGGGCGAGCAGATCACTCGGCGGGCCACCCCCGAGCTATTCGCGGCCGCCAGGCGCTCGCTCGAGCTGCGCGGCGACGCCGGCACCGGCTGGTCATTGGCCTGGAAAGTCAACTTCTGGGCGCGCCTGGGCGACAGCGAGCGGGCCTACAGCGTCTTGAGCCGCATGCTGAGCTTCGTCGACGACAGCGAGACCCACTACGGCGAGGGCGGCGGCGTCTACGCCAATCTGTTCGACGCCCATCCGCCGTTCCAGATCGACGGTAACTTCGGCGTGACCGCGGGGATCGCCGAGATGCTGCTGCAGAGCCACGGCGGCATAATCAGCCTGCTACCTGCCCTGCCCGCCGCCTGGCCACGCGGTCGGGTCACCGGCCTGCGCGCCCGCGGGGGCTATCTGGTCGACCTGAGCTGGGCCGACGGCAGCCTTGTCGAGGCGAACATCCACGCCACACACGCCGGCGAGTGCCGCGTCAGCGCCCCAACGCCCCTGGCGTGCGACGAGCCCGGCGCGCTCACCGTGGGCGCCGAGCTACGCCTGTCGATGGTGGCGGGCCGCAGCTACCGGCTGCGCAG
>CAZKTU010000196.1:11705-12921 GCA_964555675.1 uncultured Oscillochloris sp.
TACTAACCCAGCCGCTCGTGGAGGAAGGCCACGGTCCGCCCCCAGGCCAGCTCGGCGGCGGCGGGATTGTAGGCATCGGCGCGGTCGGCCTCGCAGAACCAGTGGCCGACGCCAGGGTAGCGGTGGAACTGCACGGGGTGGCCGGCCGCCTTGATCGCGTCCTCGACCTGGCGCACGAAGGCCTCGTCCTCATAGGGATCATTCTCGGCGAAGTGGCCGAGGAAGGCGGCCTGGGAGGCGGTGAGGTCGGCGTCGTCGGTGCCGTAATAGATCGTCACGGCGCGCAGCTGCGGGCGGATGCCGGCCAGGGTGAGCGCCCAGGAAGCGCCCAGCGAGAAGCCGATCGCGCCCAGGCCCTCGCCGCGCACGGCGGGGTGTGAGCCTAGATAGGCCAGCGCGTCAGAGGCGGCCTGGAACATCGCCTGGCCGTCGCGCTGCTGCAGCAGGGCCTCGGCCTCGGCGGGAGTGGTCGCCACAGTGCCGCCCCAGAGGTCGGGGGCCACGACGACGAAGCCGGCGGCGGCCAGCCGGTCGCAGAAGCTGCGGAAGAAGTCGTTCAGGCCCCACCAGGCGTGCAGCGCGAGCACGCCGGGGCCGGTGCCGGCGGCGGGCAGCGCCTCGTAGCCCACGGCCACGGGCGCGCCGGGCTTCAGATCGCTCATAGTAACTCCTTGCCAGTTCGCTTCAGCACAGCGTCGTAGCGGGGGCAATCATAGCACACCTGTACGCCTATTTCAATCCGCAGGTCACACTAGCATTACAACGAAACTTAGGTTCTTGCACTGGCCAGCGCCAAGGGAGGACTGGTCGCACCAGGGGCGCAGCTCGGCCCTGGTCGCGGTCAATTTGACCACGAAGGGCACGAAGGGCACGAAGGGAGGAGAGAGGCTGTGCCAGGCCGAATGCTTGCGAGCCGCTCGCACGGCACAGGCGCACGGCTCTGGCACCGGGCAGGCTCCAATCCTTCGCGTCCTTCGTGGTCTTCGTGGTAAAAACCCGCCACTCATTTACGCCGACACGTAGTATCACTCCAGCGCCCTGGGCGGCCTGAAACGCGCGGATCGCGGGCAGGCCGGGCGGTGGAGTGGACGACGCGAGGGCGCCCCGACTAATAGCGCAGCGCCCGTTGAGTTACAAGTGGCAGCCTAGCCATGTTATAATGACATACATATATGAGCGAGGCAAACAAGTGTAATGAGGGAACATAAGATGGAGC
>CAZKTU010000197.1:0-12919 GCA_964555675.1 uncultured Oscillochloris sp.
GCCCCAGCAATAGTTGCGATTCCTTAACCAAAATTCCCGATGCCAGATAATTGACAAGGCCCTCCCGTGGTGATATGTTATCGATAACCTATGTTATCGGTAACAGAAGCCCCGACCTAGCCCGCGCAGCGACATCTCGTCGCTGGGGCGGCCGCCCAACCCTACGCACCGTCGCACGGAGGACCCAATGAAGGGTGATCTGCTCGTCCAGATGGAAGGCGTCACCAAGCGCTTCCCCGGCGTCCACGCCCTCGACGACTGTCGCTTCGAGCTGCGCTCGGGCGAGGTGCTCGCGCTGGTCGGCGAGAATGGTGCGGGCAAGTCTACCCTCATGAAGATCCTCGCCGGGGTCTATAAAAAGGACGCCGGCCGCATCCTCTATAAGGGTCGCGAGGTCGATATCGCCAGCCCCAGGGCCGCCCAGAACCTCGGCATCAGCATCATCCACCAAGAGCTGAACCTGATGCCCGACCTGACCGTGGCCCAGAATATCTTCATCGGCCGCGAGCGGCGCAAGGGCTTCCCCTTCCTGATCGACGAGGCCCGCATCAACGAGCAGACCCGCCAGCTCTTCGAGACGATGCACCTCAAGCTCGACCCGCGCACCAGGGTCTCAGAGCTGGCCGTGGCCCAGCAGCAGATGGTCGAGATCGCCAAGGCTCTCTCGCACAACGCCGAAGTCCTGATCATGGACGAGCCTACGGCGGCCCTCACCGACTCCGAGATCGACGAGCTCTTCCGCCTCATCCGCCAGCTGCGCGAGCGCGGCGTCGGCATCGTGCATATCTCGCACCGCCTCGAGGAGCTGAAGCAGATCTCGGACCGCGTGACGGTCATGCGCGACGGCCGCTATATCGACACCGTTCAGACCCAGGAGGCCTCGATCGAGCGCATCATCAGCATGATGGTCGGTCGCACGATCTTCGAGTCGGCCCCCGAGATTCCCGCGGCGTACGACCCCGAGGTGCTGCTCGAGGCCCGCGGCCTACGCCGCGGCCGCGCCATCCGCGATGTCAGCTTCACTCTGCGCCGCGGCGAGATCCTCGGCTTCGCCGGCCTGATGGGCGCCGGCCGCACCGAGGTGGCTCGCGCCGTCTTCGGGGCCGACCCCCTCGAGGCCGGGCAGATCCTGGTGCGCGGCAAGCCCGTCACCATCCATAGCCCCAAGGACGCCGTCGCCCACGGTATCGGCTATCTCTCCGAGGATCGCAAGCGCTTCGGCCTGACCCTCGAGATGGACGTCGAGACCAATATCGCCCTGGCCTCGTACGAGAAGTTCCTCGGCCCCCTGGGTGTGGTCAACGCCCAGAAGACCCGCACCACCGCCGAGGGTCACGTCAAGGGCCTTTCGATCAAGACGCCCGGCATCCAGCAGCGCGTGCGCAACCTCTCGGGCGGCAACCAGCAGAAGGTCGTGATCGGCAAGTGGCTCACCGCCGACACCGACATCCTGATCTTCGATGAGCCCACCCGCGGCATCGATGTGGGCGCCAAGAGCGAGATCTACAAGCTGCTCAACGAGCTGGCCCGCCAGGGTAAGGCGATCATTATGATCTCCTCCGAGCTGCCCGAGGTGCTGCGCCTCAGCCATCGCATCCTGGTGATGTGCGAGGGCCGCATCACCGGCGAGCTGCCCGGCGGCGCCGCCACCCAGGAGCAGATCATGACCTACGCGACCCAGCGCGCATAGGCGCGCGCTGTATTCCGGAGGAGCCCGGGGCCTGGCCCCTCCGCACCTCCGCACGTAACCCACTGAGCATTAGTCAATTAGCTGCCCAACGAGGGGAAGACGATGGAAGCAACTCTGAGCCAGCGTAAGTCACTGTTCCGGTCTGACGCGATGCAGCGTGTGCTGGCGTTCGGCGCCCTGATTGTGATGTTCATCGTCTTCTCGCTCGCCTCGCCCAACTTCTTCCAGTTCAACAATATCGTCGGCATCCTGCTGGCCACCGCCGTTAATGGCGTGCTGGCCCTCGGGGTGACCTTCGTGATCATCACCGGCGGGATCGACCTCTCGGTCGGCACGGTCATGACCTTCGCCGCCGTGATCGCCGGCGTGACCGTCGCCAACGCGGGCCTGCCCGTCTTCCTGGGTGTGCTGGCGGCCCTGGCGGCGGGGGCGATCTGCGGCGCGGGCAACGGCCTGATCATCGCCAAGATGAAGCTGCCGCCCTTCATCGCCACCCTGGGCATGTTCTATATCACCAAGGGCCTGGCTCTGGTCATCTCGGGCCTGAAGCCGATCTACTTCACCGACGCGCCGGCCTACACCAATATCGCCATGGGCTCGGTCCTGGGCGCGATTATCCCCGGTTTCGCCATCCCCAACGCGGTGCTCATCCTCTTCGGCGCCGCCATCGTGGCCTCGTTCATCCTCAACCAGACTATCCTGGGGCGCTATACCTTCGCCCTGGGCAGCAACGAGGAGGCCACGCGCCTCTCGGGTGTGAACGTCGACATCTGGAAGATCGCGGTCTACACCCTCTGCGGCGCCTTCGCCGGCCTCGCCGGGGTGCTGATCTCCTCGCGCCTCAACTCGGCCCAGCCGGCCCTCGGCGCCGGCTACGAGCTCGACGCCATCGCCGCGGCCGTGATCGGCGGCACCTCGCTGCGCGGCGGCGAGGGCACGATCATGGGCACGATCATCGGCGCCTTCGTCATCAGCACCCTCACCAACGGCCTGCGCATCCTCTCGGTCCCCCAGGAGTGGCAGACCGTCATCACGGGCGGGATCGTCATCCTGGCGGTGTACCTGGATATCCTGCGCCGCCGGCAGCGGGTCTAAGCTCGTAACCGAGTTCCGCGCTTCGCCGCTACCCGCGGCGGGGCAAGAGCCTGCGGCCTTTCTCTTCTCTTCGGTTGGCCGCCCGATCTGGGCCCAACATACGCGGTCGTCAAAGTAGACATGGAGGCACACGATGAGGTCCACCCGGTTGTTCTCGTCCATCGCCGGCCTGCTGGCCCTGATGCTGGTCCTCGCCGCCTGTGGCGCTGCCCAGCCCGCCGCCCAGCCCGCCCAGCCCGCCGCTGATGCCGGCGGCGCTGCGACCGCCAGGCCCTACATCCCGGTCATCTCGAAGGGGTTCCAGCACCAGTTCTGGCAGGCAGTCAAGGCCGGCTCTGAGAAGGCTGCCACCGATTTCAACGTCGACATCACCTTCGAGGGCCCCGAGAGCGAGTCCCAGGTCGACAAGCAGATTGAAATGCTCCAGGCGGCCCTCGACAAGAAGCCGGCGGCTATCTGCCTGGCGGCCCTCGACAGCAAGGCCGTGATCCCCCTGCTCGAGCGCGCCAAGGCCGAGGGCATCCCCGTGATCGGCTTCGACTCGGGCGTCGACAGCGACATCCCCGTCACCACCGCCGCGACCGATAACCTCGCCGCCGCGGGCATGGCCGCCGACAAGATGGCCGAGCTGATCGGCGGCTCGGGTGAGGTGGCCGTGATCGTCCACGACCAGACCAGCCGCACCGGCATCGACCGCCGCGACGGCTTCCTCAACCAGATGAAGGCGAAGTACCCCAACGTCACCATCGTCGACGTGCAGTACGGCGGCGGTGACCAGCTCAAGTCCACCGACCTGGCCAAGGCGATCATCCAGGCCCACCCCAATATCAAGGGCTTCTTCGGCGCCAACGAGGGCTCGATCATCGGCGTGCTCAACGCGGTGAAGGAGCTGGGCATGGAGGGCAAGATCACCGTGATCGGCTACGACTCCGGCCAGCAGCAGATGGACGCGGTCCGCAGCGGCGTCGCCGCCGGCTCGATCACCCAGGACCCGATCGGCATCGGCTACAAGTGCGTCGAGGCCGCCGTCAAGGCGATCAACGGCGAGACCCTGCCCAAGTCGATCGACACCGGCTTCCACTGGTATGATAAGACCAACATCGACGCGGCCGATATCAAGCCGCTGCTCTACCAGTAAGCTCCGTCAAAACCTGTTTGACAGGTGGAGGAAGAACCAGCGGGGGGGGTTGAACCCCCCCGCGTCCCTCCCGCCGCGAGCCTGGCCCCATCCAATCCAATCGCGAGCGGACGGCAGGCAGGGAAAGTTATGAGCACGATCAATGATGTCGCCAGGCTGGCCGGCGTCTCAAGCATGACCGTCTCGCGCGTGATCAATAACTCGGGCTATATCAGCCCTCAGACCCGCGTTCGCGTCGAACAGGCCATCGCCGAGCTCGGTTACGTGCCCAATGCCCTGGCCCGCCAGCTGCGCTCGAAGCGCACCAAGTCCCTCGCCCTGGTCCTCACCGATATCACCAACCCCTTCTTCACCACTATCGCCCGCGGCGTCGAGGACGTGGCCGGGGCCAGCGGCTTCAGCGTCATGTTCTGCAATACCGACGAGTCCGAGGCCGACGAGCACGAGTACCTCGAGCTGCTCGTGCAGCGCCAGGTCGATGGGGTCTTGCTCGTGCCGGCCAGCAGCGATGGCAGGAGCCTCGAGCTGCTGCGCAACCATCGGCTGCCCGCCGTCATCCTCGACCGGCGCCTGCGCACCCCCCAGGTCGACGAGGTGCGCTGCGACTCCGAGGCCGGCGCCTACCAGCTCACGCGCTACCTGGCCGACCTCGGGCACCGCCGCATCGCCATGCTGACCGGCCGCAAGACGGTCTCGACTTCGTTCGACCGTGTGGCGGGCTACAGCCGGGCCCTCGCCGAGGCCGGCATCGAGCTCGACGCCAGCCTGATCCGCTATGCCGAGCTCAACTACGGCGGCTTCAACCAGTCGGACGGCTACCGCATGGCCCAGCAGATCCTGGCCGCCGCGCCCCGCCCCACCGCGATCTTCGCCGCCAATAACTTTATCGCTTTCGGCGCCATCCGCGCCCTGCGCGAGGCCGGTCTGCGCGTGCCCGAGGATGTCTCGGTCGTCGCCTTCGACGACCTGCCCAGCGAGTGGGTCATGGACCCCTTCCTCACCGTCGTCGCCCAGCCCGCCTACGAGATCGGCCGCCGCGCCGCCGTGCTGCTGCTCGACCGCCTCGAGCGCGAGGGGCCGATCGACCCCCGCGCTGTGGTCCTGCCCGCCGAGCTGCGCATCCGCCGCTCGAGTGGGCCGCCCCCTGCGTAGGCTGCTCCGTAGGCACGCCTTCTGACCTCAGACGGCCGACGCGGGCCGCAGCCTCGGCTCCGCCGTCGCCGGTCGTCGCTCGTCAGAGTCGGGCGCGGGCAGCGTCTTGACCAGCGGCCGCTCAAGGAGAGACGAGCATGAGCCACGCAACCTACCCCGCCTTCGCTCGCGCCGAGGACGGCGTCGACCCCGGCGCAGTCCCCCAGCGCACCCTCTACACCGGCGCGCAGATGCCGGCCATCGGCCTCGGCACCTTCGGCTCCGACCACGTGCCCGGCGAGGCCGTCGCCCAGGCCGTCTTCGAGGCCGCCCAGGCCGGCTATCGCCACTTCGACTGCGCCGCCGTCTACCGCAACGAGCACCTGATCGGCGAGGCCCTCGCCGCCGTGCGCGCCGGCGGTGTGGCCCGCGAAGAGCTCTGGGTCACCTCGAAGCTCTGGAACGACCGCCACGACCCCGCCCAGGCCGTCGCCGCCTGCGAGCAGTCCCTGCGCGACCTGCGCCTCGACTACCTCGACCTCTACCTGATCCACTGGCCCTTCCCCAATACCCACGCCGTCGGCGTCGACGTCCACTCGCGCGACTCGGGCGCGCGGCCCTACGACCACGCGCGCTATATGGCCACCTGGCAGGCCCTCGAGGGCCTGGTCGAGCGGGGCCTGGTCCGCCATATCGGCACCTCGAACATGAGCATCGCCAAGCTCGAGCTGCTGCTGCGCGACGCCCGTATCAGGCCGGCCGCCAACGAGATGGAGCTGCACCCCCACTTCCAGCAGCCCGCGCTCTTCGACTATGTGCGCGCCCAGGGCATGGTCCCGATCGGCTACTCGCCAATCGGCTCGCCCGCCCGCCCCGAGCGCGACCGCACCCCCGACGACTCGGTCGACGTCGAGGACCCCGTGATTGTGGCTATCGCCGAGCGCCTGGGCGTCCACCCCGCCGTCGTCTGTGTGAAGTGGGCCGCCCAGCGCGGCCAGGTGCCCATCCCCTTCTCGAGCCGGCGCGCCAACTTCCTCGCCAACCTGCGCGCCATCGCCGGCGAGCCCCTTACGGCCGACGAGATGGCCGCCATCGCCGCCATCGACCGCAACTGTCGCCTGATTAAGGGCCAGGTCTTCCTCTGGCGCCCCGGCCAGAGCTGGGAGGATCTCTGGGACCTCGACGGCGTGATCGCGAGCTAGCCGCGCAGTCTCTCACTCGCATACCCATCCAGGCGGAACGCCTATGTATATCGTCACCGTCGACGTCGGCACCTCCAGCACCAAGACCGCCCTCTGGACCGTGGGCGGCGAACTTGTCGCCGAGGCCTCCAGCGCCTACGCCCTCGCTCGCCCGGCCCCCCTGTGGGCCGAGATCGACCCCGAGCGCTGGTGGGAGGCGATCTGCGCCACCGTGCCCGCCGTACTGACGACGGGGGGCGCCCGCGCCGACGAGGTGGCCGGCGTCGGCGTCGACGCGATCGGCTGGACTCTCATCCCCGCCGACGCCGCCTTCCGCGCCCTGGCCCCCGCCATGACCTGGCTCGACCGCCGCGCCGAGGCCGAGGCCGCCGAGCTGCGGGCCGGCCCCCACGCCGAGGGCCTGACCCGCCTCGCCGCCAACCCGCTCGACGCGGCCTACAACACGCCCAAGCTGGCCTGGCTGCGCCGCCATCGCCCCGCCGCCTTCGAGGGCGCCCGCTGGTTCCTCGACGCCACCGGCTATATCGTCGCCCGCCTCACCGGCGAGCCCTCGTGCGACTACACCCAGGCCTACGGCTTCCACTGCTTCGATATGGCCAACCGCCGCTGGGACGAGGACGCGGCCCGCGCGATCGGCGCGCCCCTCGACCGGCTGCCGCCCCTGCGCGGCTGCGGCGAGATCGCTGGCGGCCTGACGGCTGCGGCCGCCGCGGCTATGGGTCTCGCGCCCGGCACCCCCGTGCTCGTGGGCTGCCTCGACGCCGCAGCGGGCGCCCTGGGCGCGGGCGTCACCCGGCCGGGGCAGACCCAGGACCAGGGCGGGCAGGCCGGCGGCATGGGCATGAGCGTGCCCACGGTGGTCGTCGAGCCGCGCCTGATCCTCTCGCACCACGTGCTGCCCGGCCAGTACCTGCTCCAGAGCGGCACCGTCGGCGGCGGCTCCCTCGGCTGGTTCCGCGATGTCCTCGGCCAGGTCGAGGCCACGGCGGCGAGTATGATCGGCGCGACCCCCTTCGAGCTGTTCAGCCGCCAGGCCGAGTTGGCCGCCCCCGGCGCGGGCGGCCTGATCTTCCTGCCCTATATGGCCGGCGAGCGCACGCCCCTCTGGAGCAGCACGGCCCGCGGGGTCTTCTTCGGCCTCTCGTACAGCACCACGCGCGGCGAGATCCTGCGGGCGATCATGGAGGGCTGCGCCTTCGCGGTCTACGATAACCTCAAGCTGGCCGAGGCCCGCGGCTTCGGGGTCAGCGAGTGGCTCGGCGCGGGCGGGGCCACCCAGAGCGCGGTCTGGTGCCAGATTAAGGCCGACGTGACCGCCCGGCCCTTCGTGGTCGCGCGCCGCGCCGACGGCGGCGAGGGCGGCCATAGCCTCGGCCTCTTCGCCCTCACCGCGGGCGCCCTCGGCCTCGTCTCCGATGTCGGCGCCCTCGTCGAGGCCATGCTGCCGCGCCGCACTGTCTACGAGCCCGACCCGGCCCGCCACGCCCTGTACGAAGAGCTCTTCGGCGTCTATCATAGCCTCTCGCGCAGCCTCGCCGGCGACTTCGAGCGGCTGGCCGCGATCACCGGGGGCGTACAAAGGATCGAGCCATGAAGGCGGCCATTCTTGAGGACCGGGGTGTCATCAGCTACCGCGACGTGCCGCAGCCCGAGCCGGGGCCGGGCCAGTTGCTCCTACGGGTGCGGGCCGCCTCCATCTGCGGCTCGGACCTGCACCGCTACACCCGCGGCCACCGCGCCTACCCCATGATCCTGGGCCACGAGGTGGCCGGCGAGATCGCGGCCGTGGGCGCGGGCGTCGACAGCGCGCTGCTCGGCCGGCACGCCGCGCTCATCCCCCTGGTGCCCTGCCACGCCTGCGGCCCGTGTCTAGCGGGGCACTACTCGGCCTGCACCAGCTACTCGTTCATCGGCTCGCGCCAGGATGGCGGCTTCGCCGAGTATGTCGCCCTGCCCGCCCGTAACGCCCTGCTTGTCCCCGCGGACGTGCCCTTCGAGGCCGCCGCCCTGATCGAGCCGGCCACCGTCGCCCGCCACATCCTCGACTTGGGTGGCTTCGCGCCCGGCCAGCGCGCCGTAGTCCTCGGCGCGGGCTCGATCGGCCTGATGATCGTCCAGTGGCTGCGCATCCTCGGGGCCGCGACGATCATCGTCAGCGATGTCGCCCCCGAGAGCCGCGCCGCGGCTCTGGCCCTGGGCGCCCACGTCGCCCTCGACCCCCTGGCCGACGACCTGCCCGCCGCGGTGCGCCACGTGACCGACGGCGGCGCCGACCTCGTGCTCGAGGCCTCGGGCGTGCCCGCCGCCCTGGCCCAGACCATCCTGGTGGCCCGCCCGGGGGCCACCGTCGTCCTCGGCGGCAACCAGCCCCTCGACAAGAGCCTGCCGATGAGCTTCATCGAGGACATGATGCGCAAGGAGCTGCGCATGGTCGGCTGCTTTATGTCCTACTCGGCGCCCTTCCCGGGCCACGAGTGGGCCGACGCCGCCCAGGCCCTGCTCGACGGTGGCCTCGACCTGCGCGCCATGATCGCCCATCGCCTGCCCCTGGCCGAGGCGCCCCGCGCCTTCGCCGACCTCGCGGCCGGGCGTCTAGGCCGCGGCAAGGTCGTCTTCGAGCCATCCCCGGCGTAGGAGCCCCTATGTTCCTCTGCATCACCCCGAACCTGGCGATCGATAAGACTGTGGTGCTGGCCGAGCTGCGCCCCGGGACCATTCACCGCCCCGAGCACGTGCTGGCCGTGCCGGGCGGCAAGGGCGTCAACGTCGCCCGCGGCCTCAAGGCCCTCGGCGAGGCTGCGGTGATCGCGGGCTGGGTCGGCGGCTTCGCCGGCGTCTTCATCGAAGAGCGCCTGCGCCGCGAGGGCTTCGCCCTGGCCCTGCTGCGCACCGAGGCCGAGTCGCGCACCTGCCTCTCCATCCTCGACCGCTCAAACGGCCGGCTGACCGAGATCTACGAGCTGGGCGAGCCGGTGCCCGCGACCAGGGTGGCCGAGCTGCTCGACTGGTTCCGCGGCGCGGTGCGCGAGTACGAGGCTGTCACCATCTCGGGCAGCCTGCCCCCCGGGGTCACGCCCGACTTCCTGGTCGAGCTGCTGCGCACCGCCCGCGCCGCCGGCGTGCCCGCGCTGCTCGACACGGGCGGCGAGGCTCTGCGCCGCGGCCTGGCCGAGGGCCGCCCACGCCTGGTCAAGCCCAACGCCGCCGAGCTGGCCGCCCTCACCGGCGCCGAGCCCGCCACCCCCGCCGAGGCCGCCGAGGCCGCCGCCGAGCTGTCGGCCCGCCACGGGGCGACCGTTGTGGTCTCGCTCGGCCCTCAGGGCGCCGTGGCCGCCGAGGGCGCGACCCGCCTCTATGCCCGCCCGCCCGCGATCGACGCCGTGAGCGCCGTCGGGTCGGGCGACTGTGCCCTGGCCGGCCTGGCCCGCGGGGTCGCCCGCGGCTTGCCCCTGGCCGAGGCCCTGGCCGACGCCGTGGCCGCCGGGGCGGCCAACGCCCTCAGCGTCGGCGCGGGCCACTTCGGCGTCGACGACTACGCCCGTATCCGTACCCTGGTTGAGGTCACGCCGCTATAATTGGAGCCACCGATGCTAACCTATCCGCTTCTGCACCCCGAGATCCTGCGCGCCCTCGGCGAGGCCGGGCACGGCGCCCAGATCCTGATCGCCGATGGCAACTACCCCCTGGCGACCCGCTCGAGCCCGGCCTCGCGGCGCGTCTACCTCAACCTGGCCCCCGACATGCTGCGCGTCACCGACGTGCTCGGCGTGCTCGCCGGGGCCGTGCCGATCGAGGCGGCCCATGTGATGATGCCCGACCACGGCGACGAGCCGCCGATCTTCCAGGAGTTCCGCGCCCTGCTGCCGGGCCTGCCCCTGCAGAACCTCGGCCGCTTCCAGTTCTACGACGCCGCCCGCGGCCCCGACCTGGCCCTCGCCATCGCCACCGGCGAGCGACGCATCTACGCCAACATCCTGCTCACCATCGGCGTCGTGCCGCCCACCTAGTTGTGCCGGCGAGAAGTCCTTGGCCAGTTCTGACCAAAGACCAGGGACCAAGGACCAAGGCCGGGCTCCGGCTGAGCAGTTGGTCTTTGGTCTTTCGTCCTTGGTCGCAACCAGGCTGGCACTTCCGGAAAGCTGTACTGGGGCTCGCTCCACGAGGGGAGCCGCGCCGCCCGCCTAGTGCTCGCTCCAAGAGGGGAGCCGGAGGGGCCAGGCCCCTCCGCCCTTCCCTCGTCTACGAGGAACATATGCAGATCCTGGTCGACAGCGCCGAGCTCGCGGCGGTCGGCGCCGCTCTGGCCACCGGCTTCGTCGCCGGCGTCACCACCAACCCGACCCTGCTGCGCCGCGCCGGGGTGCCGGCCGTGGCCGTGCCCGACCTGGCCCGCCAGGTCTTCGCCGCCGGCGCGGGCGAGCTGCACCTGCAGGTCTATGCCGCGGACGCCGAGGGCATGCTGCGCGAGGGGCGCGCGCTGGCCGCCCTCGCCCCCGGGCGCGTCTACGTGAAGCTGCCGGCCACGCCCGCCGGCTACGCGACCGCCGCGCAGCTCGCCCGCGAGCAGGTGCCGGTGACCCTGACCGCGGTCTACACTCTGCGCCAGGCCCTGCTGAGCCAGAGCGTCGGGGCGCGCTATATTGCCGTCTACGTGGGCCGGATGCGCGACGCCGGCCTCGACGCCCTGGGCCTGATCGGCCAGATGCAGGCCCTGCTGCGGGCCCAGGGCGCCAGTGTGACCATCCTGGCGGCCAGCATCCGCGACCCCGAGGAGGTGCCCGCCCTCGCCGCCCTCGGCGTCGGCGCCGCCACCATCGCCCCGCCCGTGCTCGCCGAACTCCTGGCCTCTGAGCACACCGCCCGCGCCGCCGCGGCCTTCGCCGTCGACGCCCGGGCTCTGTTCGACTAGAATAGGCCGCGCCGCCTGTTGAACGCGACCATTGCTCGACGAGGAGACACTCTCATGACCGGCTCCACCCAGCAGCGCTACGTTGGCGCCTGGCCCAAGATCGGCATCAGGCCCACCATCGACGGCCGCCGTAACGGCATCCGCGAGTCCCTCGAGGACCAGACCATGGGCATGGCCCGGGCCACCGCCGCCCTGCTCAGCGCGAACCTGCGCTACCCCGACGGCACCCCCGTTGAGTGCGTCATCCCGCCCACCACCATCGGCGGCGTCGTCGAGGCCGCCCAGGCCGCCGAGCTCTTCCGCCGCGAGGGCGTCGGCGTCAGCATCACCGTCACCCCCTGCTGGTGCTACGGCTCCGAGACCATGGACATGGACCCCCTGACCCCCAAGGCGGTCTGGGGCTTCAACGGCACCGAGCGCCCCGGCGCCGTCTACCTGGCCGCCGTGCTCGCCGGCCACACTCAGAAGGGCCTGCCCGCCTTCAGCATCTACGGCCACGACGTGCAGGACGGCGGCGACGGCAACATCCCGGCCGATGTTCAGGAGAAGCTGCTGCGCTTCGCCCGGGCCGGCCTGAGCGTCGCCATCCTGCGCGGCAAGTCCTACCTGGCCCTCGGCGGCGTCTCCATGGGCATCGCCGGCTCGATCGTCGACCAGGGCTTCTTCGAGCGCTACCTCGGCATGCGCGTCGAGAGCGTCGACATGACCGAGCTGACCCGCCGCATCGACGCGGGCATCTTCGACCAGGAGGAGTTCGAGCGGGCCTACGCCTGGACCCGCGCGCACTGCCGCGAGGGCGAGGACCGCAACGCCCCCGCCGGCCAGCGCAGCCGCGAGCAGAAGGACCGCGACTGGGCCACCGTGGTCAAGATGACCCTGATCACCCGCGACCTCATGGTCGGCAACCCGCGCCTGGCCGCCCTCGGCTACGGCGAAGAGGCCATGGGCCGCAACGCGATCGCCGGCGGCTTCCAGGGCCAGCGCCAGTGGACCGACCACTTCCCCAACGGCGACTTCATGGAGGCCATCCTCAACTCGTCGTTCGACTGGGACGGCATCCGCGCCCCCTACGTCTTCGCGACCGAGAACGACGCCCTCAACGCCGCCACCATGCTCTTCGGCTACCTACTGACCAACACCGCCCAGATCTTCGCCGACGTGCGCACCTACTGGAGCCCCGACGCCGTGCGCAGGGTCACCGGCCACACCCTTGAGGGCCGCGCCGCCGGCGGCGTGCTGCACCTGATCAACTCGGGCGCCGCCACCCTCGACGCCACCGGCCAGATGCAGCGCGACGGCCAGCCGGCCATGAAGCCCTTCTGGGAGGTCAGCGCGGACGAGGCCGCGGCCTGTCTCGACGCCACCACCTGGTACCCCGCGGTCACCGGCTACTTCCGCGGCGGCGGCTACTCGTCCAACTTCCTCAGCAAGGGCGGCATGCCCGTCACCATGAGCCGCATCAACCTCGTCCACGGCCTCGGCCCCGTGCTGCAGCTCGCCCAGGGCTGGACGGTTGATCTGCCCCCCGAGGTCCACGCGACCCTCGACCAGCGCACCGACCCGACCTGGCCGACCCACTGGTTCGTGCCCGAGTTGACCGGCAGCGGGGTCTTCCGCGACGTCTACAGCGTCATGGCCAACTGGGGCGCCAACCACGGTGCGATCAGCTACGGCCATATCGGCGCCGACCTGATCAGCCTGGCCGCCCTGCTGCGCATCCCGGTCTGCATGCACAATGTGCCCGCCGAGCAGCT
>CAZKTU010000198.1:0-9416 GCA_964555675.1 uncultured Oscillochloris sp.
CCATAGGGGGCTGTAGGACTGCACCCGGGGGCGGAGCCGCCGCCCCCGGGTGGCGGGCGGCAGGCGCGCCAAGCGAATTGACACGCCGTAGGGCGAATGCTATACTACGTGCAATCAGGTTACTCCGAGCGGGAGTAGCTCAGTTGGTAGAGCGCAACCTTCCCAAGGTTGATGTCGCGAGTTCGAGTCTCGTCTCCCGCTCCACATTAGACCGCACATCATTTTGGTGTGCGGTCTTTATTTTGTGCTGTCTCCATGCGCGCCCGGTACTGCTCCCACACGCCGGGCAGATGCTTGCGCGGCAGACCGAGGCCGCTTGCATTGAGCACCTGGTCGAGGGCCTCGGCCTTTTCGCCAGAGGTTGCGATGCGGTAGAGGAACGATGTCTTGGCGCTCGGAAGTAGGGGCGGAGCTAACTCAACGCCTGTCCATGCATAAATGCGCTTTCGAGCTTCGAGCAAGAACTCGTAGTGACCGACGAGATACCAGATGAGATACGGCTCGTGCATACCCTTTTCTGGCCTTGGGCGCATACCAACCATCGTGCCGTCGCCATCGAAGTAGCCGAGCAGAAATGGAATTGCCATCGCCTCGGGCAGGGCAGTGGGCCAAGGCAAGTGCCAGGTCTTGCGCGGGACAACACCGAAACAAGCCAGATCGCGCATCATTTGCTGTGAGCAGACCTCAAAGCGGGCATTGTTGCCTGGGTAGTTTAGCCGAACGGTCGGCGCGAGCTCGTCGCGCATACGCTTGACGAGAATCTCGTCGTCTCGGTGAAGCTTGAGTGAGATCTTGTAGCCATGGCGTTTGGTATCGACATACACATTTCCATCAGCTGCCAGCAACCCCAGCAGATAGGCCTGCATCGGCGTGTCGATCGTGTGAAAGTAGTCCTCGACGGCGCGAGACTTGCGGCCCATATCTTACCCTCTATCGTTTATACACGCAATAGAATAGCACGCCCGTACTATTTCGTCAAGGGCGCGAGTGATTTGACGCCCGCTACAGTGGCCCGTATAATCTTCGGCGTCCGAAGCGAAGTGCAGCTACGGCTGGCCCAGGCAGCGGCGCCTGTCCGCCCTTCCCCTGATGTGCGTGGAGAGCCCTGAGCAGAGCGAAGCACAGCACGGTCGCGCGCCCATGAACGCGGCGCACGACGACGGCGCCGAGGATCCGCGCCAGTACGCTCCGGTTGACGCCGCGGGCGCTGTCGGTGTTGGGGCCGCATGGTCGCGCCCGGGATTCATCGAACGGTAACCGTCGAATCACCGCTTCATCAGGGCAGTATCAGTCGTCAGCGCTACAATCGGTAACAGGAGCCCCGCTTCGCACAGCCATCGGACGCAGCAAGCTTGAGGAGAACGAGCATGGCCAGACGGATCATCGTCGCCCTGGTCCTTATTGCGACCCTCGCCACGGCCGTGGCCTGGCCGCGCCCCAGCGCCGCCCAGAGCACCGTGCCCGACACCTTCCCGCCCTTCCAGGCGCGCTTCTTTCCCGAGACCAGCCAGGCGGCGGTGAACAGCTTCCTGGAGACCTGGAAGAACACGCCGAACGCCCTCTTCGTGCTGGGCTACCCAATCTCGCGCCCCTTCATCGAAGAGAGCTTCACCAACCCGGGCGAGTTCTACCGGGTCCAGTACTTCGAGCGGGCCGTGCTCGAGGAGCACCCCGAGAACTTCGGGCAGCAGGGCAACCGCTTCTACATCCTGGGCCGGCTGATGGGCAAGCAGCTGGCGAAGGGCCGCGAGGGTGAGGCGCCCTTCAGGCCGGTGGGCAACCCGGGCGACGGCACCTGGTTCGCCGAGACGAGCCACACCCTGCGCGACGGGCCGGCGCCCTTCCGCAGCTTCTGGCTGAACAACGGCGGCCTGGACGTCTTCGGCTACCCTCTGAGCGAGCAGTTCCAGGAGGTCAACCAGGCCGACGGGCAGACCTACTGGGTGCAGTACTTCGAGCGCCAGCGCATGGAGTGGCACCCCAACGAGCCCAACCCGCAGTACCGCATCCTGCTGGGCCTGCTGGGCAACGAGTACCGCGACAAGTTTCACCAGAACAACCGGGCCTTCAACGCCCGCAGCGCCGCAGACTCGCTGCCGCGCCCGTTCATCTACGGCTTCAACGCCCACCTCTACGGGCAGGGCACCGCCTGGCAGGATCGCAACCGGGCCCTGACCCTCTCGAAGAACGCCGGCGTGACCTGGATCCGCCAGCAGGTGCGCTGGCGCGACCTGCACGACGTGTCCGGGCAGATCTACTGGGCCGAGCTGGACGACATCGTCAACGACGCGAACCGCCAGGGCGTGAGCCTGCTGCTGAGCGTCGTTTCGGCGCCAGATTGGGCGGGTGGCCCGGGGATGCCACGGCGCGAGAACTTCGGCGACTTCGGCAACTTTATGGGCCAGATGGCGGCGCGCTACCGCGGCCGCGTGCAGGCCTACCAGATCTGGAACGAGCAGAACCGGGCCTGCGAGAATGGCGGCGACTGCGCCACCAACGGCGGCGTCGGCGGGCGCGTGGCGAGCGCCGACTACTTCGTCGACCTGCTAGCGACGGCCTACGACGCGATTAAGGCGAGCGACCCGAACGCGATCGTGGTCAGCGGGGCCCCGGCCAGCACCGACACCAACCGCGCCGACATCGCCCTGAGCGACCTCGAGTTCCTGCGCCAGATGGCGATCAACCCGACCTTCCGCACCCACGTCGACGCGATCGGCCTGCACCCGGGCGGCCACTACAACCCGCCCGACAGCAAGTGGCCCACGAACCCGGGCCCCGGCCCGAACTGGCGCAACAGCTCGGAGTTCTACTTCCGGCGCATCGAGGATACCCACAACATCCTGGTGGCCAACGGCATGGGCGACCGCCAGATCTGGATCACCGAGTTCGGCTGGGCGACGGCCAACAATACGCCCGGCTACGAGTACGGCAACAGCATCTCGCAGGAGACCCAGGCGGCGTGGATCACCCGCTCGCTCGAGATCGGGCGTTACGAGTGGGCGCCCTGGGTCGGCGCGATGTTCGTCTGGAACCTGAACTTCGCGGTGCCGTGGCGCTACTTCGGCAACGAGCAGCACGAGCAGGCCGCCTTCGGCGTCCTCAACGGCGACTGGACGCCCAGGCCGGCCTTCAACGCCATCCAGGCCTTCCCCAAGCGTTAATCACGCAGGGGGCATGACCCGTCATAGTACAAGGGCGATCAGGGAGGGCCAGACCCTCCCTGTACCCCTATCTTGGGAGTGAAGTGATGTTACAGATGCCACAGCGGATCGGCGCCCTGCTGATCCTGCTGATCCTTGTGCCGATCATTGCGGCCTGCGGTGGGGGCCAGGCCCCCGCTCAGGGCGGGGAGGCCAATGCGACGGCCACCCTGCCGACGGCGGCCCCAGCGCCGCCGACCGCAGCGCCTGCAGCCACGACGCCCCCCACGGCCGCGGCCGGGGCGACCGCGGCCCCGGCCCCCACGGCGGGCGCCGACGAGCAGCCGACCGCGCCGCCGAACCAGCCCAACGCGGGCGAGATCAACCCCGACTACCTCGAGTTCGGGGTGGTCGGCCACCTCTACTACACCGACCGCGAGCGGGTGCTGCAGCTGACCCAGAACGCCGGCTTCGACTGGGTGCGCCAGCAGATCTACTGGCGCGACATCGAGGACCCGGTGAACGGGATCTATGGCTGGGACGAGGTGGACCGCATCGTCGAGACGACCAACGCCTACGGCCGCAAGCTGCTGGTGAATGTGGTGCGCTCGCCGACGGCCTACAACGCCACCAACGGCCTGCCCGACGATCCCCAGACATTTGCAGACTTTCTGGGCCTGATGGCCGAGCGCTACAAGGGGAAGATCCACGCCTACGAGGTCTGGAACGAGCCGAATCTGGCCCACGAGACCGGCGGCACGATCCGGCCCGAGGACGTGGGCCGCTACGTCGAGATGCTCAAGCTGGCCTACCAGGCGATCAAGGCCGCCGACCCGGACGCCCTGGTCCTGGCCGCGGCCTCTTCGTCGAGCGGCGTGACCAACCCGTCGATCGCCCTCTCGGACGAGGAGTTCTACCGGGCGATGTACACCTACAACGGCGGCGAGGTGCGCGACTACTTCGACATCCAGGCGGTCCACCCGGGCGGCGCAGCCAACCCCCCCGACAGGATGTGGCCCGACAACCCCAGCTTCATCGAGGGCTGCGAGCCCGCCCCCGATCGCTGCTGGAACGACGACGAGACCCACTACTTCCGCCATATCGAGAATGTGCGCGAGTGGATGGAGCTCTACGGCATGGGCGACAAAGAGGTCTGGATCACCGAGTACGGGTGGGCCACGCCGAATAATACGCCCGGCTACGAGTTCGGCAACTTCGTGACCCCCGAGCAGCAGGCCGAGTATATTACCGGGGCGATCCGGCTCACCTACGACGAGTACCCCTACGTGGGCAACATGTTCCTCTGGAACATGAACTTCGCGGTGCTGTGGGGCGAGCAGGGCAACCCCGACCACGAGCAGGGCGCCTTCGGCATCCTCAACCCCGACTGGAGCCCGCGGCCCTCGTACCTGGCGGTGCAGGCGCTGATCGCGGAGCTGAAGCAGAAGGAAGGTCGGTAGGTGTTTGCTTCGAAGGGGCCTGCGGCCCCTCCGAGCCTCCCCGCCAATGCACTGTACGCGGGGGTGGGCTTCTAGCCCGCCCCCGCTTCGTTTACTTCCAGCGTCAGCCCGACGCGGGCGAGCAGGGCGGCGGCCAGCGGCAGGGCCGCGGGGGCGACCAGCCAGCCGCCCTCGCTCCGGTCGGCGATCCGGCTGAGCAGGGCGCGGTGCTCGGCCGGCAGGGGCGGCTCGGGGACGAGCCAGCCGCCCTCGGCGGGGGCGGCGCTGAGGGCTGCAGGCCCGGCCTGGGCGAGCTGGGCGAGGCCGAGGCGCAGGGCCGCGTCCTCGGCGAGGGGCTGGAGGCCGCCGCGGGCGACGCTGTAGTAGGCGCCGGGGCCGCGGCCCTTCCGGCGGCGCACGACCCAGCCCTCGCGCAGGCTGACCGCACCGGGGCCGTCGGGGGCGAATGGGGCCGGCTGCCAGCCGGGGGCGAGGCCGGGCCCTGGCGTCGCGAAGTAGCTGATGCGTTCGCCGGCGGCGAGGGTACGGGTGAGGGGCGCGCCGAGGGGCGCGGGGGCGGGGAGGGCGGGCAGGGCGGCGATCTGGTCGGCGAGGGTGAGGACCACGAAGCCTTTGGCCCGCAGGCGGGCGAGCAGGCCCTCGCGGCGCCAGCCGGTGAGGCGGAAGCGGTCGCCCTCGCGCTCGCCCTCGCCGCGCAGGGTGGGCGCGGCGGCGGAGTTATGGATGAAGAAGAGGTTCGGGCGCACCTCCTCGAGGTCGGCGGGTGCGCCGGGGCGACGCCTGGGGCTCATCGGGGGCTACTCTGCGGCCAACCGGCGCAGGGTCGGGCCGGTGTAGGCGTGGCAGATCGCGATGGCCAGGGCATCGGCGGCATCGTCGGGCCTGGGGATGGCGGCGAGGTTCAGGGTGACGCGGACCATCTCCTGCATCTGCTTCTTGTCGGCGCCGCCATAGCCGGCCACGGCCTGCTTGACCACAGTGGGCTTGTACTCGGTGATGGGCAGCCCGGCCTGGACGAGGGCGAGGAGGGCGACGCCGCGGGCCTGGCCGACGGTGATCGCGGTGTTGACGTTCTTGCCGAAGAACAGCTCCTCGATGGCGGCGGTGTCAGGGGCGAGGCGGGCGATCAGCTCGGTCAGGCCATCGTAGAGGATGCGCAGGCGCTCGGGCTGGGGCATACGAGTGGGGGTGGTGAGGACGCCGACATCGACGAGGCTAAGCTGGCCGGCCCGCTCGTCGACCACGCCCCAGCCCATAATCGCGGTGCCAGGGTCGATGCCTAGTGTGCGCATGAGGATAGATCCGTTGCGGGGCCGAAGACCCCGTACACCCAGTCGGGGGCAGCGGCGAAGACCGCAACGTGGAGGGGTCAAGGCCCCTCCACGGCCACCGTCGCGGTCCAGGAGCGAGGCGAAGCGTCACGTTCGCCTGAACCAGGCTTTACTCGAACTTGGCGGCGACCTCGTCGGTCAGATCGAGGTTGGTGTAGACCTTCTGGACGTCGTCGAGGTCCTCGAGCTTCTCGATCAGGCGCAGGACGGCGAGGGCGTCCTTCTCCTCGGGCTGGACGAGCGTCTTGGGGCGCATGGTCTTCTCGGCGCCGGTGATGGGGAACTTCTGCTCCATCAGGGCCAGGCGCACCACGTTGAGCTGCGTCCACTCGCAGTAGATCGAGAGTTCATTATCCTCGACCTCGACATCGTCGGCGCCGGCGTCGATGGCGGCGAGCTGCACCTCGTCGGGGTCGAGCTTGGTGCCGGTGAGGTCGACGGTGATCAGGCCCTTGAGCTCGAACATCCAGCTGACCGAGCCGGGCTCGCCGGGGTTGCCGCCGGCCTTGTTGACCGTGGCGCGCACATCGGAGTTGGTGCGGTTGCGGTTGTCGGTGGCGGTCTCGATCAGCAAGGCGATGCCGCCGGGGGCGTAGCCCTCGTAGTAGACCTCTTCGAGGGCGGCCTCGTTGCCCTTGCCGAGGCCGCGGTCGATCGAGCGCTGGATGCTGTCGTTGGGCATGTTATTGGCCTTCGCCTTATCGACAGCCAGGCGCAGGCGGAAGTTCATCTCGGGGTCGCCGCCGCCGCCCTCTTTCACGGCGAGGGTAATATCCTTCGCCAGCTTGGTGAAGAGCTGACCGCGGCGCTGATCAGCGACGCCCTTGGAGCGGCGGATTGTATGCCATTTCGAATGGCCGGACATAGCTCGAGCCTCCTCGGTACCGGGTATGTGCTCAGACCATTATAGCATAGGGGCTCGAGGGGGCGTCTATACAGGCGGCGACGAGTTGTGCGATAATGCTGCGCAAACACCTGAACATGCGCCGTTTACTGTAATACCCCTCGTGGGGGAAGGCCTGCCGAGGCCGCTGGCCGGCGGGCCACACCCATCGCCCGCGAAAGGAAGCCCCTTGATGAGTAGTGCGACCCCGCCGACGAGCGCTCCCGAGCGCGTCAGAGCACTGCCAAACACCGTCTCTGTGGTGGCGACTCAGGCCGGCGATGTGCTGGTAAACTGCCCCCCCGAGACCCTGAAATACCTGCTGGCGAACGGGATCACCCCTCCGGCGATCGTGCTGCTGCCGCCCGATGTACCGGCGGGGCGCGAGCTCGGCTCGAGCGGCTTCGTACGACGCGGCATCAACTACGCCAGCGTCGAGTTTCTGATCTACTCGAACTACTTTGTGAAGGGCCGCAAGGCCCGCCTAGTGACCGTCAGCGAGGAGCAAGCCGGCCGGCTGAAGGCCATCCTCGAGGAGACGATCAGCGGACCCTCCGACCCGGCCCTCTACGGGGCCGACTCGTGGGTACGGGCCGAGTGCGCGGCGGTCGCCCACTTCCCGCCCCTGAACCGCGCACCGCGCCCCGAGGACATGGCCGAGATCGTCAGCCTCGAGGCCGGCGGGGGCGACCTCGGCCCGACCCGCATCGCCCTCGAGGGCGACGAGTTCGTCTTCTACGAGGAGGGGCAGGCCGCAGCCCGGGTGAGCACGCGCATCACCAATGTGGCGCTGCCCATGACTCTGGCCCCGCCGCAGCCCCTGCACCGCCAGGAGCTGACGCTGCAGTTTATCGGCGGCAGCGACGGCTTCGACCCGGCCGGGATCACGACCTGCTTCCTGGCCTATCTCGGCACCACCGTGCAGTCGCAGGCGACCCTCTTCGACGCGGCCGCCTATGTGCTGATGCGCCTGGGCAACCTGGGCGTCTCGCCCAGCCATATCTCCGAGGTGGTGCTCTCGCACCTGCACGAGGACCACCTGGCGGGCCTGCCCGAGCTGATCCTGATGGGCGGCCACAGGGTGCGCCTGGTCACCTCGGAGCTAATTTACCAGAGCCTGTTGCGGGTGCTGAGCGCCATGCTGGCCCTGCCGCCCCTCGACGTGGCGGCCCTCTTCGACTTCTACAGGCTCGACCCGGGGGCGCCCCTCGAGCTGGACGGACGGCGCTTCGAGGCGATCTACGCCATCCACTCCATCCCGACGATCGCGGTCAAGGTCAGCGGGGTCTGCTACTCGGGCGACATGCGCTACGACGAGGAGTGGTTCGCCGAGCTCGAGGAGCGGGGCGTGCTGCTGCCCGGCCGCCGCGACGAGCTGGTGCGCTTCGCCGAGGGGGCGAGCGTGCTGGTGCAGGATGTGGGCGGGGGGACGATCCACAGCACGATCACGCCGCGGCTGCTGCAAGCCCTGACGGCGAAGAGCCAGCGCCTGGTGCTGGCCCATACGAGCAAGCGCCACCTGCCCGACGACAGCTCGGAGCTGGCCGACCGGGTCGAGTTCGCCGGCAGCGGGCTGGTGGTGGGCATGGGCGCGCCCCTGCCCGACGACGCCCAGGCCGAGGTGGTCGAGACGATTGCGGCCTGCCCGCTCTTCGCCCGGCTGCCGATCACGGCGCGGCTGGCCCTGGGCGAGCAGGCCGAGGTGGTGACCTGGGAGGCCGGGGCGACCATCCTGCGCGAGGGCGACCACTCGGACGGCTGCGCCTACATCGTGCACTCGGGGCTGGTCGAGATCCTGATTGGCGGGACGCAGGTGCGGGCCCTGGGCCGCGGTAGCAGCATCGGCGAGCGCGGCGCGATCATGGGCGAGGCCCGCTCGAGCACCATGCGCGCCCGCGGCGAGGTCGAGCTGCTCAAGCTGACCCCGGCGGTCTTTGCCCCCGCGGCCGAGCGCCTGGGCCTGGCGGAGGCTTGCGTGCGGGCCGAGTGGCTGGCGGGGGTGCCCGTGCTGAGCGACTTGCCCTGGGCCACCCTGCTCGACCTGGCCCTCGACTTCCAGCCGCGCCAACTGGCGCCCGGCGAGCAGCTCTTCAGCTACGGCGACGCGGGCTACGAGGGCTACATGCTGGTGACCGGGGCGATGCAGTTCAGCGACGAGGCCGGCGACGAGATCGAGGTGCTGCGCGAGGCGGGCGAGTTCTTCGGCGGGCGCTCGGCGCTCTATGGGCGGCCCCGCAGCGCCACGGCCCGCGCCCACGAGCCGACGACGATCTGGGCCCTGCCCGCCCCGGCCCTCGAGCGCCTGAACCTGCTCTACCCGAACATCCTGCTGCACCTGCGGGCGGTCGAGGCGAGCCACGCCTCGAAGCGGCGCCCCGAGACAAGGTAGGTTGTCAAACCAGGTTTGACGGGCTTAAAGGATTTTGCGGGGAGGGCCAGGCCCTCCCGCGCCCCCTCCCGAGGCCTTCAGGCCAGGCCCTGCCGAAGCCTTCGGGCCAGGCCCTCCCGAAGCCCTCGCGCGCGCCCTACTGAAGGGTTTAGGGGGCGTCCTCGGCCCAGAGCAGGCCAACGCGGCCGCCGCCGATGGCCGCCACGCCGTTGT
>CAZKTU010000198.1:9516-12851 GCA_964555675.1 uncultured Oscillochloris sp.
TCCTCGGCCCAGAGCAGGCCAACGCGGCCGCCGCCGATGGCCGCCACGCCGTTGTCGAGGGGGGCCTGGCTGAGCGAGCGCCAGCCGAGCACCTCGGCGCCGTCGCGGTCGTAGATGGCGAAGTCGCCGCTGACCGCGCCGTTGGTGAAGTAGCGCGAGCCGTCGGGGAAGAGGGCGATGAAGCGGGCGGCGAGGGCCTCGGCCCGCTCGCGCGGCACAACCTGCTCGGGGTAGGCCAGCTCGCCGCCGATGACATGGAGCAGGATCTTGGCGGCGATGCGGCGGGGCACCTCGACCCAGCCGGCGCCCAGGCCGGTGTAGCCGGCGGCCGCGGCGAGGGCGTCGAGTGCCGCGGCGGGCTCGCCGGAGTGGGGCTGGGCCATGCGGCGCAGCTCGAGGGTCAGCGGATAGCTCGGCTCGCGGGCCCGCTCGAGGTCGCGGGCCAGGGCGGCGAGGGCCGGGTCGGGGTCGGGCAGGAGCTCGGGTGCGGACATGGCTGGCCTCGATCTGGGGTTGCGGCGGTCGCGGCACCATTGTACGCGATCCGCCCCGCGCGGCGGAGCGAGTGCGAGCAGCCGAGCTGTCTGGTCATGGGCGTTTCGAGGAGAGCAAAGCCCTCCTCGAAACCCCGCCCCGCGCGACGACCCTAGGCGGTGACGCCCAGGACGGTGGCCAACTGGGCCAGGGCCGCCTGCTCTTGCTCGCTGACGGCGGTGCCGCCGAAGCCGAGGAAGCCGCCCTCTTTGCCGGCCTCGGCGGCCTTCGTGGCGGTATCGTAGAGCCACTGGCGGAAGCCGGGGCCGTCGGCAGGGGTCTTGCCCTCGACCAGAGCGACGGCCTTGCCGAGCTCGGTCTTGGCGTACTCGAGGGCCTCCTCCTTGGTGTTGAACTTGGGCAGCTCGGGCTTGAAGGCCTTGGCCTCCATATCGGCGGCCAGATCCTTAACCACCTGCAGCGCATCGGCGTTCTTGGCCCCCTCGACGACGCTCGAGACGGCGGCGAACATCTCTTTCATCAGGCCGATAGGGCCGCTGACGTCGGCCATCGAGATATACATCGAGGTGATAATCGGGGACAGGCCGATGGTCTGCCACTCTTCGGGCGTGAAGTCAGCCTTCGAGGCCATACGAAATCCTCCTCGCAAATGTTCGGGGTACGCGAAGATAAGACGGCGCCGGACGCCCCTGGTCACACCGGCAATGCTATAATCTTGGGGCAATGCGATGGAACTGTGAGGAGACGAAGGATGAGCGACGGGACGCCCACGCCTCAGACGGCATACGCCGAGCTTGATCGGCTCTGCGCGAACGCGATCAGAGCCCTGGCCATAGACGGAGTGCAGAAGGCCAACAGCGGCCACCCGGGCCTGCCCCTGGGCATGGCCGACGCCGCCTATGTGCTCTGGACGCGCTTTCTCAAGCACAACCCCGAGGACCCGAAGTGGCCGAACCGCGACCGCTTCGTGCTCTCGGCGGGCCACGGCTCGATGCTGCTCTACGCGCTGCTGCACCTGACCGGCTACGACCTGAGCGTCGAGGACCTCAAGCAGTTCCGCCAGTGGGAGAGCAAGACCCCCGGCCACCCCGAGAATTTTATGACCCCGGGCGTGGAGACGACCACCGGCCCGCTGGGCCAGGGCTTCGCGACGGCTGTGGGCATGGCCCTGGCCGAGCGCTGGCTGGCGACGCAGCTCAACAGGCCCGGCTTCAATCTCGTCGACCACCAGACCTATGTGATCTGCTCGGACGGCGACCTGATGGAGGGCATCTCGCACGAGGCCGCGAGCATGGCCGGCCACATGCGGCTCGGCAAGCTGATCGTGCTCTATGACGCGAACGAGATCTCGCTCGACGGCGCCCTGAGCCTGTCGTTCTCGGAGGATGTGGCGGCGCGTTTCGCGGCCTACGGCTGGCAGGTGCTGCACGCCGACGGGCACGTCATGGCCGAGGTGGCCGAGGCCCTGGCCGAGGCAAAAGCCGAGACGGCGCGGCCCTCGCTCATTGTCACGCGCACGACGATCGGCTACGGCAGCCCGAACAAGGCCGGCAGCTCGAAGGCCCACGGCGAGCCCCTGGGCGCCGACGAGGTGCGGCTCACCAAGCAGGCCCTCGGCTGGCCCACCGAGCCCGACTTCTTCGTGCCGGGCGAGGTCTACGAGCATATGCAGATGGCCGTCGAGGTGGGCAACACCCGCCAGCGCGAGTGGGAGATGATGCTCGACCGCTACAGGACGAGCCACCCCGACCTGGCCGCCCTGTGGGATCAGCTGCAGGCGAAGGCGCTGCCGGCCGACTGGGCCGCCGCGGCGCCGCCCTTCGCGGCCGACCCCAAGGCCAAGGGCACGCGCGTGGCCTCGGGCGAGGCGATTAACGCCCTGGCGAAGGCCGTCCCCAGCCTGCTGGGCGGCTCGGCCGACCTGGCCGGCTCGAACAATACGCTGGTCAAGGGCGCGGCGACGGTGACCCCCGAGGACTTCGGCGGGCGCAACCTGTACTTCGGGGTGCGCGAGCACGCCATGGGCGCCGCCCTGAACGGCATGGCCCTCCACGGCGGCTTGATCCCCTATGGCGGCACCTTCCTGGTCTTCAGCGACTATATGCGCCCGGCGATCCGCCTGGCCGCCCTGATGCGCCTGCAGGTGGTCTATGTCTTCACCCACGACAGTATCGGGCTGGGCGAGGACGGGCCGACCCACCAGGCGGTCGAGCACGTGATGTCGCTGCGGCTCATCCCCAACCTGCGGGTCTTCCGCCCCGGCGACGCCAACGAGGTGGCCATGGCCTGGCGCGCGGCCCTCGAGCGCCGCGACGGCCCGACGGCGATTGTGCTCTCGCGCCAGAATGTGCCCACCCTCGAGCGAGGCGCCGGACTGGCCCCCGCCGAGGGGGCCCTGCGGGGCGCCTATGTGCTGCGCGAGGCCGAGGGCGCCCGCGTAGCGCTGCTGGCCACAGGCTCGGAGCTGAACCTGGCCCTGAGCGCGGCCGAGCTGCTGGCGGCCCGCGGCGTGCCGGCCCGCGTGGTCAGCATGCCCTGCTGGGAGCTGTTCGAGGCCCAGGAGCAGGCCTACAAGGACAGCGTGCTGCCGCCCGCGCTGAGCGCCCGCGTCGCGGTCGAGGCGGGGCGCAGCCTGGGCTGGGAGCGCTATGTCGGCGATCGGGGCGCGATCATTGGCGTCGACCGCTTCGGCTTCTCGGCGCCCTTCCAGATGATCTACGACCACTTCGGGCTGACCCCCGCGGGCATCGCCGAGACGGCGCTGCGGGTGGTTGGGGAGTAGCGCGGGGCAGACACGCGGGGCAGACACGCGGGGCAGACACGCGGGGCAGACACGCGGG
>CAZKTU010000199.1:0-12803 GCA_964555675.1 uncultured Oscillochloris sp.
CCCCCCGAAGCGCTACCGCAACCAGTTCGGCCAGTTGCTCGAGCACGCGCCCTACTGCGAGCGCGACATCAGGGCGCCCCTCGAGCTCGAAACGTTCGGCGAGACCGGCCAGTTCGAGGTGGTCATTAAGGTGCGCGACCAGCTCACCCGCCACGTGCTCGACCATCACCCCTTCGACGTGGTCGGCTGGGACGGCTACCTCTATCCGTGGGCCTTCAGCATCCACGACTTCGAGCCGATCACCGGGCGCATCCACCAGCCCCCGCCGGTGCACCAGACCTTCGAGGGCCACAACTTTGTGATCTGCTCGTTCGTGCCGCGCCTCTTCGACTACCACCCTCAGGGCATCCCGGCGCCTTATAATCACTCGAACGTCAACTCGGACGAGGTGATCTACTACTGCGACGGCAACTTTATGTCGCGTCGCGGGATCGGCGTGTCCGACATCACCCTGCACCCCTTCGGCCTACCCCACGGCCCCCAGCCCGGCTCGACCGAGGCGAGCATCGGCGCGAAGGAGACGGCCGAGCTGGCGGTGATGGTCGACACCTTCCACCCGCTGCAGGTGACCCGCGCGGCCCTGGAGCTCGAGAAGCCCGAGTATATGGGCTCCTGGGGCCTCGGCGGGCCCGAGGGATGAGCCGCACATTCGTCCCTGTGGCGCCCGACAGCCACTTTCCGCTCCAGAACCTGCCCTATGGCGTGTTCAGGCCACGCGTCGGCGGCCCGCCCCGCGTGGGGGTGGCCATCGGCGCCGCTGTCCTCGACCTGAGCGCGCTGGAGGAGGCTGGCTTGCTGGCGCAGACCGGCCTCGCCGGGCGCGGGCTGTTCGCTCGACCCGCCCTCAACGCACTCATGGCGGCGGGCCCCGCGGCCTGGCAAGCCCTGCGCGACCGGCTGGGCCGCCTGCTCGACGCCGACGAGCCCGCCCTGCGCGACCGCCCCGCCCTGCGCGACGCGGCCCTGCTGCCACAGGCCGCCGTCGAGCTGCTGTTGCCGGCCCAGGTGGGCGACTACAGCGACTTCTACTCCTCGCGCCACCACGCCTCCAACGTCGGGGCGATCTTTCGCGGACCCGAGCGCCCGCTGCTGCCCAACTGGCTCCACCTGCCGGTGGCCTACCACGGCCGGGCCAGCTCGCTGGTGGCGGGCGGGACGCCCGTGCGCCGCCCTTGGGGGCAGCTCAGGCCGCCCGAGGCGCCCGGGCCGAGCTACGGGCCGACTCGGCAGCTCGACTTCGAGCTGGAGATGGGCCTCTTCATCGGCCAGGGCAACCCCCTGGGCCAGCCTGTGCCGATCGAGGCGGCCGAGGAGCAGATCTTCGGGCTGGCCCTGGTCAACGATTGGAGCGCCCGCGACATCCAGGCCTGGGAGTACCAACCCCTGGGGCCGTTCCTGGCCAAGAGCTTCGCCACCTCGGTTGGAGCCTGGGTGGTGCCCCTGGCCGCCCTCGAGCCCTTCCGCTTGGCGGGGCCGGCCCAGGACCCCGAGCCGCTGCCCTACCTGCGGCAGGGCGGGCCGGGCAGCTTCGACATCACCCTCGAGGCCAGGCTCAACGGCGAACCGATCTGCCTCACGAACTTCCGCCACCTCTACTGGAGCATGGCCCAGCAGATCGCTCACCACAGCTCGGGCGGCTGCAACCTGCGGCCGGGCGACCTGCTGGCCTCGGGCACGATCAGCGGGCCGACGCCCGAGTCGCGCGGCTGTCTGCTCGAGCTGACCTGGCGCGGCGCCGAGCCCCTGCAGCTGGCCTGCGGCGAGCGGGTCTGGCTCGAGGACGGCGACGAGCTGACCCTGAGCGGGTGGTGCCAGGGCGAAGGCTATCGGGTAGGCTTCGGAGAGCTGAGCGGGAGGGTGCTGCCGGCCATGCCTGGGTAGGACGGGGCGCTCCAGGCATGGCCGGCGGGGGACAGGCTACGGGATGAAGACCGTCACTCCGGGGTAGATCAGGTCGGGGTTCGGGCCGAGCACATTGCGGTTGGCGTGGTAGATCTCGGGCCAGAGCATCTCGTTGCCATAGGCGCGCTGGGCCATCCAGCGCAAGAAGTCGCGCGGCTGGATGGTGTAGCGCGAGGGGGCGGGGATGGCGCCACGGGCGGGCAGCGGGGTGAGCGGGCGAACCGTGACGGTCAGACCGGGCAGGGTCAGGCGCTGGCCGGGGAAGATCGCATTGGGGTTGGCCCCGATCAGGCGGTAGTTGGCGTCCCAGATCTGGGCGGCGTAGCGCGCGTCGCCGTAGTAGCGCAGGGCGATGCTGGCGAGGGTATCGCCGGCGCGCACGATATAGACGCCTGCGGCCACGGGCCGGGTCGTCGGCCTGGCGGCGGGGCGGCCGACGCTGCTCGGGAACTGCCCGGGCGCGAGCCCAGGGTACTGCCCGCCCAGGTACTGGCCGTCGCGGTAGCCGGGGGGCGGCACATAGCCGGGAGGCGCCGGGGGCTGCTGAGCCTGGGCGACCACAGCGGGCGGGGGCGCGGGGGGCGGCAGGGGGATATTATCGGCCAGGGTGATCATCGGCAAGGCCTGGGCGGCCGGCTTGTAGTTGAAGGCCGCGGCGGGGAGCTTGGCGACGGTGGCGAAGCTCACCGCGGCGGGCGGGGCGGCGGCGACCACGGCCCCGTCGCCGGCAGTGGGCTCGCTGGCGAGCAGTTCAGCAAGCAACGCGGCGTCGTTCGGCTGCGCGGCAGGCTCGGCCAGCAGCCGGGCGAGCAGGGCCTCGTCGCCGGCCGGGGCCAGCTTGAGCGCCCTTAGGGCTCCGGCCGCAGCGCGCGGCGCAACCGCGGGCGCGAGCGCTACGGCATGGGCGACCGGGTCGGCGACGGGCATCGCGGCGCGGGCGGGGGCGACCCCGACGCTCGCGGCGACGATCCCGCCGGCCAGCAGCAGGGTCGCGGCGGCGGCGAAGGGGCTGGCGGACAGCTTGCGAGCCGTGGGCGAGGCCGGCGCGGCCCGGCGACGGGTCGGGGCGGCCCTGAGGCGCGCCGCCGCAGCCCAGGCCGGCGCAGCATAGACAGGCGCCGCCTCGGCGGTATGGGCTGCGAGCAAGCTCTCGAGCAGCGAGCAGTCATCATACGGTGCAGGCCGTGCGCCCGCGCGCGCGGCAGCGTGAGTGCCATCCATGGTTTCGCGCTCCATTCCCGCTTATTGCGCCGACGCCATTCGCGCCGCGCCTCTTTCGCCGCCAAAGGCTACTGATTGTAGGACTTAAGCATAGCACACAGAGCAATATCGCGCTGATCGGTACAGTTTCCAGGCTACACGCTGCTTAGCCGAATCAACGTCAGAGAGCCGCAGAGGGCGCAGTTGCGGCGACATGGGCCGCAACGCTACGCTCCCTACGGCTCTCTGCTTGAGAACGGACGAGGTTACCGGCGGGTTAGCTGATCGTAGACGATCTCGAGCGTATCGATATGGCGCTCGCTGCTGCCTACGTTCTGCAGGCCCTGATAGAACAGGGGCCTGGCCCCGCTGAAGTGATAGACGTGGCGGGCGTGGCCGCGGCCGTCGAACTCGATAATCGCGCCGTCGTGGAGCTCGGGCTGGCCCTCGGCGGCCGCGCGCTGCCAGGCCAAGAGCGCATCGTCGAAGGCGATCCCTTGGGCCAGGGTCAGGTGGGCGTCGTGCTCGAGCTGGGCTACGTCGACGAGGTCGATCTCGTCGTCGCTGATAAAGTACTCGACCGGAGCGTGGGCCTCGCCCAGCCCCGCGCAGAAGCCGAAGGCCGCGCGCGGCACACCGTCGAGCTCGATCAGGTAGCGGAAGCCCCTGTAGCGATCGGCCGGATTTGCCGTAGGCATAACACACCTCCCGTAGCTCTATGGCGGCGCCGCGGCCGGGTTATTCCGGTCGCTGACGGTAGGCAACGTTCTGGTGAAATGCTGGCTTTGCTCCAGTATAGATCGGCGGCCGGGTTTGTACAGGTAAGAAAGGTATCGCGCCGGTTGACGGAGTTATACCGACTAGAGCATGCCAGAAAGGGCTTCCGGGAGGGTTGTCCTCCCGAAAGCCCTTTGCCGCAGCCGCAAGCGGAGCTTGTCAGCAGCCGACCTGCTTATCCTCGTCGCGCAGGGGCAGGTTGAGCTCATTCTCGGCCTGGTGGCGCACCAGCTCGGGGTCGAAGCGCTTGGGGATGGCCCCGCCGAAGGTGGTGTCGGCCACCAACTCGGGGTGCTCCTCTTTCATGCGCGCGATCTCGTCGCGGGTGAAGATGCGGCTCTCGTCGAAGCCCAGGTCGACCTCCATCGCGCCGCCCTTCACATGGATGCGGCCGATATCGTAGAAGCGCTTCTCGAAGGTGGTCTTGGCGAAGGCCCGCAGACAGCCGAGCATATACTTGCGCTTGGCTTTATCTTTGATGAAGGGGTACTCGAGGAAGGCCTTGCGCATATAGAAGCGAGCGTAGTTGCGCAGCACACCCTTGAGCACATCCTCGCGCTCCATCAGGTCGGGCTTCATGATCGGGGTGACGAAGTTGTACTTCGAGTAGTCGCGCACCTCGACCCGATCGCCCAGCTCCTCGAACAGCTCGGCGAAGGGCCAGGGGGTGTACATGTTCCAGTTGGCCATGTCCACCTTCCAGTCTAGGGCGAGCCTGTAGGTCTCCTCGATCGTCTCGGGGGTCTCGTTCTCCATGCCCATGATGAACTGGGCCTCGGCGACCATGCCGGCGGCCTGGATCAGCTCGATGGCCTTCTTATTCTGCTCGATCGTGGTCTGCTTGCGGAAGATCTCCAGGTTCATCTGGGCCGCGGCCTCGGTGCCGAGCGAGATATGCATCAGGCCGGCCCTGCGCCAGAGGGGCAGCAGCTCCTGGTCGCGCATAATGTCGGTGACGCGAGTGTTGATGCCCCAGAGCACCGGCAGCTTGCGGCGGGCCAGCTCCTCGCAGAGGGCGGTGAACTTCTTGCGGTTGAGGGTCGGCTCCTCGTCGGCCAGGATGAAGAAGCCAACCTTATAGTCGCGCACCAGGGTCTCGATCTCGTCGACGAACTTGAGCGGGCTGCGCGAGCGGTAGCGCCGCCAGAACTTCCACTGCGAGCAGAAGCGGCAGGTGAAGGGGCAGCCGCGCGCGAAGTTCGGCACCGCCACGCGCACATTCATGGGCACATAGATATACTTGTCCCACTCGAGCAGGCTCCAGTCGGGGGTGAGGGTGTCGAGGTCGGCGATCGGGTCGCTGGCCGGGGTGGCCACCACCTGCTCGTTCTCGAGGTAGGCGATGCCCTTGATATTCGCGCGGTCCTTGCGGTCCGAGCCGGCCTCGATGCTCTTGAGCAGCTCGACGATGATCTCCTCGCCCTCGCCGCGCACGATATAGTCGATCCAGGGCGCCTCGCTGAAGACCTGGGTGTACATGAAGGTGGGGTGGATACCGCCGAGGATCAGCTTGGCGTTGGGGCGCTCTTCGCGGGCGATGCGCAGGGTCTCCTGGGCCTTGAGGATCATGGGGGTGATCGCCGTGGCCATGATCACGTCGGGCTTGTTGGCGCGGATGATCTCGCGCAGCTTGTCGTCGGCGATGTGGAAGGTCATCGCGTCGATGAAGCGCACGTTCTCGAAGCCGGCGCTCTTGAGGGCGCCCCCGATGTAGGGCACCCAGCTCGGGGGCCAGTTTCCGGCGATCTCGGCCCCGCCCGCGTGGTAGTTCGGCTGGATCATCATGATCCGCATGGCGCTCTCCCTTGTGCTGTGCAGGTCTGGGGCCTGGCCGCCCCATGGCGTACGCTTGAGTCTGAACTACAGGGCGCTTTTTATGGAGGGCCCGCGGCCCTCCACGCGCAGATCTGGTCAGCGCACCTCGAAGACGCAGGCCCCGCCCCCCTGGGCCACACAGGCCACCTCGCGCACCGTGAGGCGCCGGTCGATCAGCGGGCGCAGCAGGGCTTGGAAGCAGCGCTCGTAGTAGCGGCAGATCGGCTCGGCCGCGACCATGCCCCGACACTCGGGGCAGCTGCCCAGGCTCAGGGTGGCGCCCTTGCGCTCGACCGTGTAGCTGAAGCGCCCGCCGCCCGCGAAGGTCCAGGCGTGACCGCTGATCGCCTTCAGCAGCAGGCTCAGGCCGAGCCGGCGCGGCAGCAGGGGCAGCACGGCCCGCGCCGGGGCGGGGATGCGGTGCGCCAGGAGGTAGTCGGCGGTGCGCTCGCCCGCGCGGGCCATGACCCGCGCCGCGGCCTCGGGGCCCATGTCGGCCCGCACGGCGCTGATCAGGCTGATGAAGGCCAGCTCGTCCACCATGTGGGTCGGCAGGTGATCGTTCAGGTCGCCGCGGCCGATCCGGCGCAGGAAGCGCCGCGTCTCGAGGGCGCCGCGCTCCTCCTCCATGGCGGCGATGGTCTGGATAATCGCGTTCGGGCCGATCCGCGCCGCAGACCCTGCGGGGATGCCCTTGGCATTCACGGCCGGGTGCGTCGCGCCCATGGCGGCTCCTTTCCCCCGGAGAACAATGGTTGACATTTGATATACGGACTGGCGCCCGCAGTCTACCACGGGGGTCCGTTGGCAGGGGTGGCGATCAGTCAACATGAGGTGAGGTTTTCTTCTCAGAGCGGCGCGGCCCGCGGTGCTACCATGGGTGGTGGGAAGGCGTCAACGACGACGAAACGGACCAGCCATGACCTCCAGCCCCACCCGGCCCGACCGCGCGCCCCCCGCGCCGGCGGGCGACAACCGCCTCAAGATCCTTGAGGCGACGATGAAGCGCCACCAGTACCGGGCCGACGCGCTCATCGAGGTCCTGCACAAAGGCCAAGAGCTGTACGGCCACCTCTCCCCCGCCCTGCTCAGTTCGATCGCACGCAGCCTGCGCCTGCCCCCCAGCCGCGTCTACGGCGTGGCGACCTTCTACCACTTCTTCTCCCTCGCGCCCCAGGGCGAGCACACCTGCACCGTCTGTCTCGGTACCGCCTGCTATGTGAAGGGCGCCACGGCCATCCTGGCCGCCCTCGAGCAGGAGACGGCCCTGGCCGCCGGGACGACCAGCGCGGACGGCAAGCTGACCCTGCTGACCGCCCGCTGTCTGGGCGCCTGCGGGATCGCCCCAGCCGTGGTGATCGACGGCGCGGTCACGGGCCACGCCGACGGCGAGCAGCTCCGCGTCAGGGTGCGCGAGCTCCTAGACTAGAAGGCGCCAGCATGGACCTCAACGAGCTCCACGCCATCGCCGAGCGCGAGCGCGCCCGGCGCAAGGCCATTCGCATCCACTGCTGCACCTCCTCGGGCTGCCAGGCTTCGGCCGCCCTCGAGCTGCAGCGCCGCCTCGAGGAGGCCGTCGCGGCCGCGGGGCGCGCCGAGACGGTCGAGGTGGCCGGGGTGGGCTGCATGGGCTTCTGCGGCCAGGGCCCCATGGTCAGCGTCACGCCCGGCGACCTGCTCTTCGAGCGCGTCCGGCCCGAGCAGGCCGACGCCATCGTCGCGGCCCTCGACGGCGGCCCCGACGCAGCCGCTCGCGAAGCCGAGGCGCAGCTCTTGCGGGGCGACCACCAGCACCCCTTCTTCGCGCGCCAGTTGCCGATCGTGCGCCGCAACGGCGGCAAGATCGACCCCGAGCGCATCGAGGAGTATATTGCCGCGGGCGGCTATCAGGCCCTCTACACGGCCCTGCACGAGCAGAGCCCGGCCGAGGTGACCGAGGTGATCACCCGCAGCGGGCTGCGCGGCCGGGGCGGCGCCGGCTACCCCACGGGCCTCAAGTGGGCCACTGTGGCCAAGAGCGTCGGCGCGCGCAAATACGTGGTCTGCAATGGTGACGAGGGCGACCCGGGCGCCTTCATGGACCGCAGCATTCTCGAGAGCGACCCGCACCTGGTGCTCGAGGGCATGAGCATCGCGGCCTACGCCGTGGGCGCCGACCAGGGCTACCTCTACGTGCGCGGCGAGTACCCCCTGGCCATCCAGCGGCTCAACAAGGCGATCATCCAGGCCCGCAAGCATGGCCTGCTCGGCAGCCAGATCTTCGACAGCGCCTTCGACTTCAAGGTCGAGATCCGCGTCGGCGCGGGCGCCTTCGTCTGCGGCGAAGAGACGGCCCTGATCGCCAGTATCGAGGGGCGGCGCGGCCAGCCGCGCCCCCGCCCGCCCTACCCGGCCGAGCGCGGCCTCTGGGGCTGCCCGACCCTGATCAACAACGTCGAGACCTTCGCCAATATCGCCCCGATCATCAACGGCGGCGCCGACTGGTACGCCGCGATCGGCACCGCCAAGAGCAAAGGCACCAAGGTCTTCGCCCTCACCGGCAAGGTGCGCAACACCGGCCTGATCGAGGTGCCGATGGGCATCACCCTGCGCGAGATCGTCGAGGAGCTGGGCGGCGGCACGCCCGACGGCTCGCCGGTGAAAGCGGTGCAGACCGGCGGCCCTTCGGGCGGCTGCATCCCCGCCGAGCGTTTCGAGACCACGGTCGACTACGAGTCCCTGGCCGCGGCCGGCTCGATCATGGGCTCGGGCGGCATGGTGGTCATGGACGCGGCCACGAGTATGGTCGAGATTGCCCGCTTCTACATGGAGTTCTGCATGGACGAGTCGTGCGGCAAGTGTGTGCCCTGCCGCGTCGGCACCGTGCAGATGCACCGTCTGCTCGACCGCATCTGTAAGGGCGAGGCCGACGCCGCCGAGCTCGCCCGGCTCGAGGAGCTCTGCACGCTGGTGCGCGAGACCAGCCTGTGCGGCCTCGGCCAATCGGCGCCCAACCCGGTGGTGAGCACGCTGCGTTACTTCCGCCCCGAGTACGAGGAGCGCCTGCGGCGCACTGAGTCGCAGGAGGAGGCGCCCTGATGTCGGCCAGAACCCTGACTATCGACGGCCAGCTGATCAGCGCCCGCGAGGGCGAGAGCATCCTGGCGGCGGCGCGCGAGGCGGGCATCGCCATCCCGACCCTCTGCCACCTCGACGGCCTCTCGGAGGTGGGCGCCTGCCGCCTCTGTCTGGTCGAGATCGAAGGCGCGAGCAAGCTGCAGCCCGCCTGCCATACCGCTGTGAGCGAGGGCCTGGTGGTCCACACCGACAGCGAGCGTCTGCGCGGACACAGGCGCGCCATCGTCGAGCTGCTCTTCGCCGAGCGCGGGCACGTCTGCGCGGTCTGTGTGGCCTCGGGCCACTGCGAGCTGCAACAACTGGCCGCCAGCGTGGGCATGACCCACGTGCGCTACGCATATCTGGCGCCGCGCTGCACGGTCGACATCAGCCACCAGCGCTTCGGCATCGACCACAACCGCTGCGTCCTCTGCACCCGCTGCGTGCGCGCGTGCGACGAGGTCGAGGGTGTACACACCTGGGACGTGGCAGGGCGCGGGGTGACGGCGCGCCTGATCAGCGACCTGAACGTGCCCTGGGGCGAAGCCGAGAGCTGCACCTCGTGCGGCAAGTGCCTGCTGGCCTGCCCGACCGGGGCGATCTTCCCGCTTGGCAGCACCGTGGCCGAGCTCGAGCGCGACCCCGGGCGGATCGCCGCGATCGTCGCGGCGCGCGAGGAGCGCTGGTAGAGCGGCGCCGCCGCAAGGAGCGACGATCATGGACAGGAAACTCCGACTCGCGACGGTGTGGCTCGGCGGCTGCTCGGGGTGCCACATGTCGCTGCTCGATACGGACGAGTGGCTGGTGGAGCTGGCGGGTATGGCCGAACTAGTCTATAGCCCGATCGCCGACCAGAAGATCTTCCCCACTGCTGTCGACCTGGCCCTGGTAGAGGGGGCCGTGGCGAGTGACGAGCACCTCGAGCTGGCCCGGCTGGTGCGCCGCCACAGCCGTGTGGTGGTGGCCCTGGGCGACTGCGCCGTGACGGGCAACGTCACCGCCATGCGCAACCCCCTCGGGCCGGCCCGCACGGTGCTGCAGCAGGTCTACATCGACCACGCCGACCCGCGGGCCGTGCTGCCCGACCAGGCCGGGATCGTGCCGCGCCTGCTCGACCAGGTCGTGCCGCTCCACGCGGCGATCACGGTCGATCTCTTCCTGCCGGGCTGCCCGCCGCCAGGCCCACGCATCCGCGCCGTCCTCGAGGCACTGCTGCAGGGCGAAGCCCCGCCGCCCCAGAGTCACTTCGGCTAGAAAGCATGCCATGAGCCGCACCATTATCATCGACCCGGTGACCCGCATCGAGGGGCACGCCAAGATCAGCATCTACCTCGACGACGAAGGCGCCGTGCGCGACGCGCAGTTCCACGTCACCGAGTTCCGCGGCTTCGAGCGTTTCTGCCTCGGGCGGCCCTTCTGGGAGATGCCGGCGATCACCGCGCGCATCTGCGGGATCTGCCCGGTGAGCCACATCCTGGCCTCGGCCCGGGCGGGCGACGCCATCCTCGCCGTGGCCATCCCGCCCGCGGCCGAGCAGCTGCGCCGCCTGATGAACCTCGCCCAGATCGTCCAATCGCACGCCCTGAGCTTCTTCCACCTGAGCGGGCCGGATCTCTTTCTCGGCTTCGAGAGCGACCCGGCGAAGCGCAATATCTTCGGGCTGATCGCGGCCGATCCGGCCTTCGCCAGGGGCGGGATCAGGCTGCGGCAGTTCGGCCAGACGATCATCGAGGCCCTGGGCGGCCGCAAGATCCACCCGGCCTGGGCGGTGCCCGGCGGCGTGCGCTCGGGCCTGAGCGACGAGGCGCGCCTGGCCATCGCGGGCGGCCTGCCCGAGGCCATGGAGGTGGCGAGCGGGGCCCTCGCGCGTCTCAAGGGCGTCATGGGGCGCATGGAAGAGGAGATCGCCACCTATGGGCGTTTCCCCAGCCTCTTCCTCGGCCTGGTGGGCCCGGATAGCACCTGGGAGCACCACGGGGGCCGACTGCGGGTGATGGACGCCCAGGGCTACATACTAGCCGACCATATGCCGCCCGAGCGCTACGGCGAGCTGATCGGCGAGGCGGGCGAGCCGTGGAGCTACCTGAAGTTCCCCTACTATATGCCCCACGGCTATCCAAGCGGCATGTACCGCGTCGGGCCACTCGCCAGGCTGAACCTCTGCCGCAGCATCGGCACGCCCGTGGCCGACGCCGAGCTGGCCGAGATGCGGCGCAGAGCCGGCGGCAGCCCGATCACGGCGAGCTTCTTCTACCACTACGCCCGGCTGGTCGAGATCGTGGCCGCCCTCGAGCGGATCGGCCTGCTGCTCTCCAGCCGCGAGCTTGGCGCGGGGCCGCTGCGGGCCGAAGCTGGCGTCAACCGGCGCGAGGCCGTAGGGGTGAGCGAGGCCCCGCGCGGCACGCTCTTCCACCACTACAAGGTCGACGACGACGGGCTGATCACCTATGTCAACCTGATCATCGCCACCGGGCAGAACAACCTGGCCATGAACCGCACTGTAGCCCAGATCGCCCGCCGCTACCTGCGCGGCGACAAACTCGACGAGGGGCTGCTCAACCGGGTCGAGGCGGGCATCAGGGCCTACGATCCCTGCCTGAGTTGCTCCACCCACATGGCCGGGCAGCCCGCCTTCGAGCTGGCTCTGATCGGGGCCGATGGGGCGGTGGTGGATCGCTTTGCGCGCTAAAGTGTCGTGAGCAGGCCGGCCCACGTATGCTATAATCACCCCACTTTAGCGCATGCCATTGGGCAGAACGGCCCTCGATAGTACGCCGGCGATACGAGCCCCGGCCCGCTTTTTATTGTCTGGACGCGAAGGAGCAGGGACGATGAAGCTGACCTGTCTGCAGGAAAATCTGAAGCGCGGCCTCGCCACGGTGAGCCACGCCGTGGCCGGGAAGAGCACGCTGCCGGTGCTCGCCAACGTGCTGCTGGCCACAGACGGGGGCCGCCTCAAGCTAGCCGCCACCAATCTCGAGGTGGGCATCACCCACTGGATCGGCGCCCAGATCCAGGAGGAGGGCGCCGTCACCGTGCCGGCCAAGCTGCTGGCCGATGTGGTGGGCGGCCTGCCCAACGACAAGGTCACCCTGACCCTCGACGCGCGCACCCAGACCGTCAAGGTCGAGTGTGGCCGCTTCACCAGCAATATTAAGGGCATCGAGGCCGAAGAGTTCCCCACCATCCCGACGATCGCCGACAAAGAGCCCGCGGCGGTCATGCCGCCCGAGGTTCTGCGCGAGGCGATCGACCAGGTGGCCTTCGCGGCCGCGACCGACGACTCGCGCCCGGTGCTGGCCGGGGTACTCGTGCGCATGCGCGACACGCGCCTGTTCATGGGCGCCGCCGACGGCTTCCGCCTGGCCACGCGCACGGTGAGCCTGCCCGAGCCGGTCAGCCAGCAGGCCGAGTTCATCGTGCCGGCCCGGGCCCTCGCCGAGCTGTCGCGCATCGCCGCCGAGGCCCAGGGCACGGTCAGCATCACCCTGGCCCCCGGCGGCAGCCAGGTGCTCTTCCACACCGAGACCACCGAGCTGGTCTCGCGCCTGATCGACGGCAAGTTCCCCGATGTCGAGCGGATCATCCCCCAGCAGTACATGACCCGCAGTATCCTCGACACCGCCGAGCTGGCCAAGGCGGTCAAGCTGGCCTCGTACTTCGCCAACTCGAGCCAGAATGTGGTCAAGCTGACCATGGAGCCCGGCGGCGAGCTCGGCCCCGGCCGGGTGGTGATCAGCGCCAACGCCGCCGAGGTGGGCGACAACACCGGCGAGCTCGACGCCATGATCCACGGCGAGGGCGGCCAGATCGCCCTCAACGTCAAGTACCTGGCCGAGCTGCTCTCGGCCGTGAAGACCGGCCAGGTCGCCCTCGAGACCCAGACCTCCCAGAGCCCCGGCGTCTTCAAGCCGGTCGGCCAGGAGGGTTATATTCATATCATTATGCCGATGAGCATCCGCTAACGCGGTTCGTAACCGAGTTACGGTCGTCGCCGCTGCCCGCGGCGGGGG
>CAZKTU010000200.1:0-2871 GCA_964555675.1 uncultured Oscillochloris sp.
TGCAAACAAAGGGGTCGCAGGGCCCCCCCTGCAACTAATGCTTACCGTTGACCGCCTCGCGGCCGCGCCACACCTGCGAGGCCTTGCGGAAGCCCAGGAAGACCACGACTGCGCTGATGATGGCCACGATCAGGGCGATAATTGGCAGGGCGATCGCGAGGATACTCAGGCCGAGCGAGGCCCCGTCCTCGACCGCGCTGACCACGGTGTTGCCGGTGCCTGCCGTGGCCGCGGTGACTACGGGGCGCACGGCGGCGCGCGCGGCGTGGGTGCCGCCGGCGGCGACGATGCCCGCGATGCCCACCAGGATCGGGTTGACGCTGGCTACGTCGCCCTGGCTCGCCAAGGCCAGGATCGCCCCGGCGATCGGGCTGATGATCAGGCCCCCGGCGTGCAGCGCGCTGTCGACGGCGGGCACCTTGTCGCCCACGAAGTCGAGGGCGGCCAGGGCCGCGATGATCAGCAGCACGAAGATGTTGGTCAGAAAGCCGAAGGGCTCGGCCAGTTGGATCCAGCCCATGCGGGCGAAGATGCCGATCGTCAGCAGCGGCAGGTAGGCGTTCAGCCCCGAGGCCGTCGCCAGGCCCAGCCCCGTCGCCAGGGCGATGATCCCCTCCATAGCGTGTCCCTCTTAGCTAAGTGCAGCGCTCAGATGCGGCCGGGGCCGCGGCGCCGGCGTGGCGACGAGGCCGGCCTGCGACGGCGCAGCCCGCCGCAGACCGCCCCGCAAACGGTTGACGTCCCGTACCATAGAGACGTCAGGATACCACGAAAAGTTTCGCGCCCCGCCCGTTCTTCCAGGTCGCCCCCGGCCAGATTGGCCGGGCCGCCGGTACGGGGAGGGGGTATGATGAGACCAGAGCCTGATGCGCCCGCGCCGCCGCGGCCTTATACTGCCTGAGTCACCCTTCGCTCACGGAAAGGAGCCTCACGCAGACAATACGATGGCAAGAGGAAAATCATTCGGGCGGCACATGGCCGCCACCCCCGACGCACCAAAGCCCACGCCCGAAGAGCCCAAATCCCTCGCCGAGCGCTGGCGCGAGGTGCGCTCAGCCTTCCGCAATGTCCCCAAGGCCCTGGCCCTCGTCTGGCAGTCGAGCCGCAGCGCCACGCTGCTGATGGCCGCGATCACCATTGTGAGCGGCCTCCTGCCGATCTCGCAGGCCTGGGTCGGCAAGCTGATCGTCGACCAGGTCGTCGCCGCGGTCACCGGCGGCATCCCCGCTCAGGCCGCCCTCTGGGCTACGGCGCCCTACCTCGGCATCGAGTTCGTGTTGCTGACCCTCGGCGCGGTGCTCACCCAGGTGCGCAACCTGGCCGAGCATATCCTCAACGCGCGCCTCGGCAATACGATCAACACCGCGATCATCCGCAAGTCCCTCGCCCTCGACCTGCACTACTTCGAGGACGCCCAGTTCTACGATAAGCTGCAGAACGCCCGCCGCGAGTCGAGCTGGCGCGCGATGAGTATCATTCGCACCAGCTTCAACCTGGTCGAGAATGTGATCACCCTGGGCTCGTTCGCCGTGGGCCTGCTGGCCTTCAGCCCCCTGGTGGCCCTGATCCTCTTCGGGGCGACCATCCCGTCGTTCATCGTGCAGACGCGCTACAGCAAGCTGACCTTCCGGATGCTCACCTGGCGCGCCCCCGAGTTCCGCAGGATGAACTACTTCGAGCACCTGCTCACGGTCGACCATAGCGCCAAGGAGATCAAGCTCTTCGGTCTGGGCGAGCCGCTGCTCGGGCGCTACCAGGAGCAGTTCTGGAAGATCGCCCGCGAGGACGAGGCCCTGGCTCGCCGCCGCTCGCTGATCAGCACCCTGTGGGGCTTCCTCGCCACCGCCAGCTACTACGGCGCCTACGCCTGGATCGTCTGGCAGACGGTCAGCGGCGTGATCAGCATCGGCTCGATGACCTTTTACCTGACCCTGTTCCGCCAGAGCCAGGGCACCTTCCAGGGCATCTTCTTCAACACCGGCCAGCTCTACGAGTCGGGCCTCTTCCTCGAGAACCTGTTCGGTTTCCTCTCGCTGGCGCCCCAGATGATCAGCGGCAAGGGCCGCAAGGTGCCGCGCCCGATCACCCAGGGCATCGAGTTCCGCAACGTCAGCTTCCGCTACCCCGACCGCGAGGAGTACGCCCTGCATCAGGTGAACCTGACCGTCGGCCCCGGCGAGAAGATCGCCCTGGTGGGCGCCAACGGCGCCGGCAAGACGACCCTGATCAAGCTGCTGACCAGGCTCTACGACCCGACCGAGGGCGAGATCCTGCTCGATGGGGTCGACCTGCGCGAGTACGAGCTCGACGACCTGCGCCAGTGTATCGGGGTGATCTTCCAGGACTTCGTGCGCTACCAGGTCTCGGCCCGCGAGAATATCGGCTTCGGCCAGATCGACGAGCTGGAGAACGAGGCGCGCATCATCTCGGCCTCCGAGCGCGGCGGCGCCGACGAGGTGGTCGAGCGCCTGCCCCAGGGCTACGATACCATCCTCGGGCGCTGGTTCGAGAAGGGCGCCGAGCTCTCGGGCGGCCAGTGGCAGAAGATCGCCCTTGGGCGGGCCTTCATGCGCGACAGCGAGGTGCTGGTCCTCGACGAGCCCACCGCGGCCCTCGACGCCGAGCGCGAGTACGAGATCTTCCAGCGCTTCCGCGAGCTGACCGCCGGGCGCATCGCCTTCCTGATCAGCCACCGCTTCAGCACCGTGCGTATGGCCGACCGCATCGCCGTGATCGAGGGCGGCCGCATTAGCGAGCTCGGCACCCACCACGATCTGCTCGAGCTCGACGGGACCTACGCGCGCCTGTTCAATATGCAGGCCGAAGGGTATCGATAAACAAGAGGCGTGGAGGGGATAACCCTCCACGCCT
>CAZKTU010000200.1:2971-12778 GCA_964555675.1 uncultured Oscillochloris sp.
CCCTCGTCTTACTTCTTGAGGTCGACCGAGTTGAGGCTGGTGGTGGCCTTGACCATCATCTGGCTGAACTGGGTCTGGGCCTCGACGGCCTTCTGGGCGGCCTCCTGCCAGGTGGCCATGATCTTCTGGGCCTGGCCCACGTCCCAGCTCTGACCCAGGGCGCTCGGCTCGGCCTTCTTCAGCATCTCGAACCAGTTCTCCGAGAAGCGGACCTGGGTCTCGGTCCAGGTGCGGGTCATCTCGAGCATCTGGCGGGTCCACTCGACGGCCGTGGCGGGCACGCCGGGCATGGCCGGCATCCCGGGGACGCTGGGCATGCTGGGCATGTTGACCGACGAGGTGGCGACGCTCTCGGCCCAGAGGCGGGTCAGCTCGAGCTGCTGCTCGAGGGCGTACTTCACGGTGCCGCGCCAGGTGTCCACGGTCTTCTGCCAGGCCTCGGGGCTCTGGGGCGTCGCCATCACCTGCATCGAAGAGACCCAGCTCTCCCATACCTTCTGCTGTGTGCTGGTATAGGTCTTGAGCATGTCGTTCGCCTGCTTCGTCCAGTCCATGCCGGTCCTCCTTAAACATCTATGCACTGTCGGGTGCAACCCTGCGGGTACCTTCGTTCACGCTTGTGCGTATGGTTCGAGGGTACCAAAGATGGTTACAGATGAGTTACGTGTCATCTCAAATGTTTGGGGGCCCGTAGAATTTTGCCGGCGAGGTTTGACAAGGCCTCTGGGCTCCTCTACCATGAGCCGTGCGGCAGATCCACGGCACCAGAGGAGGTCGATGATGACAGCAGCCGCTGGCCCGCAGGCCCTGCCCCCACGCGTCGCGATCCGCGAGGTCGGGCCCCGCGATGGTCTCCAGAACGAGGAGGTCATCCTCTCTACTGCAGATAAGCTTCGCCTTATCGACGCCCTGGCCGCCACGGGTCTCGCCGCGATCGAGGTCGGGGCCTTCGTGAAGCCCCAGAATGTCCCGCAGATGGCCGATACCCCCGCCCTCTTCGCGGCCCTGCGCCGCCGCCCCGGCGTGGTCTACAGCGCGATCGCGCCGAACCTGTTCGGGGCCAGGCGGGCCGTCGAGGCCGGCGCCGACGCGGTGCAGGTCTTCCTCAGCGCCAGCGAGAGCCACAACCAGAGTAATGTCAACATGGGCGTCGAGCAGTCCCTGGCCAATGTGGCCGATATGAGCGCGGCCGTGCGCGCGGCCGGGCTGCCCTTCGACGCCGTGCTCTCGGTGGCCTTCGGCTGCCCCTTCGAGGGCCACGTGCCCATCGCGCGGGTGCTCGAGCTCTGCGCCCGCCTGCTCGAACTGGGCGCCGAGCAGGTGACCCTCGGCGATACCACGGGGATGGGCCACCCGGTGCTGGTGCAGCAGGTGGTGCGCGCCTTCCACGAGCGCTTCCCCCGCCAGCCCCTGCGTCTGCACCTGCATAGCGCTCGCGGCGCCGGCCTCGCCAACATCCTGGCCGCCCTGCAGCTCGGGGTGAGCGAGTTCGACAGCAGCGTCGGCGGCATCGGCGGCTGCCCCTTCGCCCCGGGCGCCCCCGGCAATCTCTGCACCGAGGACCTGACCCATATGCTCCACGAGATGGGTGTCGCCACAGGCCTCGACCTGCCCGCCCTGATGGAGACCTCGCGCATGCTCGAGGGGATGCTCGGCCACGCGGTGCCCAGCCAAACAATCAAGGCCGGAATCTGCAAACACCTGACCCAGGCTGCGTAAGGCAGGGTTCGTAACCGAGTTACGGTCTTCGCCGCTGCCCGCGGCGGGGCGGAGGGGCCTCAGGCCCCTGCAACGAGTGGATGAACCTCGTCTAACGGGGCCCGGCTCATCCTTCATCCATCATCCTTCCAAACTATGGACCCACACGGCAAAGTCGTCATCATCACGGGGGCCTCGGCGGGGATCGGGGCGGCCACAGCGCGGCGTTTTGCCGCGGCCGGGGCGCGCCTGGCCCTGGCCGCCCGCTCGCGCGAGGCCCTGGAGCGCCTGGCCGCCACGCTGCCCGGGGCGCCCCTGGTGGCGCCGACCGATGTGAGCGACCCGGGGGCCTGTCAGGCGCTGATCGACCAGACGGTCGCCCGCTTCGGGCGGGTCGATATCTTGATCAATAATGCCGGGGTCGGCCTGGCCGGGCCGGTCGCCGCCCTCGACCCGGGCGACCTCGAGCGGGCCATGGCCGTCGACCTGCTCGGCCCCTTGCGCCTGATCCAGGCCGCCCTGCCGCATATGGCCGGCCGCGGGCAGATCATCAATGTCTCCAGCGTCCTGGCCGCCCAGCCCCTACCCTACCTGGGGGGGTACGCCGCCGCCAAGGCCGGCCTCGAGCGGCTCAGCGAGGCCCTGCGCATGGAGCTGCGCGGCACCGGCGTGGCCGTGAGCGTGGTGCGCCCCGGCACCACCCGCACGGGCTTCGGCGCGCACCGGCTCGGCGCGGGCAGCGAGCGCCGCCGCGTCGCGCCGAAGGGCGTCCCCCCCGAGGCCGTGGCCGCGACGATTCTGCGCGCCGCCCGTCGCGAGCCGCGCCTGGCCTATGTCGGCCTCGGCGACCGCCTCACGCTCTGGCTCGCGGCCATGCTGCCCGGCCCGGTCGAGGGTATACTGAGCCGTACGATCAGCTGGGAGAGCGCGGGGCCGGGGATGACGCCGGGGCGCGCGGACGCGCAGACGAGGGGGCCGGGGGACGAGCAGACCGGGCGACCGGCAGATGGGGAGTATGTGTGACAGAGCCTGCACCAAAGCCATATTTCCGCACTCCGGCCATCGACCCTGACGGGCGGCGGGTGGCCTTTCTGTACGCGGGGGACCTCTGGCTGGTCGACGCGGCGGGCGGCCCCGCCGAGCGCCTGACCGCCCACTCGGCCTCGCACTATAGCCCGCGCTTTAGCCCCGATGGGGCGAGCCTGGCCTTCAGCGCCAGCCGCACCGGCCGGGGCGACATCTACGTGCTCGCGCTCGAGGGCGGCCAGATGCGCCAGCTCACCGCCCACGACGAGTACTGCGCGGTCGAGGATTGGGCGGCCGACGGCGAGGCGCTCTACTTCACCGCCGACCGCGACCAGATCGGCCCGTCGATCTACCGGGTCGGCCTCGACGGCGGCACGCCCGCCCTGGTCTACTGCGAGCCCTACGAGCAGCTCGGCCAGGTCAGCCTCTCGCCCGACGGCCAGCAGCTGGCCTTCAGCAACATCCGCGAGCGCTGGTGGCGTCGCGGCCCCAACCCCTTCTCGCCCGGCGAGATCTGGATCGGCCCGAGCGCCGAGTCGCCGGCCTGGGGCGAGGGGGGCTACGCGGCCCTGCGCATGCTCGCCGGCCCCGGCCGGGCGAACGACGCCCCCCAGCGCTCGCCCGAGGGCTTCCTCAGCGCCCTGGCCGCCCCCTACGCGGGCCGCAACGCCTGGCCCCTCTGGGCGCCCGACGGCAAGAGTATCTACTTCGTCAGCGACCGCGACGGGGTCGAGAATCTGTGGCGGGTGCCGGCCGAGGGCGGCGAGCCGCGCCAGCTCACCTTCTTCCGCGAGGGGCGTCTGCTCTTCCCCCAGATCGCCCGCCGCTCGGGGCTGATCGTCTTCGAGCGCGAGTGGCGGATCTGGCGCTTCGACCCGGCCAGCGGCGAGTCTGCGCCGATCACAATCAGCGTGCGCGCCGACAGCAAGATCACCCCCGTGCGCGAGGAGAGCTGGAACCGCGGCTTCAGCGAGCTGCGCCTGAGCCCCGACGGCAAGAAGATCGCCTTCGTGGCCCGCGGCGAGGTCTTTGTCGACTTCGCCGACAAAGAGACCGACCGCGACCTGCGCCAGGGCCCCTCGTTTCGCGTCACCGACACCAGCGCCCGCGAGAGCCAGATCGCCTGGACGCCCGACAGCCGCAGCCTGGTCTATGTCTCGGACCGCCACGGCGAGGACGAGATCTACCGCTACGACTTCGCCGCCCGCCAGGAGACGCGCCTGACCCATGACCTCACGCCCAAGGGCCTGCCGAAGGTCTCGCCCGACGGCAAGTGGATCGCCTATATCAGCGGCCACGACTCGCTGCGTCTGCTCGGCGTGGCCGGCGGCGAGCCGCGCGAGCTGTGCCGGGCGCGCTTCGTGGTGGCGGCCGACCTGGCCTGGTCGCCCGACTCGCGCTGGCTGGCCTACCTGGCCCAGGACGAGCGCTATTTCAGCAATGTCTCGGTGGCGCCCGTCGACGCGGGCGAGCCGCGCCAGATCACCTTTCTGAGCAACCTCGAGGGCGGCGACCTGCTCTGGGCGCCCAACGGCCAGTTCCTGGTCTTCACCACCCAGCAGCATCGCGCCGAGGCCCAGATCGTGCGGGTCGATCTGCGCCCGCCGGCGCCGCTCTTTCGCGAGGCGGAGTTCGAGAAGCTGTTCGAGGAGAAGGACGAGCGGGCCAAGGGCAGAGAGCAGCGGCCAGGCCCCGCCGAGCAGAGCCCCGAGGAGCCCGAGGCGGCCTCGGCGCGCGCGCCCGAGGGCATCGCCGTCGAGGGCGAGGCCCCGCCCGCGGAGGCCGAGCAGGCGAAGGAGGCGCCGCCCGCCGAGGAGGAGGCCGCGCCCGAGGAGGCCCCGGCGCAGCCGGCCCAGGGCCCCGACCCGGCGGCCCTGCAGATCGAGCTCGAGGGCATCGAGCGGCGGCTGCGCTTCCTGACCCCGATCCAGATGGACGCGGCGGCGGCGGCGATTAGCCCCGACAGCAAGGACCTGCTGCTGCTCGCCGTGGTGGCGGGCAAGGTCAACGTCTGGACGCTGCCCCTCGACGAGGCGCGCTCGGACCAGCCCCCGCGCCCGCTGACCGCCAGCGAGAGCGGTAAGCACGCGGTGCAGTTCACGCCCGACGGGCGGGCCTTCTTCTATATCGAGGATGGCCTGATCACCGTGCGCAAGTTCCCCGGCGGCAACGAGCCGCTGCGGGTGGCGGTGCGCGGCGACCTGACGGTGGACTTCCACCGCGAGAAGCGCCAGATCTTCGGCGAGGCCTGGCGAGCCCTGCGCGACAGCTTCTACGACCCGACCTTCCGCGGGCAAGACTGGGGCGCCCTGCGCGAGCGCTTCGCGCCCCTGGTGGCGGGCGCCCAGACCGGCGACGAGCTGCACACCGTGATCAACCTCATGGTCGGCGAGCTGCAGGCCTCGCACCTGGGCAGCTTCTTCAACGGCTTCGGCGGCTGGGGGGGCGGCGACGGCTACACGGGGATCATCTTCGACCCGGTCGAGCTGCGGGCCCACGGGCTGCTGCGGGTGCAGCGGCTCATCCCCGACAGCCCCGCCGCGGCCGTCGCGCGCCCGCCGCGGCCCGGCGAGTACCTGCGGGCCGTGGACGGCGCGGCCGTGGGGCCGGGGGCGAGCCTCGACCGGCTGCTGCGCCGCACGGTGGGCCGCAGGGTGCGCCTGAGCCTGGCCGAGACGGCCGAGGGCGGGCCGACCCGCGAGCTGGACCTGCGGCCGATCGACGCGAACAGCTACTGGCGGCTGCGCTACCGCGACTGGGTCTACGGCAACGAGCGCTATGTCGGCAAGGTTAGCGGCGGGCGCCTGGGGTATGTACATATCGAGCAGATGAGCTACCCGGCCTACCAGCAGTTCCTGGCCGACCTGGACGCCGAGGCCTATGGCAAGGATGGCGTGATCGTCGATGTGCGCTACAATAGTGGCGGCCACACGGCCACATTTATTCTGGACGTGCTCACGCGGCGCTCGGGTCTGCTCAGCGGATTCCGCGAGCGGGCGGCCACAGACGCCGGCCACCTGGCCGGCAACAGGGTCCTGAACAAGCCAACCGTACTAGTCACCAACGAGCGCTCGGCCAGCAACACCGAGATGCTCAGCGAGAGCTACCGCCGCCTCGGCCTCGGCAAGGTGGTGGGCCGACCCACGGCCGGGGCCGTGATCTGGACCTACAGCACCCGCCTGCTCGACGGGGCCTCGCTGCGGCTGCCGCGCTTCTCGGTGGTCACCCCCGAGGGCGAAGATCTCGAGGGCCGCGGCAGGCCCGTCGACGTCGAGGTCGAGCGGCCCCTCGGCGAGTGGGCCCTCGGCCGCGACCGTCAGCTGGAGGCCGCCGTGGCGGCGCTGCTGGGCGAGACCGAGTGATGGTATGCTGTCTTTCAATAGCCGAGGTGCTCTATGGCCGCACTCCCCCCGCTCCGCTTCTCCGTCTGCGTCGAGACGCTGTTCAGCGACAAGCCCTTTGAGCAGCGCCTCGAGTATGTGGCCGACCTGGGCTTCTCGGCCTTCGAGTTCTGGAGCCGCCAGGGCAAGGATATGAATATCACCCTGGCGCTCAAGATGGCCCTGCGGCTCGAGGTGAGCGCCTTCTGCGGCAATAGCTCGTCCCTGGTCGACCCGGCCGAGCGCCAGCAGGCCCTGGCCGAGATCACGCGGGCCGCCTCGCTGGCCTTCGACCTGGCCTGCAGCAACCTGATCCTCACCAGCGGCCCGGCCCTGCCGGGCGTCCCCCGCGAGGAGCAGCGCGCCAATCTGGTGAGCCTGCTCAAAGAGGCCGCGGCGACCGCCGCGGACGCCGACCTCTGCCTGGTGCTCGAGCCGCTGAACCAGATCGACCATCCCGGCGTCTATCTCTCATCCTCTGATGAGGGCTTCGCGATCGTACGCGAGGTGGGCAGCCCCCACGTCAAGCTCCTCTTCGATGTTTATCACCAGCAGATCAGCGAGGGCAACCTGACCAGGCGCATCCTCGACAACCTCGACCTGATCGGCCATATCCACGTCGCCGATGTCCCGGGCCGTCACGAGCCGGGCACCGGCGAGATCAACTACGAGCACCTGTTCGGGGTGCTCCGCGAGCGGGGCTACAAAGGCTATGTCGGCCTGGAGTATACACCCCTGATGGACGCCAGGGCCAGCCTGCGGGCCGTGCGCGCCCTGAGCCAGTAGGCCCGAGGTGGGCGACCACGAGGATCGCCCACGGAACGTTAGTCGCTGCGGCCGGACGGACGCGCCACGCTGCGCCCCGCCCACTCGTCGACCCGGCCGCCCAGTTAGGAGACCCCATTGTTTAAGCGAGTCCTTCTTCTTGCCGCTCTGCTAGCCTCGGCGCTGGCCGCCGGCAGTCCGCTACCGGCCCTGGCCCAGGGCAGCCCCTCCTTTATTGTCGAGGCCGCCCTGCCCAACTCCGAGCGGCAGAAGTTCCCCCATATCGATACCTTCGGCAGCACCGTGTATGTGGCGGGCAACGCCGAGCGCGAATTCGCCCGTCTGTGGACCAAGGCCGACACGGCGACCAGTTTCCCCGAGCCGCGCACCCTCGGCAATGCGGGCGGCACCCCCGACTACGCGACGGCGTCGGTCTTCGCCAAGGACGACGGCACGATCTACGTGGCCTGGATCAACGCCAACGACCGGCGCATCTACATGCGCTGGAAGGGGCCGAGCGACGCCGACTTCCGGCCGCAGACTACGGTCTACGGCGTGGCCCAGCCCTTCGAGGTCGAGGTGGCGGCCAACGAGGACGGCGTCTTCGTCTTCTGGCGCGAGGTCGGCCTGCCGGTGAAGTACCGCCGCTCGCCCGACGGGACGAACTGGAACGTGCCGGCCGAGAGCATCGGCACGGTGAAGGTCGAGCCCTTCCTCGACGTGGCGGCCGGGCCGGGGCGCAAGCTGGCCGTGGCCTACTACCGCGACCGGATCGAGGGCGACGACGCCTACCTGCAGGGCTACCTGGGGATCTGGAACGGCAGCGGCTTCCTCCAGGAGCGCATCCCCGCCGTGCCCGACCGCAACTTCGCCAACCCGAGCGTGGCCGTGGGGCCCGACGGCAGCTTCTCGATCGCCATGCGCAGCACCGAGAAGGAGAGCGGCCTGGGCGCCGGGGTCTATGTGGCCGACCGCTCGCCCACCGGCACCTGGTCGAATGTGATCCGCCTGGCCCGGGGCGATACGCTTTCGACCGGGATCGACATCGACCCGGCCGGCAATACGCACCTCTTCATCAACAGCAAGGCCAACGGCCCGGTGGGGCTGTACTACACCTACAGGCGGCCCGGGCAGGGCTATGGCGGCGGGCAGCCGAACACGGCCCCCGACCGCCTGCTGGCCATCCAGGAGGGCGGGCAGTTCATCGCCAACGTGCGGGCCGCGGCCAGCCTGCGCGACCGCAGCTACGGCCACGCGGTGGTCGAGCGCTTCGACGGCAACGACATCCCCTTCGGGCGCTACTTCCTGGTGGCCCTGCCGGTGAATAACGTCGGCGCCACGGGGATCAGCATCGAGGGCGGGGCGGCGACCACCAATAAGTCTACGCTGAACGTGACCTTCACGGGCCTGACCGGCGCGCCGACCGAGGTGCGCTCGAGTTGGGGCGCGCCGCCGGCGGCGAACGCGGCCTTCGGCCCCTTCAACGTGGCCAGTCCGACGATCGCGGTGCCGCTGCCGGCGGGGGCGAACCCGAACTGCTCGGCCCTGACGCTGTATACGCAGCTGCGGGCGGGCTCGACGACGCAGGTCACGCCGAACAGCGACACGATCGTGCTCGACCAGGCGGTGCAGGCCGACTACTACGTCTCGGGGGTAACGCCGGCGCTCGACCCGGGCTACACCAACTCGCTCAATGCCACGGTGTTCGTGTATAGCGGGGCCGACTGCTCGGGCCTCGCAAGCGCCTCGGTCAGCGGGCCGGTGAGCGGGGGCAGCATCAGCCTGCCGGTGGCCGGCACGACGCTGGTCATCCAGAATGTGCAGCTGACCGGCAACCCGGCGACGCCCGGGCCAAAGGTGCTGAGCTTCGCCGCGGCCGACCAGCTGGGCAACAGCACGACGGGGGTCACGCGCACCGTGGTCTACGACCCGGTGGCGCCGCTCTTCACGGGCCTGGCCAGCGAGTCGGCGGCGACGCTGGTGCCCTACCCCGACGGCACGGCCCAGATGCGGCTGGCCCTCGACAACCTGGTGGCGAGCGATGTGGGCGGGGTGCTAGCGGGGCTCGAGCTAGTCGCGGTGGCCCCGACGGTGAATGGGGTGACCCCGACCAGCGCGCCCGTGCGCATCCCCTTCGACGAGCTGGACTCGTTCGTGGTGAATGGGGACGGCAGCCTGAACCTGCGCGACACGATCACGCTGACCGACTTCTTCAGCGCGGCCGACCTGGTGCCGGGGACCTACCGCTTCACGATCCGGGTGCTCGACGGGGCCGGCAATGCCAGCGCCGCGAGCCGCACGATCAGCGAGACCCTGACCGCGGTGACCTACCCGGTGTGGGCGCCGTATACGCGGCGGTAGGGGCCCTCACCCCCCCAGCCCCCATCTCCCGCGCGCGGGAGATGGGGGCACTGCGTCGGGGGCCGCCGGGGCCGCCGCGGCCGTGAACGGTCCGGCAACGAGGGCGAAGGCCGCCTGCAGGGCGCCTTGCCATGCACCCCTATGCTACAATGGGGGCGCCGGTCTGATTTTGTACCGCTTTTCGGAAACTCGCTGCCAGTTCTGAAGCAAAGACGCAGAGCTTTATGAGCTTAACGACGAGACCAGAAACGGCCGCGGAGCTACTCGCTGAGCTTACGCGCAACCGCGAACACCTGAAAGCGTTGGGGGTGCGCTCGCTTGGTTTATTTGGTTCGTACCGGCGTGGGACGCCCCGACCTGACAGCGATATTGATTTTCTGGTTGATCTCGAGCGTGTCTCCTTCGATAGCTATATGGACCTGAAGCTCTGGCTCGAAGATACCTTTGGCCGCCCGGTCGATCTCGTGCTGGTTGATACGCTCAAATCGCGCCTACGGCCGGCTATCCTGAGCGAGGTTGTCTATGCCGAGGGACTATCGCCTGTACCTGGAAGATATCCTGGAGGCGATCGCCAGGA
>CAZKTU010000201.1:0-12682 GCA_964555675.1 uncultured Oscillochloris sp.
TTCAGAGCGTGCGACTCTCCCCCGATTGCCTCGCGCAGGTAGCGAATTATGTGAGACAATTCCCAGGCCCACGCACCTTCTATAGGCAATGGTTGCAGGAGTTCAGCATGATCGATCTCGCAGCCCGCGAGGCCTGGTTCGGCGTCGCCGCGTACTCGTTCCCGTGCGGTTGCGGCTTTGTGCATGGCGATGGCCGGCCCGCCCTCGTCACGCCGCTCGACGCGGCCGGGATGATCGCCCTCGCGACAGAGCACAGGCTGAGCGGCGTCGAGATGCCGCTCGCCGGTATGCTGCCGGACCTGAATGGGCCGACGATCGATCGGCTCCGCGAGGCGCTGGAACAGCGGGGCCTGGGGCTCGTGGTCGACACGGGGGTCGTGGAGATCGAGCAGCTGCGGATGCTCCTGCCCCTGGCCGCCAGGGCCGGGGCGAAGGTGGTGCGCGCCACCCTCAGCACGGTCCTGGAGGGCGAGCGAGGCAAGTTAGCCGGCGGCTGGCCCGCCCATGTGGAGGAGATTGGCCGGCGGCTTGCCACGCTGCGGGCAGACCTGGAGCGACACGACCTGACCCTGGGCCTCGAGAATCACCAGGACGCGACCTCGGACGATCTGCTGGCCCTCTGCGCGATCGGCGGCGAGCGTGTGGGCGTCACCTTCGACGTGGTCAATCCCCTGGCCGTCGGCGAAGAGCCATTTCGCTTCGCCCAGAAGCTGGGCTCAAAGATCGTCAATATTCACCTGAAGGACTACCAGGTCCACGCGACCGCGTCGGGCTACAGGCTGGCGCGCTGCGCCCTCGGCGAGGGCGTGATCGACTGGGCGGCGATGCGCGCCCTGCTGCGCGAGGCGGCGCCCGCGGCGACCTACCATATCGAGCTGGCGGCCCTGTTCGCGCGCCATATCCGGATCTTCGAGGAGGACTGGTTGGCGGGCTTCCCGCCGCAGCACGCCCTCGAGCTCGGGCCGGCCCTGGCCATGCTCGCCGAAAACACGCGTCCCGCCGGCGAGCCCTGGCAGAGCCCCTGGGAGCGGGGGGCCTCGGTGGAGGAGACTGCCGCCTGGGAGCGCGAGCAGTTCGTGCGAAGTGTGGCGCACCTGCGCGGGCTCGCCTGAGCCAGGGCAATAGTGTAGAGGAGAGGCCTATGACGTTTCCACTCGAACAGTTTCAGCTGGGCGGCCGCGTCGCCCTGGTGACCGGCGGGAGCGGCGGGCTCGGCCTGGTCTTTGCGCGGGCCCTGGCCGGGGCGGGCGCCGAGGTGGCGCTGCTCGGCAGGCGCCCCGATGCCGCGCAGGCGGCGGCGGCCGTGGTCGCCGCGGACAGCGGACGGCGCACGCTCGGGCTCGCCGGCGACGTGACCGAGCCCGAACAGGTGCGCGCGGCGGTTGAGCGCGTCGTCGCCGAGCTGGGTCGCCTCGACATCCTGATCAACAGCGCCGGCGTGAATCTACGCCGGCCCTCGCTGGAGTTCACCCTTGAGGATTGGCGGCAGGTGTTGGAGGTCAACCTCACGGGCGCCTTTCTTTGCAGCCAGGCCGCCGCGCCGGCCATGATCGCCGCCGGGTGGGGCCGCATCGTCAACATCAGCTCGATGCTCGGCCAGGTGGGGCTGGCCGAGCGCCCCGCCTACACCGCCGCGAAGGGCGGGCTCATCCAGCTCACCCGCACCCTCGCCGTCGAGTGGGCGCCGCACGGCGTCACGGTGAACGCGCTCGCGCCCGGCCCGTTCATGACCGACATGAACCGGCCGGTGATGAACAACCCGGCGGCCTACCAGTCCTTCATCGACCGCATCCCGCTCGGGCGCTGGGGCGACCCGGACGAGCTGGGCGGCGCGATTGTGTTCCTGTCCTCAAACGCCTCCAGCTTCATGACCGGCGCGACGTTGACGATTGACGGCGGGTGGACCGCCCAGTAGCTCGCTTCAAGGAGGAAACGACCATGGCACAGGGCGCCCGCGCGGTGATGCCGCACCCCTTCGCCGTAGAGATCCAGCCGTACGCCATCCCCGAGCCAGGCCCGGGCCAGCTGCTCGTGAAGCACGAGGCCAGCGCGATCAGCGCCGGCACCGAGCTGGCCGTCTATACCGGGGTCCACCAGTGGCTGAACGACCCGACCCGCACCTGGCCGCGCTTCCCCTTCACGCCCGGCTATAGCGGCGTAGGGCGCGTGGCGCAGTTGGGCGAGGGCGTGACCAGCCACCAGGTGGGCGAGCGCATTATCTATGAGGCGCGCCACGAGAGTTACGGGATCGTCGATCTGAACCAGCGCGCCCTGGCCCACCCGATCGCCGACCACGTGCCCGCCAGGGTGGCCGCCTTCGCCACCCTGGCCCGCTTCCCGCTCACGGCCCTGATCCAGAGCGGGGCTGTGGCCGGTCAGGCGGTGGCGGTGTTCGGGCTCGGCACGATCGGCCAGATCACGCTGCGGCTCTTCTCGGCCGCCGGCGCCTACCCGCTGATCGGGATCGACCCCGTGGCCCGACGGCGCGACGTGGCCGAGGCGGCCAGCGGCGTCGCGACGCTGGACCCGAACGTCGACGATCTGCGGGCTGCGCTGCGCGAGCTGAACGGCGGCCAGCTCCCCGACATTGTCGTCGAGGCGACCGGGGTGCCGAACACGGTGAACGCCGCCATGCACGTGGTGGCGGACGGCGGCAAGGTGGTCATGGTCGGCAGCCCGCGCGGTATCGCAGGCGACGTGGACTTCTACTGGAACCTGCACGGCCGCTCGATCCAGCTGATCGGCGCCCACGGCTCGGCGATCGGCCTCGACCCGCGCGAGAAGTTCCCGTTCGTGCGCGACCGCGGGATACGCCTGCTCGTCCACCTGCTGGAGAGCGGCAAGGTCAACCTCGACGCCATGATCACCCACGACGCCCACGGCTCTGAGGCCCCCGCCCTCTACGAAGGCCTGCTCAAGGAGCGCGACGCGTATATTGGCGTCGCCCTCCACTGGTAGCGATAGGGCCACGGGCCGAGCGCCAGACTACGGGGCCTGGACGAGCCTAGTATTGCGACGAGGGTTCCATTTTTCACCACGAAGACCACGAAGAACGCGAAGGCTTGAAGCCTGCCCGGCGCCAGAGCCGTGCGCCTGTGCCAAGCGAGCGGCTCGCAAGGACTCGGTCTGGCACGGCTTCTCTCCTCCCTTCGTGGCCTTCGTGTCCTTCGTGGTCAAATTGACCGCGACCAGGGTCGGGCTCCTGCTGGGTAGTTGGTCTTTGGTCTTTCGTCCTTGGTCTCAACCAGACAGGCGCTTCCGGAAAGCTGCACTGGGCCCTCCAGCCCCCGGTTCGGAATGACAGCGGTCATCACTCATCGGCCAGATGGCGCGCCAGGACCTCGGCCGGGTGGAGCGCGACGCGGCCGGCGAGGTCGCCGATCTGCTGGCGGCAGCTCACGCCGGCGGCGACAATCGTCGCCGCGGGGCCGGCGGCGGCCACGGCGGGCAGCAGCACGCGCCCGGCCATGGCCTGGCTCATGGCGCTGTGCTCGGCCTCGTAGCCGAAGGAGCCGGCCATGCCGCAGCAGCCGGAGTCCAGATCGGTGACGCGATAGCCGGCCAGGGCCAGGGCCGCCCGCGCGGGCCCCGTGCCCACCTGGGCCTTCTGGTGGCAGTGGCCGTGGAGGATGGCCTCGCGGGGCGGGCCCTGCCGCAGCACAGCGCCGAAGCGCTCGGGGTGGGCGGCGACAAACTCCTCGAAGGTGAGGGCGAGGCGGGCCAGCCCCGTGCGGCGCTCGTCGGGCAGCAGCGCCAGGTACTCGTCGCGGAAGGTGAGGATGCAGGAGGGCTCGAGGCCGACCACCGGCACGCCCTCGGCGAGGTAGGGCGCCAGGGTGTCGAGGACGCGCCGGGCGGCCGCCCGCGCCTCAGGCAGGAAGCCCTTGCTGATCAGCGTGCGGCCGCAGCAGGCGTAGGGCGGCACGATCACGCTGTAGCCGGCGGCGCTGAGCACGGCGTGGGCGGCGTGGGCGACCTGGGGCTGCTGGTGCTCGGCCCAGGTGTCCACATAGAGCACCACCCGTTCGCCCCTCGCCGAGGGCGCGCGCCGGGCCCGGCTGAAGCGCTGCGGGGCGAAGCGCGGCAGACTGCGCTCGGGCGCCAGGCCCAGCAGCCTGGCCGTGGCGGCGCGCACGGGCGGCAGGCCCGCGAGGGCGTTGGCGGCCCGGGCGAGCAGGGGCAGGGCGGTGACGGCGCGGGCGACCTGCGGCATCGCGGCGAAGAGGCGGGTGCGGGCGTCTGCGCCGTGGCGCTGGTGGTAGTGATAGAGGTACTCGCTGCGGATGCGCGCCATGTCCACCGACGAGGGGCACTCGGACTGACAGGCCTTGCAGCCCACGCAGAGATCCAGGATCTCGAGCATCTGCGGGGCGAAGAGCTCGTCGGGGGGCAGCAGGCCCGAGAGCGCGGTGCGCAGCGCGTTGGCGCGCCCGCGGGTGGTATCGCGCTCGTCGCGGGTGACCATGTAGGTGGGACACATGGTGCCGCCCTCGACCTTGCGGCAGTACCCCTGGCCGTTGCACATCTCGATCGCGCCGGCCAGGCCGCCGTCGTGCGACCAGTCGTACTGCTCGCGCAGGGTGATCGTGCTGTAGGCGGGGCCGAAGCGCAGGTTCGCGGTCATCGGCGGCCCATCGACGATCTTGCCGGGGTTCATGCGGTTGTGGGGGTCGAAGGCGGCCTTCACCTGCTGAAAAGCGCGGTAGATCGGCTCGCCGAAGACGCGCCGGTTGAGCCAGCTACGGGCCAGGCCGTCGCCGTGCTCGCTGCTCATCACGCCGTCGTAGCGGCCCACGAGCTCGGCGGTGGCGGCGCTGATCGCCTGCATGCGCTCGACGTCGAGGGCCGTCTTCAGATTGAGGAAGGGCAGCACGTGGAGGCAGCCGGCGCTGGCGTGGGCGCCCATGGTCACCTCGACGCCGAAGGCCGCGGTGATGCGCAGCAGGTCGTGGATGTAGGCCGCCAGGTGCTGCACGGGCACGGCCACATCCTCGACGAAGCTGAGGGGCTTCAGGGCCGAGCGCTGGCGCGAGAGCAGCCCTGACTGAGCCTTGCGCATGCCCCAGACCGCCTGCTGGGCTGCGGGCTGATCGAAGCGGTAACGTCGCGACGAAGGGGCCACGCGGGCCAGGATCTGCTCGAGGCGGGCCACCCGTGAGGCCACCTCGGCGGGGCTGTCGCCATAGAACTCGGTGATCAGCACGGCCTCGGGGTCGTCGGCGCCGATGAACTGGGCGATACTGTAGTCGCCGCCGGCCTCGCGCTGCATGCGCATCAGGAAGCGGTCGATATGCTCGATCGCGGCGGGCTCGCTGGCGAGCATCTCCGGGACAGCCTCGAGGGCGGCGTGCTGCTCGTCGAAGGCGACCATCACGATCGCGGTGTGGCGCGGCAGGGGCACCAGGGCCAGGTCGATGGCGGTATAGGCCGCCAGGGTGCCCTCGCTGCCGCAGATCAGCTGGGCCAGGTTGATCTGCTCGGGGTCGAGCAGACGGTCGAGGTTGTAGCCGCCGCAGCGGCGCCAGGTGCGCTGCTCGCGGGCCAGCAGCTCGGCGCGCACGCTCTCGACGATCGCGGGCACGCGCTGCCAGATCGCCCCGAGCAGGCCGCCGCGCATCACCAGCTCGCCCACGGCGCCGCGGGGCGTGCTCTCGAAGCGGGCGGGGGCGCCGTCGGCGAGGATGGCGTCGAGCCCGAGCACGTGGTCGGCGGTCATGCGATAGAGGATGGAGTGGGCGCCGGTGGAGTTGTTGCCGACCATGCCGCCCAGAGTGCAGACAACGGCCGAGGCGGGGTCGGGGCCGAACTTGAGGCCGTGGGGGGCCAGGCGGCGGTTGAGCACATCGAGGGTGATGCCGGGCTGCACGCGGGCCCGGCGGGCCGCCGCGTCCACGGCGAGCAGGCCGTGCATGTGCTTGGTGAAGTCGAGCACCACCGCCTCGCCCACGCTCTGGCCGGCCAGGCTGCTGCCCCCGCCGCGCGGGAGCACCGGCAGGCGCAGCTCGGCGGCGAGGCTGAGGGCCGCCTGCACGTCGGCGTGGTCGTAGGGCGTGACCACGGCCAGGGGCGTGATCTGGTAGCTTGAGGCGTCGGTGGCGTAGAGGGCGCGGGTGATGGCGTCGGCGCGCACCTCGCCCTTGAGGCTGGCGCGGCCGCGGCGGACGAACTCGGCGATCGGCTCTGGTAGTGGCTGCATTGCCTTACCGTATGAAAAGAGGGAGCAGGGGGGCGGGCCACTATGGTAGCACGGAACCGGCCCACCTGAGTGCGGGCGCTGCCATATGGTCGCCCTGCTCGCGCCGCCCCTGCTGCGCCTGCTGGGGCTCTAGTGGCACGCCCGAGTCTGGGGCAGAAACGTAGGCCGAGGTTCGTGCTACACTCTATCGCGCTAGCGACGGTGGCAGGCGTGCTCGCGGCCCCGCGCAGCGCGTAGGGCCTGGAGAGAGCCGCGGCATAGAGAAGGAAACATCATGAGCGAGCCCATCAGCGTCACGGTCTGGAACGAGTACCGCCACGAGCGCCGCGACGAGCGCGTCGCCGCCATCTACCCGGACGGCATCCACGCGACGATCGCCGCCGCCCTGCGCGCCGCCGGCCTGGAGGCCCGCACGGCCACCCTGGACGAGCCCGAGCATGGGCTGACGGAGGAGGTTCTGGCCGCCACCGACGTGCTGGTCTGGTGGGGCCACCTGGCCCACGGCGAGGTCCGCGACGAGGTCGTCGAGCGCGTGGCGGCGCGGGTGCTGGACGGGATGGGCCTGGTCGTGCTCCACTCCGGCCACTTCTCGAAGATCTTCAAGCGGCTGATGGGGACGAGCTGCGATCTGAAGTGGCGCGAGGGCGACGACAACGAGCGCATCTGGGTGGTAGACCCAGGCCACCCGATCGCCGCCGGCCTGGGCGAGACGATCGAGATCGAGCGCGAGGAGATGTACGGCGAGCTGTTCGACGTGCCCCCGCCCGACAAGCTGGTCTTCATCAGCTGGTTCAGCGGCGGCGAGGTGTTCCGCAGCGGCTGCTGCTACACGCGCGGCCGCGGCAAGATCTTCTACTTCCGCCCCGGCCACGAGACCCACCCGACCTATCACCACCCCGACGTGCAGCGGGTCATCGCCAACGCCGCCGCCTGGGCCGCCCCCGCCGACGGCCCCCGGCCCGTGTTCGGCAACGCGAAGCCCCGCGAGCAGGCCAAGGGCTGATGCGCCGGGGTCGCCCTGAGGCTGTACAATGTTCATACCAGCAGCGCTTTGACAAGAAGTGAACCTCTCATGACCGCACCCCGTCTCCGGGTGGGCGTGATCGGCGCCGGGATCGGCGCCCTCCATCTCAAGGGGTACGCCCACAACCCCGATGTCGAGATCGTCGCCCTGGCCGGCCTCGATGATGAACGCGTCCGCCGGGCAGCCGCCGAGTATCATGTCCCGCAGACCTACCGCCAGTACGAGGAGTTGCTCGCCGACGCCAGTATCGAGGCGGTGAGCATCTGCCTGCCCAACTTCCTGCACGCGCCGGTGGCGATCGCCGCCCTGGAGGCCGGCAAGCACGTGCTTGTGGAGAAGCCCCTGGCTCGCAACACGGCCGAGGGCCGGGCCATGATCGCCGCCGCCGAGGCCAGCGGCAAGGTGATGATGATCGCCTTCAACCGCCGCTTCCGCCAGGACGTGGTCTGGCTGAAGCGCCATATCGCCGCGGGTGGCCTCGGGCAGATCTACTACGCCAAAGCCTTCTGGATGCGCCGGGCCGGCATCCCCCGCCTGGGCAGCTGGTTCGTCAACAAAGAGCAGTCGGGCGGCGGCCCCTTGGTCGACCTCGGGGTCCACGTGCTCGATATGGCGCTCTTCCTGATCGGCGAGCCCCAGGTGCGCACGGTGAGCGCCAGCACCTACGCCGCCTTCGGCCCGCGCGGCCTGAAGGGCTGGGAGGGCCGGGTGGCCTACGGGGACGTCGGGCACACCTACGACGTGGAGGACCTGGCGACGGCCCTGATCCGCCTCGAGGGCGGCGCGACGCTACAGCTCGAGGCGAGCTGGGCGACCCATAGCTCAGCGGCCGACGACTTCGGGGTCACGCTCTACGGCACCGAGGGTGGGGCCGAGCTGTTCGTACACAACTACGCCACCGAGAACACGCTGCGACTCTTCACCGATATCGACGGCGTCCCGACGGATATGGACGTGCAGGTGCGCTCGTCCGAGGAGCGCTCGGGGATCATCGACCGCTTCGTCGACGCCGTGCTCGGGCGCGGCCCGGCCGACCCCGGCGCGATCGAGGGCCTGCGGCGCACGGCGGTGCTCGAGGCCTGCTACGCCTCGGCGGCCGCCGGCCATGAGCTGAGCCTGGATCCGCTCTAGGGGCTCACCCGGCGTAACCCCTGCCGGTGGGTGAAGGGGAAGGAGCGGAGGCAGACCATGGGTCGCAACGTCGTGCTGCCGGCAATCCTCCTCGCCCTGCTCGTCGCGCTGCTGGCCGGCATGCTCTGGGTGAGCCTGCCGGGCCCGCTGGCGGGGCTACTGCCCGACGGCGCCGTCGCCACCCGCGTCGGGCAGGTGAGCGGCGGGCGGCTGCGCATTGTGGCGCGCCTGGACGAGAGCCAGAGCCACTACGCGGTCTACGACCACCTGAGCGCCCGCGGCTGGACGCAGCGCCACTTCAGCGGCCCGCGTCAGGAGCACGACCAGGTGTACACACGCAGCAGCCTGGGCGGCTACCTCGTCGAGACGGCCATGCTCGTGCAGATCGACGACGCCAGGCGCAGCGTGACGATCCTCTACCAGATCTGTGTGCGCGGGCTCAGCTGCGGTCTGCGCTGAGACAAGCTTGCCGAGGTAGGCTCTTCGCCGCCGAACGCTGCGAAGATGCCTTTGGCATTCGCGGCTGGGGGCACGGGGCCCCCGGCCCCGCGACGGGAGGTGTGGAGGGGGCCATGCCCTCCACATCCACCCGCAAGACGGTACAGCACAGCGCTGCAAGGCTGAGCAGCGCCTCTCTTGGAGGGGCGTTCAAGCGGAGAATCGATGAGCGCGATCACGATCGTATCCGGCTACCGCCCAGGCCTGATCGGACAGGTGGTGGCGCTTCACGCCGCCTACTACCACGCCAACTGGGGCTTCGGGCTGCCCTTCGAGGCGAAGGTGGCCACCGAGCTCGCCGCCTTCCTGAGCCGCTTCGCGCCCGGGCGCGACGGGGTCTGGCTCGCGCTCCAGGGCGACACGGTAGTGGGCTCGGTCGCCATCGACGCGGGCGAGGCCGAGGGGCGTGGCGCGCGGCTGCGCTGGCTGATCCTCGCGCCGGCGGCTCAGGGGCGCGGCGTGGGGGGGCGGCTCCTCGCCACTGCCCTCGCCCATACCGACGCCCTGGCCATCGCGCGGGTCTACCTGACCACCTTCGCCGGCCTCGACGCGGCGCGGGCCCTCTACGAGCGGGCCGGCTTCGTGCTCACCCACGAGCAGCTCGACACGACCTGGGGCGTCGCGGTGCGCGAGCAGACCTTCGAGCGGCTCGGGCCGACAACGTAGCCTGAGCACCTGCCGCAATCGGCCAATCGCTCACGCCTCGGGAGCGTCGAAGAAGGACCAGCCGTCGACCTCGGGCGGCTCGATGCCCAGCTGGGTCAGGATGGCCATAATCTGCGCGCGGTGCTCGGTGGCGTGGTTGATCGCCTGGGTGAGGATGAGCGTCTTGGGCACCTCGCGGGGCGCGCCGTCCCAGTCGACCACAACGGTCTCGTCGGCGCGCACCCTGGGCGCCCAGTCGACGAGGGCCGCGCCCGTCGTGCGCAGCGAGGCCTCCATCTCCTCGAAGGTCAGCGGGGGCGCGTCGGGATCGCGGCGCAGCGGCTGGCCCGTCGTGATGCGCGAGACGTAGGACTGCTCGGCCCTGACCACGTGCTGGAGCGTGTCGCGGATCGAGCCGAAGGCCCCGGCCATGCCGGCGTCCAGCTGGGCTTCCGCGAGGAGCGCGCAGCGCTCGAGGATGCGCAGGTTGGCCCAGAGGTGGTGGCGAAAGAGGACTGTGAGTGTGTCGGCAGCTTGCATCCTACTCCTCCCGCGGCCTGTGGCGGGCAGGGCGCCCTGTGGCCGCTTGTCGCAGTAGTGTACTTGATCGGCGGGCCGCCGCCGTCGCGCCCTACCCTGGCGGCGAGGCCGGCTCTGAGGCGGCCGCCCACTCGGCGCAGCGGTCGAGCCAGCTCAGCACCGCCTCGAGCTGGCCGATGCGGTAGTGTAGCACCAGCCAGTCGTACGAGCGGGCCGCCGCGAGGGCCGCGGCCTGCTGGTGCAGCGTGGCCAGGCGCCGCGCGCTCACCTGGCGCTGGCGCTCGGTCAGCTCCAGGGCCGCCGCGACGCCCTCCTGGCGCGCAAAGTAGAGCTTGGCCATAAACTCAAGGCGCACGTCGCGCCCGTGCTCGACCGGGCTGCGCACCCAGGCGAGGAAGGCCGCCTCGCCCGCCGGGGTCAGGTGCAGCATCTTGCGCGCCGGCTTCGAGCCCCGCGACTCGAGCGCGCTGCGCAGCAGACCCTCCTCCTCCAGGCGGGTGAGGTGGGCGTAGAGCAGGCTCTGCTTGATCGACCAGACCAGCCCGAGCTCGGCGCTGGCCAGCAGCCGCTGGTGGATCTCGTAGCCGTACATCGGCTGCCGGCGCACAAACCCCAGCAGGGCGTGCTCGATCGTCAGCGGCTGCTTGAGCATTGGCATGGCAGGACCCCGCTCGGCTCAGAAGACCTGGGTGAAGGTCGGGACGCGCACCGCCTCGGCGCCGCGTCGCGGACATTGTAATGCACCGGCCCCGCCTTGACAGTGGCGAGGAGCGATCGTATACTCAGAATGAAAATACTTATTTCTTGAGTATAGGCCCTGATGACAACGCGGTCAAGTTGCGAAAGGATGCTCATGCGTCGCCTGTGCCCGGCCATCCTGGCCGCCCTGCTGCTGGTGCTCGCCGCCGCCCTGAGTCGCCCGATGGCGCCGGTCGTCGCCGCGCCCGCACCCCAGGCCCAGCGCGAGCTGACGGTCTTCGCCGCGGCCTCGCTCGCCGACGCCTACCGCCAGATCGGGCGCAACTTCGAGCAGGCCAACCCCGGCACGAAGGTCGTCTTCAACTTCGCCGGCTCGCAGCAGCTCGCCGCCCAGCTCAGCCAGGGCGCCCCGGCCGACGTCTTCGCCTCGGCCAATACGGCCCAGATGGCGGTCGCGGTCAACGCCGGCCGGGTGGCGAAAGACGCCAGCAAGACCTTTGTGCTCAACCGGCTGGTCGTAGTCACCTCGCCCTCCAGCAAGGTGAAGATCACGCGTCTGCAGGACCTAGCGAAGCCCGGGCTGAAGCTCGTCTTCGCGGCCCGCGCCGTGCCGGTCGGCCAGTACAGCCTCGACTTCCTCGACAAGGCCTCGCGCGACCAGGCCTTCGGCGCCGGCTTTCGGGCCAATGTGCTAAAGAATGTGGTCTCGTACGAGGACAATGTGCGCGCGGTGCTGACCAAGGTCTCCCTTGGCGAGGGCGACGCCGGGATCGTCTACGCCTCGGACGTGATCAGCAGCCCGCGCACTCCCGTCAAGCGCATCGCCATCCCGGTCCGCCTGAATGTGATCGCCTCCTACCCGATCGCCCCGATCAGCGACGCGCCGAACGCGGCCCTGGCCCAGAAGTTCGTCGACTATATGTTCGTGGGCGACACGCGGCTGATCCTCGCACGCTACGGCTTCACCCTGCCGTAGCCCTTACGCGGGTCGCGGCGCACGCAGCCGGCGCCGCGACCTGGACACGGACCGATGGAGCGTAGCCCCGCCGCCCCCCGCGTGAACAACCCGCCCGCGCGCCGCCTGCCCGGGGCGACGATCGGCCTCTTGCTGGCCAGCCTGCCCATGCTGGCCTTTCTGCTCGTCCCCATTCTGGCGCTGATCCTGCGGGTCAACCCCGCCGAACTGGCGGCCAACCTGGCCAACGAGGAGGTGCGCCAGGCGATCGGGCTCAGCCTGAGCACCACGGCGGCCAGCACCGCTCTGGGCCTGGCCCTGGGCACGCCCCTGGCCTACCTGCTGGCCAGGCGGCGCTTCCGCGGCCGCGGCGTGCTCGACACCCTGGTCGACCTGCCGATGGTGCTGCCGCCCTCTGTGGCCGGCATCGCCCTGCTGCTCGCCTTCGGGCGGCGCGGCCTGATCGGCGGCCGGCTCGACGAGGCCGGCATCTCGATCGCCTTCACCAGCCTGGCCGTGGTGCTGGCCCAGACCTTTGTGGCGGCGCCCTTCTATATCAAAACCGCCGTCGCCGGCTTCGAGGGGGTCGAGCGCGACCTGGAGCAGGCGGCCGCCGTCGATGGCGCGAGCCCCTGGCAGGTCTTCGCGCGCATCACCGTGCCCCTCTGCTGGCCCGTGCTGCTCGGCGGCCTGGTGATGAGCTGGGCGCGGGCCCTCGGCGAGTTCGGGGCGACGATCATCTTCGCCGGCAACTTTCCCGGCCGCACCCAGACCATGCCCCTGGCGATCTACCTCGGCTTCGAGCTCGACCTCAGCCTGGCCCTGACCCTCGCCCTCATCCTGCTCGCCAGCTCGTACCTGGTGCTCTTCCTCGTCAAGTGGGTGCTCCAGCAGCGCGTGAGCGTGCCACGGTAGGTGCGTAACCGAGTTACGCTTGTCGCCGCTGCCCGCGGCAGGGGTACGGGGCGCCGGCCCCGCGGCGGAGGGATGTGGA
>CAZKTU010000202.1:0-10141 GCA_964555675.1 uncultured Oscillochloris sp.
ACGCGCTCGCGGAGCTCGCGCAGTTCGCGCTGGGCCTCGAGGAGCTGGCGGCGCAGCTGTATGATCACCTCGACCCCGGCCAGGTTCACGCCGAGGTCGTCGATCAGGCGTCTGATAAAGCGCACCTGCTCGATATCGTCGTCGCTGAAGCGCCTGATATTGCCCTTGCTGCGGGCGGGCGCGATCAGGCCGCGGCGCTCATAGAGGCGCAGGCTCTGCTCGTGGAGGCCCGCCCGCCGCGCCGCCACCCCGATGGTGTAGGTGCGGGACTCCTCGTTCATGCCGCCTGGTCCTTGATCCGGCGCAGCTCCTCGAAGAGCTCGCGCTCGCGGGGGGTGAGCTTGCTGGGCAGCTGGGCGTTGACGGTGACGAAGAGGTCGCCGCGGCGCTCGGAGCGCATGGCCGGCATGCCCTGGCCGCTGAGCCGGAAGGTCCGGCCGTTCTGGGTCTGCTCGGGGATGTTCAGGTTGATCGTCTTGCCCTGCAGGGTGGGCACCGCGGCCTGACCGCCGAGCAACAGGGTGTAGAGGCTGGTCTCGACCTTGACCGAGAGGTCGTCGCCCTTGCGCTCGAAGCGGGTGTGGGGCAGCAGCCTGACCACCAGATAGAGGTCGCCGCGGGCGCCCCCATTGAGGCCGGGAGCCCCCTCGCCGGGGACGCGCACCCGGTTGCCGTTGTCGACGCCCGCGGGGATCTTGACGGTGATCGTGCGCGGCGAGCCGTTGGGGTTCGAGAACTGCAGGGTGCGCTGGGTGCCGCTGAAGGCCTCCTCGAGGGTGATCTCGACGGGCTGCTCGACGTCCTGGCCGTCCATGCGCACATTGAAGCCTGCGCCGCCGGCGCGGCCGCTGCGGCCGCCGAAGAGCGTCTCGAAGATGTCGCTGAAGTCGTTCGCCCCGCCGTAGTCGAAACCGGGACCGCCGGCCTGCTCGTAGCGCTTCCAGTCGCGGCCGAAGCGGTCGTACTTCTCGCGCTTCTCGCTGTCTGAGAGCACCTCGTAGGCCTCGTTAATCTCTTTAAAGCGGGTCTCGGCCTCTTTGTCGCCGGGGTTGATATCAGGGTGATACTGGCGGGCCAGCTTGCGGTAGGCCTGCTTGATCTCCGTATCGGTCGCGCCCCTGCTGATGCCGAGCACCTGGTAGTAGTCTTTCATCGAATCACCTTCCGCCACATCAAGCCTGTGCTGCTCTGATTCTATAAACTTGATAAGATCATTGTCAAGGTTCTGCCGTTAGAGGAGTGTTAGCACAAGCAGAAGCCCCTGCCGTTACGACAGGGGCTTTGCCGGGTCTCTTGGCTTCTGATCAGGCGACCTGCGCCTCCCAGGTGTTAGCCCGCCGATAGGGCGCATAGGTCGCCACTTCTCGGATCGAGCGCTGCAGCTGGTCGCGCTCAAGTGGGTCGTCGTAGCCCGAGATCAGGCGGGCGATCGACTCGACAAGCTGGGGGTTCGGAGCATAGCGGTACACAGGGTCGCCGTTTGCGGTGGCCGCCTTGAGCATGATACCGTCGTCGGCGAGCTCGAAGAGGGCTTGGGTTACGCTCCAGATGTCGCGACAGACGCGGTCCGCAACTGCCCGAGGGGTGGCTTCCAGTCGGGGGTTTTCGTAGAACATCAGTAAGAGATGCAGTTTAACCGGGCTGTCAATCGCCTGCTCGAGCAGTTGCTGCACCATGGGGTCAACCATCGACCGACCTCCTTCCGCGTTTGATCGCCATTGATCACACGTGTGCCAGGGGGGACGCCAACTTCGTGTGGCTACGCTAGTGGGCTAGGGAAGTGGGCTCCTGCGGCCAGGGGAGGAGCAAAGCGGGGGGAAAGCAGCCAGCTCTATCTGTAAATGCTCTCACAAGTTGAGCTGATTATACACGATGCCGCTACCATTTGTAAGGGGTTTATTACTTGAATCTCGGCCATTTGCGTTATAACTTCTTCACAGTTTGTGAGGGGTATCACACCCGCCCCGGCCCGGACCCGGGGGGCGGCCCACAGCTCTGCACCAGTGGCGATATAATAGAGGGTGACAAGCATCAACGTGAGGAGGTAAGGCTATGAAGCTACGGGTCGCCGTGCTGGGCGCCACAGGGACTGTGGGCCAGCGTTTCATCCAGCTCCTCGAGGGCCACCCCTGGTTCGAGCTCGCCGCCGTGGTCGGCAGCGAGCGCAGCGCCGGCCGCGCCTATGGCGAGGTTACGCGCTGGGTCCTCGACACACCCATGCCCGCGCAGGTGCGGACGATGACCGTGCTGGGCGACGAGGCCCCGCTCGATACGCCCCTGGTCTTCTCGGCCCTGCCCAGCAAGACGGCGGGGGCCATCGAGCAGCGCCTGGCCCGCGAGGGCCATCTGGTCTGCTCGAACGCCTCGGACCACCGCATGGACGCCGACGTGCCCCTGCTGATCCCCGAGGTGAACCCCGAGCACCTGGACCTGATCGCGGTGCAGCGCAAGCGGCGCGGCTGGTCCGGCGCGATCGTCTGTAACCCCAACTGCACGGCCACCGGCCCCACCATGGCCCTGCGCCCGCTCCACGATGCCTTCGGGGTGACCAAGGTCATGCTGATGAGCATGCAGGCCCTCTCGGGCGCGGGCTACCCCGGCGTGCCCTCGTACGACGCCATCGACAATGTGATCCCCTACATCGGCGGCGAAGAGCCCAAGGTCGAGACCGAGCCCCAGAAGATGCTCGGCCTGGCCCGCGCCGGCGCGGTCGAGCCGGCCGCCTTCGTGCTCTCGGCTCACTGTAACCGCGTGCCGGTCCTCGAGGGTCACCTCGAGTGTCTGTCGGTGGCCTTCGCCCGCAAGCCCACCCTCGACGAGCTGACGGCGGCCATGCGCGGCTTCCGGGCCCTGCCCCAGGAGCTCAACCTGCCCAGCGCGCCGCCCGAGCCGATCATCGTGCGCGATGAGCCCGACCGCCCCCAGACCCGCCGCGATCGTGACGCCGGGCGCGGCATGAGCACGGTGGTCGGCCGGATCAGAGAGTGCCCCATCCTCGAGTACAAGTTTGTTTGCCTGAGCCACAATACGATCCGCGGCGCCGCCGGCGGTTCGTTGCTCAACGCCGAGCTGATGTATGCCCAGGGAATGCTCCAGGCCGGCTGATCGATGAAGGCTGAAGGAAGCCGAGAGCCTCTATGCAGCGAGCGACGATTGCAGAACTCACCGGGGACGCGGTGATCTACCGCGACCTCGAGCCGTGCGACCCGACCCTGCCGCGCCTCGACGCGCTGCGGGCGAGCCTGGGGATGGCGGACGGCCCGCCGCCCCGCAAGCGTGACCTGGCCTACGCCCGCGTGATCCTGGCCCTGGCCCGCGCCGCCCAGGCCGCCCGCGGCGGCCCGCCCCTGACCGCCGTGGCCGTGATCGGCGACACCGAGAACGACCGCCTGCTGGCCGCCCACCTGCGCGCCCTCGGCGAGCTGCCGGCCTACGGCTTCATCGGCGAGGACCGCCCGGTCGCCCCCGAGGCGCTCACCTGGCAGGATGATACGGCCACCGCCACCCGCTGGCATCTGATCGGCCCCTGGGCCGGCGAGCTCGAGCGTCGCGGCGTCGATTGGGCCGCCTGCGCCCTGCTCATCGACATCGACAAGACCCTGCTCGGCCCCCGCGGCCGCTCTGACGGGGCCATCGACGACGCCCGCGCCGAGGGCGCCCTGGCCGTGGCCGCCGGGCTGGTCCCCGACCTCGACGTGGCCGCCTTCCGGCGTATCTATGGCGAGCTGTGCCGCAAGGACTGGCACCCCTTCACCCTGGACAATCAGGACTATGTGGTCGCCACAGCCCTGCTGCTCGCGACGGGCGCGGCCGAGCTCGACGAGCTGCGGGCCGAGCTCGAGGCCGGCGAGACGGGCGGCTTCGCCGCGTTTCTCGCCGCCACCGCCGGCTTCACCCTGCCCCAACTGGCCGAGCTGCACGCCGAGCTGCGGGCCCGCGTCGCCGAGGGCGACCCCACCCCCTTCAAGGCCTTCCGCCGGGCCGAGCTGACCGCAACAGTCGCGCGGATGGTCGACGGCCGCCTGACCCTGTGTGGCGTGCTGTTCGAGCTCTTTCACTCGCTGGCCGACCGGGGCGCCCTCTGCCTGGCCGCCTCGGACAAACCCGCCGAATCGGCCCTGCCCACCCCAGAGCAGATCGCCGCCGGCTTGCTTCCGCTGCACCGTACACCGGCGACGGTTGAGTAAAGGCTTCTCATGCAGTTGCTAGACCTGTACACGCCCCGCGCCCGCGAGCTCACGCCGGCCATGTGGGGCCCCTCGCCCGAGTCGGGCGAGGTGCCGATGATCTCGCTGGCCTACGGCCTGGCCGATCCGGTCGTGCTCCCCCAGGAGGAGCTGGTCGAGGCGGCGGCCCAGGTGGTCGCCGGCGACATCGGCGCCTCCCTGAACTACGCACCCAACGCCCCCGCCCTCTACACCCTGGTGGCCGAGCGCCTCGGCCGCGAGGGCGTGGCCGCGAAAGAAGACCAGGTGCTGATCGCCTATGGCTCGAGCCAGATCCTGGGCCTGCTGCCTCAGGTGCTGATCGAGCCGGGCGACACCGTGCTGGTCGAGGCGCCCACCTTCATGGGCGCGGTGCGGCAGTTCGCCCGGGCCGGGGCGCGGCTGCTGGGCGTGCCCGTCGACGCCGAGGGCCTCGACCCCGACGCCCTGGAGGCGACCCTGAAGGAGCTGGCTGGGCGCGGGGTGCGCCCCAAGTTCATCTACAGCATCCCGACCTTCCACAACCCCGCCGGGGTGACCCTGACGCTCGAGCGTCGCCGCCGCGTGGTCGAGCTGGCCAGCCAGTACGGCGTGCTGGTGGTCGAGGATGATGCTTATGTCGACTTGCGCTTCCGTGGCGAGCCGGTGCCGCCGATGGCGGCCCTCGACAGCGAGGGCTGGGTGCTGCGCGTCGGCACCTTCTCGAAGATCCTGGCCCCCGGCCTGCGCATGGGCTGGGCCCACGGCCCCAAGGGGCTGATCGACCGGCTGCAGATGTTCAAGGTAGAGGGCGGCAGCGGCCCCTTCCTGACCCACCTGGTGGCCCGCTTCGGGCACGACGGGCGGCTTGAGCAGCATATTGCCGGCCTGTGCACCCACTACGCGGCCAAGTGCGACCTGCTGGCGGGGGCGCTGCGGCGCGAGATTCCCGATAGCAGCTTCGTCGCGCCCGACGGCGGCTTCTTCATCTGGCTGCGCCTACCCGAGGGCGTCGGGGCCACCGCGCTGGGGCCCGTGGCCCTGCGCCATGGGGTGGAGGTTCTGCCCGGCCCGCGCTGCTTCTGTGACGGCAGCGGCGACGACCACATCCGCCTGGCCTTCAGCGAGGCCCCCGCCTCGGAGATTGAGACCGGGGTAAGCCGTCTTGCGGCGGCGATTCGCGAGGTCAAGGCGGCGAACTAGAAGGAGTGTTAATGGAGGAGCAGAAGCCACAGGGCGGCCGCGGCTGGCTGGTCGCCCTGTCGATCATTGTGGGGATCGTGCTCGCGTGCGCCATCCTGCCCCTGGGCGGGTTGGCGCTCTTTTTGGTGGCGGGCGGGGGCGGCTCGAGCAGCACAGGGCCTGTACCGGCCCAGAGCTGGGAGGAGCAGATTGTCGAGGGCGCCGGATCCGACCGGGTGGCCCTGATCGAGGTCAGCGGGGTGATCGGCGCGCCGGTCGACGCCTTCAGCCTGCAGCTCTCGCAGGAGGGACTCCTGAGCCAGATCCGCCAGGCCGCCCGCGATCCGCGCGTGAAGGCCGTGCTGCTGCGGGTGGACAGCCCCGGCGGCGGGGTGGTGGCGAGCAGCGAAATCCACGCCGAGCTGCTGAAGCTCAAGGCGGCGGGCAAACCGCTGGTGGTCTCGATGGGCGGCACCGCGGCCAGCGGCGGCTACTATATCAGCGCGCCCGCCGACCGCATCTACGCCAACCCCGACACACTCACCGGCAGCCTGGGCGTGATCCTCTCGACCCTGAACTACGAAGCGGCCTTCGAGAAGCTGGGCCTTCGGAGTTATGTCTACAAGAGCGGCGAACTGAAGGACATTGGCTCGCCAACGCGCCCGCCGACCGACGAGGAGCGGGCGGTGCTGCAGTCGGTGGTGGACGAAGCGTATGACGGCTTCGTGCGCGTGATCGTCGAGGGGCGCGGCCTGCCCGAGGGCGAGGTGCGCGAGCTGGCCGACGGGCGGATCTACACCGGCGCGCAGGCCCAGGCCCTGGGGCTGGTGGACGAACTGGGCAACCTCGACGCGGCGCTCCTCGGCGCGAAAGAGCTGGCCGGCCTCGAAACGGCCACCGTGGTCCGCTACACCGAGAGCACCTCGCTGCGGGCGCTGCTGCTGAACCGGCTGCAGGCCCCCCAGCAGCCGGCCGACCCGCTGGGTCTGCGGGCGATCACGGATCCCAGGCCGCCGCAGCTCGAGTATCGCTGGATCGGGCAATAGCGGACGGGGCAAGAACAGAGGGGGCGCCGAGTTTCTCGGCGCCCCCTCTGCGTGTCTCGAAGCGTGGGACTAGAAGTCCATCCCGCCGCCCATGCCGCCCATGCCGCCGGGCATACCGCCGCCGCCCGACTTCTCCTCGGGCAGGTCGGTGATCAGGGCCTCGGTGGTGAGGATCATGCCCGCGATGCTGACCGCGTTCTGCACGGCGCTGCGGGTGACCTTGACCGGGTCGATGATGCCCTGCTCGATCATGCTGCCGTACTCGCTGGTCAGCACGTTGTAGCCGAGGGTCTTGTCGCCGGTCTCAGCCTGCATGCGGCGGACATTGGCGATAATCACCGAGCCCTCCTCGCCGGCGTTGCGGGCGAGGATGCGCAGGGGCTCCTCGAGGGCGCGGCGCAGGATGGTGATACCGACCTGCTCGTCCTCGTGGGCGACCTTGACGCTGTCGAGGGCGCTGATCGCATTGATCAGGCTGACGCCACCGCCGGCGACGATGCCCTCCTCAACCGCCGCGCGGGTGGCGCTGAGGGCGTCCTCGACGCGGTGCTTCTTCTCCTTGAGCTCGGGCTCGGTCGCGGCGCCGACCTTGATCACCGCGACGCCGCCGGCGAGCTTGGCCAGGCGCTCCTGGAGCTTCTCGCGGTCGAAGTCGCTGGTGGTGGTCTCAATCTGGGCGCGGATCTGCTCGATGCGGGCGCGGATGGCGACCTCGTCGCCGCGGCCCTCGACGATGGTGGTATCGTCCTTGGTGGCGACCACCTTGCGGGCGCGACCCAGGTCGTCGATGGTGGCGCTATCGAGCTTGCGGCCGACCTCCTCGGAGATCACGGTGCCGCCGGTCAGGATGGCGATATCCTGGAGCATGGCCTTGCGGCGGTCGCCGAAGCCGGGGGCCTTGATCGCCAGGGCGTTGATCGTGCCGCGCAGCTTGTTGACCACCAGGGTGGCCAGAGCCTCGCCGTCGACGTCCTCGGCGATAATGACGATGTTCTTGGTGACCTGCAGCACCTTCTCGAGGACCGGCAGGATCTCCTGGATGCTGCTGATCTTCTTGTCGGTGATCAGGATGTAGGGGTCCTCGAGCTCAGACTCCTGGCGCTCGACATTCGAGACCATGTAGCCCGAGATGTAGCCGCGGTCGAACTGCATGCCCTCGGTGTACTCCTTCTCGAAGGCCACACCCTTGGACTCCTCGACCGTGATCACGCCGTCCTTGCCGACCTTCTCCATCACCTCGGCGATCAGCTCGCCGATCTCGCTGTCGGCGGCCGAGTTGGTGGCCACGTGGGCGATGTCGGCGCGGTCGCGCACCGGGGTGGCGCTGGCCTTGATCGCGGCCACGAGGGCCTCGGCGCCGCGGTCGAGGCCGCGCTTGAGCAGCATGGCGTTGGCGCCGGCGGCCACGACCTTCAGGCCCTCGGTGACGATGGCCTGGGCGAGCACGGTGGCGGTGGTGGTACCGTCGCCGGCCACGTCGTTGGTCTTGGTCGCGGCCTCCTTGAGGAGCTGGGCGCCCATGTTCTCAAAGGGGTCCTTGAGCTCGATCTCCTTGGCGACGGTGACGCCGTCGTGGGTGACCGTGGGCGACCCGAACTTCTTGTCGATCGCCACGTTGCGGCCGCGGGGGCCGAGGGTGGTCTTTACCGCGTCGGCGACCATATCCACGCCGCGCTTGAGCGAGCGGCGAGCCTCTTCGTTAAAGTAAAGCTGCTTGGGCATAATGGTTACTGCTCCTCAAATGGCTTAGCCCTGGATGATGCCCAGGATATCCTTCTCCGACAGGATCAGGTACTCGACCTCGTCGACCTTGAACTCGGTGCCGCTGTACTTGGCGAACAGCACCTTGTCGCCGGCCTTGACGCTCATCGCGATGAGCTTCCCGCTGTCGTCGCGGCGGCCCTCGCCGACGGCGAGGATGGTGCCCTCCATGGGGCGCTCCTTGCTGGCGGTGTCGGGCAGGAAGATACCGCCCTTGGTCTTCTCCTCGCGCTCCGCGGGCTTGATGACCACACGGTCGCCAAGGGGCCGGATTCGGAAGTCCGTCATGGCTATCCCTCCGTAAACATGGCTCTGCTCAGTGAGAGGCGGTTAGCACTCGCCAATCGAGAGTGCTAACCGCCGTGTATAGTACCGAAGTGCCGCAGGTTTGTCAAGTCCATTTTAGCACTCATTCAAAATGAGTGCCAGTTTAGGCATGGAGGGCGCAGCCCTCCACACCACCCAATGTGGGGCCGCAGGTTCCAGCCCCTCCGCCGCAGGGCGGTTGCCCCGCCGCCCTATCGGCGGTACAATGACACGAATGGATGAGACAGCGGGAGCCAACGGATGCTGACCTATGATGATCTGGTGACGGGGCTTGAGGACGCCTGGCTGGCCGTGGGCCTGCACGAGCACGCTTTTATCGAGAGCGTGATCCCGGCCACCCACGACCGCAGCTGCAAGGTCGAGCTCTTCCCCGAGCACGACGAGCCCCTCTCGAGCGACAATATGCCCCCCTTCCTCGAGCTGAGCTTCAGCTGGTCCCCGGTACACCAGCTGATCGCCGAGGGCCGCGAGCTCCCCGTCGAGCCGCTCGACCTGACCTGGACCTACACCGCCACGCTGAACGCCCCCGCCGAGCGCAGCGATGTCGAGCTGGTGCGCATGTTCCAGCGCGCCGTCCAGAACGCCTTCCAGCGCTACTACCCCGCCGAGGCCTCTGAGATGGAGCCGGTCTCGGTCGAGGTGCGGCGGGTCTACCAGCCCGGCGGCCAGCCCCTGCAGCTCGACTATATTCAGCTGGTCAGCAGCACGATCTCCGATATCTTCGAGCAGTGGCCCGACCGCGATCTCTCGGGCCTGCGCGTCTTGCTGCGCACCGAGCTGCAGCTCGCCAGCGCGATCATCAACAATCTGGCCGACGCCTTCACCCCCAAGGGGCGCGGCGGCTACAAGACGGTCGACGCGGCCTGATCGCTCGCGCCCCTCGGCACGCCGCAGCGCCCACGCTGCCGACCGGGGTTGCTGCAATCGCGACGGATCGCTACCGCTCTGCCGCTACGCGCCGCACTCGCACCATACCCCCCAACAGCCCCGCCGCAAGCGCCAGCGCCGTGGGCGGCAGCAGCCATCCCGCGAGCTCGCCGGGCAGCACCCCCGCCGTCATTGCCGCCAGGGCGCCCACCATGGGCAGGGCCCCGACCAGCAACAGCCCCAGGGCGCGCAGGCGGCCCGCCAGCGACCACAGCCCGTCGGCGAGCAGCCCGGGCAGGGCCAGCAACCAGATGGCCGCGCCGCCGAGCAGCAGGGCCTGATCGAGCCGGCCCGCCGGCCAGGTGAGCAGCCCGCTGAGGCCAAGCCCGCCTGCGCCTTCGGCCATGAGCAGCGCGCCGACGATCAGCGGCCCATAGCGCCGCAAGAGCTCGGCGCGGGCGAGGTTGCGCCCCGCAGCCCGGCGCAAGGAGGGCCACTCGAGCAGCCCCACTGCCACTACCAGATCGAGGCCGTAGGGGAAGCCGCGGGCCGGGGCCAGGGGCAGCAGGCTGAGGGCCGCCAAGGGCGGCAGGACTGCGGCGAGGTCGATCGCCGAGGCTGGCGTCGCTCTCGCGGGCAGGCCCGCGCACCAGCGCAACCAGCGCGCCAGCAGCCAGCTCGCCCCCAGCGCAAACAGCCCCCCCGGGTAGAGGAGCAGCCGCGGCCAGGCCAGCCCGAGGGCCCCCAGCAACTCACCCATGGGTGCGCCCCAGT
>CAZKTU010000202.1:10241-12682 GCA_964555675.1 uncultured Oscillochloris sp.
CGCCCCAGTGTGCGTGCGCTCACTTACGCCCCCAGATGCCCAGGGCTCGCAGCACAACCCAGCAGAGCGCGGCGAGGATCAGCATGAGCGCCGACAGGGCCAGCGAGGGTAGGGTGGCGACCGGCTGCTTTGCCGCGTCGAGGGCGATCAGGCCGGCCCACGGCCACAGGCTGATCTCGCCGAACGGGGTCAGGCCGCCCTGCAGCTGCGCCGCCACCGGCCCGAGCAGCCCGGCGATGGCCAGGGGCGCACCCAGCCCCAGCCCCAGGCTGAGAGCGCCCGCCACAAGTGCAGGGCTCCAGCGCGGTACCTCCGCTGAGTCAGGCTCTGCGGCGGCGAACCGTGCCACGGCCGTCGCCGCGAGCAGGGCGCCGACCCAGACGGCCGCGGCGAGCAGGGTCAGGCCCCCGGCCACTGCGGCGGCGACGGCCATCCAGGTGAGCATGAACGGCGCGGTGAGCGGGACAATCCCGCTCAGCAGCCAGAGCGGGCGCCGCGGCCCGGCGGGGTCGGCGAGCCCCAACTCGGCCAGAGGCCAGGTGAGCAGGGCAAAGCCCGCCAGAATCACCCCGGCCCCCGAGCCAAGGCCCGCGCCGGCCAGGGCCAGCCCGGCGAAATAGGCGCCGAGCCATGCGCGCCCCTCGTCGCGAGGGGCGGCGGCGGCCTGCCAGGCGGCCCCGAGGGCGAGGCCCCCGCCCGCGACCAGGGCGGCGAAGAGCCAGCCCAGGTTCCACGGCCCGAGGCTGAACAGGCGCAGCAGCATGGAGAGGGCGGCGATAGCGGCGAGCGGCTCGGGAGCGGGGGTGCGACCGCGGGCCAGGGCGATGGTGTCGGCGGCGAGCAAGGCCCCCAGCAACATCAGGGCAAAAGCCGCGCTGTTCAGGCCAGCGCCGGCCCCCGGCGCGCTGATGCGCCACTCGCCCGCGCTCGTGCCGACGAGCAGCATGCCGAGCCCGGCCAGGGCCACGCCGAGGGCGGGCGCCCGGGTCCGGCGACCGAGGAGGAGCGCGGCGGCGCCGCCGATGAGCAGCCCCGCGATCGCGGCGAGGTGCCCGACGATGGTCGCCAGTCCGAACAGCCCGGCTGCGATTGCGCCGGCCCAGACCTCCCGCGAGCCCCGGCCTCTTGCAGCCAGCCCCTGGCCGGCCAGGGCGATCAGCGCCAGGGCGCTTAGGGCGTCAGCGTAGAGCCAGCCGCGGGCCGCGACGAGCGGCGCGTCATGGGCCAGCCAGGCCAGGGCGAGGCCGGCGATCAGCAGCAGGGCATAGGCAAAGGAGGCGATGTGCGGGCGCTGCGGCATTGGTGAAACCTAGCCTTTAGCGCCTGGCGCCCGAGGCAAGCTCCTGGCGACGATAGCGGCAGTGGTCGCAGTAGGCGACCTTGTACCCGGCCACAGTGGTGCGCTGGAGCGGCCCGCCGCAGTTGGGGCATGTCGAGGAGAGCACGCTGCCGGCGCCGGTGACCACGGGCGCCGCCCGCGGCTGCGGCGGGAGGGCGGGCGTCTCGGGGCGGACGGGCGCCTGGGGCGCCGCGGGCGGGAAGGCCGGGGCGGCGCCCTCGGGGCGGGCCTTGCCGTAGCCCCAGAGCCCGCTCAGGTGCTCGACCAGGAGCGCGTAGTCGATTGCGCCGCGCGAGCGCGGGTCATACTCGTAGATGGTACGGCCGAGGGCCGAGGACTCGGAGAGGCGCACATTAACCCGGATCGGCGCGGCCACGAGGCTGCCGTAGCTGCCCCGCAGCTGTTCGAGCAGCTCGACCGACTGGCGGGTGCGCGGGTCGTAGAGCGTCGGCACAATCGCCCGCAGGCTGCCCGAGCCGCCCTTGACCCTGGCGATCTGGGCCACCAGCATCTCGAGGCCCTTGAGCGAGAAGGGCTCGACGGTGGTCGGCACGACCACATCGCTGGCCGCGTGCAGCGCGTTGAGGTTGAGCACGGTGAGCGAGCCGCCACAGTCGATGATCACGAACTCGTAGCTGCCCTTGATCGGGCTGATCGCCTGCTCGAGCACGCGCGCCCAATCGGAGCGACGAGCGATGGCGGGCTGGGCGGCGAGCAGCGACTCGTCGGCGGCGAGCAGGTCGAGGTTGGGGCGCGCGGGCGTGATACAATCGGCGGCGCGGGCGCCGTCGACCAGCACCTCGTAGAGCGTGCGGCGGGGCTTGACGCCAAGGGCCATGGCGAGGTTGCCCTGGGCGTCGACGTCGACCAGCAGTACGCGGGCGCCCTTCAGGGCCAGGCCCGCGCTGAGATTGACCACGGTGGTGGTCTTGCCGATCCCGCCCTTTAAATTCGTGACTGCGACGATCCGACCCATAGGCTGAGCGCCTGGGGCAGGCGACAAGCGGCGGGGGGCCGCCATTTCGGCCAACCGCGCCCTGCCGGAGGTTCGTGCCAGTGTAGTGCAACGCTAGCGGCGTGTCAACTGGCTGCGCCCCTACGG
>CAZKTU010000203.1:0-12527 GCA_964555675.1 uncultured Oscillochloris sp.
AAGCCTTCGCGTTCTTCGTGGTCTTCGTGGTAAAAGATGAAACCCTCGTCTAGGCCGTACGCCGCACGCGCCGCCGCCGACTGCGGTGGATGTTGTCGTCGTGGCGGTCGTAGTCGCGCACAATGCGCATGCCGAAGATGCCCAGGAAGCGGCGTCCGCCGGTGACGAGCCAGTCGGCCAGACTGTGGACCGCGCTGCCGAGGCAGAAGCCCACCAGGACGGCGCTCGTGCGGTCGGGGTTGGCGGCCAGGGTCAGGCGCAGCTGGTCGTAGAGCTGCATATGATAATCTGGGACGACCACCCCGAGACGGGCCAGGAGCCAGACCCCCAGGAAGAGCGTGCCCGTGACCATGAAGTAGAAATAGGCCAGGCGCATCAGCGGGGCGAAGATCAGGCTGTGGCTCCAGAAGTGGCGGTGGGGCAGGGCCCACATGTAAGGGCGCCAGACCCAGTAGAAGATGCCCCAGCGGTCGTCGATGGCCGAGTCGAGGTCCAGGTCGGGCGAGAAGAGGATGCCCGAGACGAGATGGGCCCCGACGACCCAGAGGGTGATGGCCATAGCCTCGCTATGCACGAGCAGCAGCTGGTTGTGGAGGAAGCTGTAGGAGAGCGGCGCGAGGGCGGCGCCGCTGGCGACGGTGAGAACGTCGTGGGTGCGCGCGTCGGGCATAGGGCCAGGCTCCATTCTGTGCTACAATTGGCCCTAGGATAGCTCATTCGTGCGCCATGTGCAAGAGCTGAGGACGCGATGATCGACACCGAGCAGTTGCCGGCCCTGCTGTCCGCGGGCGAGGGGCCCGAGCTGGCCTTTCTGCGCGAGCGGGCCCGCCTCGACGAGGTGGCCGAGACCCTGGTGGCCTTCGCCAATGGCCACGGGGGCGTCCTCGTGCTCGGGGTTGGTGGCAAGGCTCGCCCGAAGCTCGAGGGCGTGGCCGACCTGGCCGCCGGCCGCGAGCTGCTGCTCGAGGCGTCCATGGCCTGCACGCCGCCCCTGGTGCTGCCCCTGCCCCACGAGCTCCACGCCGAGGGTGTCAGCCTGCTCGTGCTGAGCGTGCCGGCCGGCCTGTCGCAGGTCTACGCCCTGCACGGGAAGTACCTCCGCCGCGAGGGCGCCAGCAACCACCCCCTGGCCCCCAACGCGCTGCGCCGCCTGCTGCTCGAGCGGGGCGACACCAGCTGGGAGCGCGAGGCGCCCGCGGGCGCGACCCTCGGCGAACTCGACCCGGTCAGGGTCGAGGCCTATGCGCGCCGCCTCGGCCCAGGCGCCGAAGAAGACCCCATGGCGCTGCTCTATCGGCGCGGCTGCGTCTGGCGGGATGAGGGCGGGCGCGGGGGGGAAGCCGCCTTTGCGCCGACCAACGCCGGCCTGCTGCTGTTCGCGCGCCACGTCGAGGCGCGCCACCCCCAGGCCGAGGTCACCCTGGTGCGCTACAAGGGGCGCGACATGGCCGACGCCTTCGAGCGCGAGGATGTTCGCGACACCCTGGTCGAGGCGGTGCGCCGCGCCGAGCGCTGGCTGATGGAGCATATGCGCAAGGGCAGCCGCATGGTCGGCCTCGAGCGCCAGGACTGGCAGCAGTTCCCCCCCGGGGCCGTGCGCGAGGCCCTGGTCAACGCCGTGGCCCACCGCGACTACAGCGTGCGCGGCGAGGGCATCAGGGTGTCGCTCTTCAGCGACCGGCTCGAGGTCTACTCGCCCGGGCGTCTGCCCGGCCACGTGACGGTCGAGAATATCGCCGCCGAGCGCTATTCGCGCAACGAGAGCCTGGTGCAGGTGCTGGCCGACTACGGGCTGATCGAGCGGCTCGGCTACGGCATCGACCGTATGCTGCGCCAGATGGCCGAGGCCGGCCTGCCGCCCCCCATCTTCCGCGAGACCGCGGCCGGCTTCCTGGTCACCCTGCAGGGCCAGCCCGTCGATGGGCTCAGCCCCGACGGGGTCGACACCCGCGAGTGGGTGCGCCTGGGCCTCAACGAGCGCCAGATCGCCGCCCTGCTGCACCTGGCCGCCGAGCACCGCATCACCAACCGCGACCTGCAAGAGCGCTACGCCGAGGTCAGCCCCGAGACCATCCGGCGCGACCTGGCCGACCTGGTCGAGCGCGGCATGCTGCTCAAGGTCGGCGATAAGCGCGCGACGTACTATATTTTGAAATAGGTCTGTGGCGTGACGATTGTCGTCGTCTTACATAAGCCCCGCGACGTGCGCAACATCGGCGCGGTGGTGCGGGCGATGAAGAATATGGGCTTCGGGCGGCTGCGGCTGGTGGCGCCCGAGCCGTTTGACCCCGACGACCTGCTGGGCATCGCCCATCGCAGCGAGGATGTGGTGGAGTCGATCGAGCGCTTCGACGATCTGCCCGCGGCCCTGGCCGACGTGCGCTATGTGCTCGGCACCAGCGAGCGGGCCCACCCGGGCCGGCAGATGCGCCACGACCTGCGCCCCCTGGCGGCCGAGTTGCTGGCGCGGGCGGCCAGCGCGGGCCCGGTGGCCCTGCTCTTCGGCCCCGAGGACAACGGTCTCGACGCCGCGGCCCTCGACCGTTGCCACGCCGTGCTCACCCTGCCCAGCGACCCCGGCTACCCCTCGCTCAACCTGGCCCAGGCGGCGCTGCTCATCCTCTACGAGCTGCGTATGGCCGCCGGTGCGCCTTTGCCACCCCCTCCCGAGCAGGCCCCCGCCACGGCCGGCGAGCACGAGCGCTTCGCCGCCGCCCTGGCCGAGGCCGTCGCCGCCGTCGGCTTCGTCAAGTCGGGCGACGGCGCGACGACCCTGCGCCGCCTGCGCGCCCTCGTCGCCCGCGCCGAGCCCGACAGCGCCGAGCTGGCTCTGCTCACCGCCCTGCTGCGCGAGGTGGTGAGCGCGCTGGGGCGGGCGCGTGGTGGTTAGTGCTGCGTAGCGGAAGTTCGCGAGGAGTCGGGGACGAAAGACCAATGACGAAAGACCAAGGTAGCGCGCTGCCACACCTTGGTCGTTGGTCGTTGGTCGTTGGTCCTTGCTCAGAGCGGGCAGCGAAGTTCTGGAAGGCTGTACTAACGGGGCGCGAGCGGGCCGGAAGCGCTTTTCAGGTATAATGCCTTCAGGCAAAAGTAGTTGATGAGTCCAACACATGGCAGAACGACGGCCCCTGGCGGCGTTTCAATCGCGCGACTTTACCCTGCTCTGGCTCGGCAACATGGTCTCGCTCGCCGGCACCGAGATGAGCCGCACGGCGGTCAGCTGGCAGATCTACCAGCTGACGGGTGACCCGCTGGCCCTCGGCGCAATCGGCCTGGCCCGCCTGATCCCTCTGGTGCTCCTGGCCATGGGCGCGGGGGTGCTGGCCGACGCCTTCGACCGGCGCAAGCTGATGATCGGGGCCCAGCTCGCGATGTTGCTCAGCTCGGTCATCCTCGCGGTCACCAGCCAGCTCGGGCTGGCCTCGATCTGGGTGATCTACGGGGTGACGGCCTTGGCGGCGGCGGCTAATACGATCGGGCTGCCGGCGCGCCAGGCCCTGGTGCCCTCGCTGGTGCCGCGCGAACATCTAGCGGGCGCGTTGAGCCTGAACATCACCGCATGGCAGCTGGCCACGGTGGTCGGGCCTTCGCTGGGGGGCGTGATCATCGCCGCCGCGGGGGTGGGCGCGGTCTACTGGATCGACGCCTGCTCGTTCCTGGTCATCCTCGGCACACTGCTGCTGATCCGCTCGCGGCCAATCGCCGGCGAGCGCCGCGATGTGAGCCTGCGCGCCGCGATCGAGGGGTTGCAGTTCGTGCGCCGCAACAAGCTGATCTGGAGCACCATGCTGCTCGATTTCCTGGCGACCTTCTTCAGTGCGGCGACAACCTTGCTGCCGATCTTCGCCCAGGATATCCTCAAGGTCGGCCCGCAGGGTCTGGGCCTGCTCTTCGCGGCGCCCTCGGCCGGGGCCGTGGCGGCCAGCCTGGTGACCTCGGTCACCGGCGCCGGCAAGCGCCAGGGGCGCCTGCTGCTCTGGGCAGTGGTGGTCTTTGGGGCCAGCACGATCGTCTTCGGCCTCTCGACCTCGTTCTGGCTCTCGCTGCTGATGCTGGCCCTGGTAGGGGCCTCGGACACGGTGAGTATGGTGGTGCGCGGCACGATCCGCAACCTCGAGACCCCTGACGAGCTGCGCGGCCGCATGGTGGCGGTCAATATGCTCTTCTTCGCCGGCGGGCCGCAGTTGGGCGAGATCGAGGCCGGCATCGCCGCGAAGCTGCTGGGCACGCCGCTCTCGGTGGCGGCGGGCGGCCTGGCCTGTGTGCTGATGACCGGCGGCGTGGCCGCAGCCGTGCCCGAGCTACGCGAGTACGGCGATGGCAGCGAGCGCCGCCCGCCTCCCGAGCCGGCCGGCGCGACCCAGGCCGCCGATTAGTGCAGCTCGTATGACTCCGTGGTCGGCCGCGCCTGACGCAGGGCGCGCAAAGCTCGGCGTCTTTACGCCCTGATGCCGGTACTGGCAGCGCATCGCCGCTGCGGCCGCGGGATGGTGGAGCGAACGGACGATAAGGGCGACGCGGGAAGGAGTCGATGATGACTGAGCGTGTGGCGCTGGTGACTGGTGGCGCAAGCGGGATCGGGCGGGCCTGTGTCGAGCGGCTCCACGCGGCGGGCTACAAGGTGGCCGTGGTCGACCTGCCGGGCGACGCGGGCCAGGCCCTGGCCGACAGCCTGGGCGGGCAGTTCGTGGGCGCCGACCTGAGTCTTCGCGAGGAGTGCCGCCGGGTGATCGACGCTGTCGAGGGGCGCTTCGGGCGGATCGACGTGCTGGTCAACAACGCGGGCTACCAGCATATCGACGCCATCGAGGTCTTCCCCGAGGATCGCTGGGACAACATGCTGGCCGTGATGCTCACCGCGCCGTTTCTGCTCACGCGCTACGCCTGGCCGGGGATGCAGACGCGTGGCTGGGGCCGGGTGATCAATATCGGCTCGATCCACAGCCTGCGGGCCTCGCCCTTCAAGGTCGGCTACATCGCCGCCAAGCACGGCCTGCTGGGTCTGACCCGGACGGCCGCGGTCGAGGGCGGGCCGCACGGGATCACCGTGAACCTGATCGCCCCGGCCTATGTGCGCACGCCCCTGGTCGAGAAGCAGATCGCCGACCAGGCCCGCACGCGCGGCATCCCCGAGGATCAGGTGGTCGAGAAGGTCATGCTCGAGCCCGCGGCGATCAAGCGCCTGATCGAGCCCGCCGAGGTCGCCGAGCTGGTACACTTCCTCTGCACAGACGCGGGCGGCACTATGAGCGGCTCGGTCCACGAAATGGCCCTCGGCTGGACGGCGCGCTAGTCGGGACTTGACGGCTGACGGTCGCGCGGTTATATTCCGAACATCCGTGGGAGCGATTTCAACGAGGGGGCCGTCCGGAAAGCGACATGGCTGTCAGCGTCACGATTGAAGAGATTGCACGGCTGGCGCACGTCTCGCGCTCGACCGTGTCACGGGTTCTCAACAACCACCCGAACGTGCGCTCGGAGGTGCGAGCGAAGGTGCTACAGGTGGTGCAGGAGCACAACTACACGCCCAACGCCGCCGCGCGCAGCCTGGCCAGCAGCCGCAGCAACGCGGTGGGCCTGCTGGTGCCGCGCAGCGCCGCGATCCTGTTCACCGACCCCTTCTTCCCCCTGGTCATCCAGGGCATCAGCGAGGCCTGCACCAGCGCGGGCTACTTCCTGATGCTCTCGATGCTCACGACCGAGCTCGAGCAGCCCTTCTACAACCGTGTGCTGCGCGGGCGTCACTTCGATGGGGTGATCATCCTCTCGAGCGATGTCGACGACCCGCTGCTCTCGCGGCTGACCCACGACGAGATCCCGCTGGTGCTCGTGGGCCGCCATCCCAATCAGGCCCTGGTCAGCACGGTGGACAGCGAGAATGTCGAGGGCGCCCGTCGGGCCACGGCCCATCTGCTCGGCCTCGGCTACGGCCGCGTGGCGACGATCGGCGGCCCGCAGAATATGGTGGCCGGCATCGACCGCCTCGAGGGCTATAGGCAGGCCATACTCGGCGCGGGTATGCCGCTCGACCCGGCCCTGATCGTCGAGGGCGACTTCACTCAGGAGAGCGGCTACACCTGTATGCGGCGCCTGCTGGCTCTCGCCGAGCGGCCGCGGGCGGTCTTTGTGGCCAGCGACGCCATGGCTTTCGGGGCGATGCGGGCGATCGGCGAGGCGGGCCTGCGAATACCCGAGCAGATCGCCCTGATAGGCTTCGACGATGTGCCGGCCGCGGCCTACGGCAGCCCGCCCCTCTCGACCATCCGCCAGCCCTGCGGCGAGCTCGGGGCCACCGCCGTCCATACCCTGATCGCCCAGATCGACGACCCCGGCCGCCCGCCCAGCACGATCCGGCTGCCCACCCAGCTGGTGGTGCGTGGCACCTGCGGCGGGCGCGCCTGACTCCGATAGGTCCGCCGGGGGGCGGCCCCCACCCTCCTCTACTTTGAGAGAAAGAGCTTCTCCATGGGCACACTGACGTTTCCAAAGGGCTTCGTCTGGGGCACGGCCACAGCCGCTTACCAGATCGAGGGCGCAGTCAACGAGGACGACCGCGGCGAAAGCATCTGGGACCGCTTTAGTCACACCCCCGGCAAGACCCGCGACGGCCACAGCGGCGATGTGGCCTGCGACCACTACCACCGCTATAAGGACGACGTCGCGCTGATGGCCCGGCTGGGCCTCAAGGGCTATCGCTTCAGCGTGGCCTGGCCCCGGGTCATGCCCGAGGGCCGCGGCGCGGTGAACCCGAAGGGCCTCGAATTCTACAAGCGCCTGGTCGACGAGCTGCTCAAGCACGATATTACGCCCTACGCGACGCTCTACCACTGGGATCTGCCGGTCGACCTCGAGGACGCCGGCGGCTGGCCGGCCCGTAGCACCGCCGAGGCCTTCGCGGCCTACGCCGGCGCCGTCGTCGAGGCCCTCGGCGACCAGGTCAAGCACTGGATTACGATCAACGAGCCCTGGTGCGTCAGCTTCCTCAGCTACCAGATCGGCGAGCACGCCCCTGGCCGCAAGGATTGGTCGGCGGCGATCGCGGCGAGCCACCATACGCTGCTCGCCCACGGCCTGGCCATGCAGGCGATCAAGGCGGCCGCGCCCGATGTGCAGGTGGGCATCGCGCTGAACTTCACGGCGGCCGTGCCGGCCTCCGACAGCCCGGCCGACCTGGCCGCCACGCGCCACTTCGACGGCTACTTCAACCGCTGGTTCCTCGACCCGCTCTACGGCCACGGCTACCCGGCCGATATGCTCGCCGACTACGCGGCCGCCGGCTATCTGCCCGACTGGGGCGCCCTGGTCCGCCCCGGCGACCTGGCGACGATCAGCGCGCCGGCCGACTTCTTCGCCTTCAACTATTACACCCGCGAGGTCATCGCGGCGGGGGGCGAGCAGCCCTGGGAGTACAGCTCGGTGAAGCTGGATACGCCGCGCACCGAGATGGGCTGGGAGATCTACCCCGAGGGGCTGTACCAGACCCTGCTGCGCCTGCATAGCCACTACCGGATCAACAAGGTCTTCATCACCGAGAACGGCGTGAGCTATATGCACCCCGTCTCGGAGGATGGCCGCGTCCACGACCAGGACCGCATCGAGTATCTGCGCCTGCACCTGGAGGCTTGCCACCGGGCGATCGCGGCCGGCGTGCCCCTCGCGGGCTACTTCCAGTGGTCGCTGATGGACAACTTCGAGTGGGGCCACGGCTACCACCAGCGCTTCGGCATTATCCACGTCGACTACGCGACCCAGGAGCGCATTCCCAAGGATAGCTTCGGCTGGTACCGCGAGGTGATCGCGCGCAACGGCCTGGAGTAGACGGGCAGCGCCACGCCGGCGAGCTGTGCTATCATTCCCATGCAAGCCATGGCAGGGAGGGAACGCACATGGATTCGCCATTCCCCGGGATGGACCCCTATCTCGAGGCGCCGAGCCTCTGGCCCGATGTGCACCACGAGCTGATCGCGATCATTCGTGATCAGATCCAGGGAAAACTAACGCCCGCCTACCGCGCGGTGATCACGCCGTATGCGGCCTTCGAGAGCATCGAGATCGCGCCGGTGCGGCGCGTCGTGCCCGATGTGGCGATCATCGAGCGCGACGCGCCTGGTCCGCTCGGCGTCGCGGCAACTGCTGTCGAGACGGCGCCGCTCACCATGCCCGCAGTGATGACCGTGCCGGTCGAGTATGCCCGCATCGAGATCCGCACGGTGCGCGATCAGGTGCTGGTGACGGCGATCGAGCTGCTCTCGCCGGCGAATAAGCGCCCGGGCCTCGACGGGGCCGACGCCTACGAGAAGAAGCGCCAGGAGCTCTTCTCGAGCATGGCTCACCTGATGGAGCTCGATCTGCTGCGCGCCGGCACCAGGCCCCAGGTGGCGCGCCCGCTGCCGCCCGCGGCCTACTTTATCTTCCTCAGCCGGGTCGAGCGGCGCCCGAACATCGAGATCTGGCCGCTGGCCTTGAGCGCGCCGATCAAGCGGGTGCCGGTGCCGCTGCGCTACCCCGACCCGCCGGTGGCCCTGGATCTGGGCGCGGCGATTCACGAAGCCTACCGCCGCGCCCGCTACGACCTCGAGATCGACTATCGCGAGCCGCCCCCCGCCCCCGAGCTCTCCGCCGAAGAAGCGGCCTGGCTCGACGCACATCTGCGCGAGCGCGGGCTGCGCGGGTAAATGCTTCGTGACTACAGCCGGGTCAGCAGCGCCGTGAGCAGCCCCAGCCGCCCCAGGGCCCCCGGGATGTCGATCTGCTCGTGGAGCGCGTGGGCGCCTTGCCCGGGCGAGCCCAGGCCGTCGAGGGTCGGCACACCGGCCGCCGCGGTGAAGTTGCCGTCGCTGCCGCCGCCGGTCTTGCCCTCGGCCAGCTCCAGCCCCAGCTCGGCGCCGATGGCCCTGGCCTGCGCGAAGAGGGCCGCACCGGCCGGCGACGGCTCCATCGGCGGGCGGTTGAGCCCGCCGCGCACCGCGAGCTTCACGCCCGGGTTGACCGGGGTCAGGCCCTGCATCGCGGCGGTGACCCGCTCGGCCTCGGCGGCGCTCCAGACCCGCACGTCGATCTCCATGCCGGCCTCGGCGGGGACCACGTTGCGCCCGCTGCCGCCCCGCACAATGCCCACGTTGAGCGTCGTGCCCGCGGCCGGGTCGGCCAGGGCGTTGACCGCCAGGACCTGGTGGGCCAGCTCGGTGATCGCGCTCAGCCCCTTCTCGGGCTCGACCCCGGCGTGGGCGGCCCGCCCGGTTAGCTCGACATAAAACGCGCCGCCACCCTTGCGAGCGGTCTTCAGGGCGCCGGTCGGCTCGACGGGCGGCTCGAGCACCAGGACGTGGGCGCAGGCCCGGGCGGTCTGCTCGATCAGGGCCCGCGAGGTGGGGCTGCCGATCTCTTCGTCCGAAGTGAAGAGCAGGGTCACGGGGCGCGGCAGGGCCAGCCCGAGCTCGGCCGTGGCGCGCAGGGCCAGCTCGGCCATGGCGATGCTGACCTTCATGTCGTAGAGGCCCGGGCCGTAGGCCGTGTCGCCCTCGACGCGCATGGGGCGCCCGGCCAGGGTGCCGGCGGGCCAGACCGTGTCGTAGTGACAGAGCACGAGGGCTGGTTTCGCGTCTGCGGGCGCGCCTGGGGCGGCCACGCTCACCCGCAGGTGGTCGCCGCCCTGAGGGTTGGCGAAGCGCTCGACGGCGCCGAGGGGGGCGAAGCGGCCGGCGATGTACTCGGCCAGGGCGTCGCAGCGGGCCTTGTCGCCGCTGGGCGACTCGTGGCTGACCAGGGCCTCGGCCAGGGCGAGCAGCTCGCCGCGGCGGGCCGCGAGGTGGGACTGGAGCATAAACGGGCCTCCGGTGGGCGCGGGTGATACGATCTATGATAACGCAAAGCGTGGCAGCGGGTATAATGGCGGCTCAACCCCTCTGCTGGAGTATGGAGCATCACGATATGGACACGCGCCAGGCGATCCTCGGCTTGCTCGACGATCAGGACGAAAAGCTTTCTTTCCTTGCCGGTCAGATCTGGGAACGCCCCGAGATCGCTCTGGAGGAGCGTTTCGCCTGCGGGCTGCTCGCCGACGAGCTGGCCGCGGCCGGCTTCACGGTCGAGCGCAACGTCGGCCAGCTGCCCACGGCCTTCGTGGCCTCCTGGGGCAGCGGCGGGCCGATCATCGGCATCCTCGGCGAGTACGACGCCCTGCCCGGCCTGTCGCAGCAGCTCGCCACCGAGCGCACCCCGATCGCCCAGGGCGGCCCCGGCCACGGCTGCGGGCACAATCTGTTCGGCGTGGCCAGCATGGGCGCCGCCATGGCGATTAAGGCGACCCTTGAGCGCGAGGGCCTGCCCGGCACGGTGCGCTTCTACGGCTGCCCAGCCGAGGAGACCCTGGTGGGCAAGACCTTCATGGCCAGGGCCGGCCTCTTCGACGACCTCGACGCGGCCCTGGCCTGGCACCCCGGCGATACCAACGGGGCCTGGGCTGCTTCGTCGCTGGCCATGAACTCGTTCAAGGTCAACTTCCACGGCGTGGCCTCGCACGCGGCGGTCGACCCCCACAATGGCCGTAGCGCTCTCGATGGGGCGATGCTCATGGATATCGGGGTCAACTACCTGCGCGAGCATATCATCCCCGAGGCGCGCATCCACAGTGTGATCACTAGCGGCGGCCAGGCGCCCAACGTGGTGCCGGCCTACGCGCAGATCTGGTACTTCGTGCGCGCCCCGCGCCGCGACCAGGTCGAGGCGATCTATGCCCGCGTGCTCGACATCGCCAAGGGCGCCGCCCTGATGAGCGGCACGACCTACGATATCGACTTTGTGACCGGCTGCTACGACCTGCTGCCCAACCTGGCCCTCTCGCGGGTGCTGCTCGAGAACCTGCGCCTGAGCGGCGGCCAGGGCTTCACCGACGAGGAGCGGGCCTTCGCAAAACGCCTGCAGGCCAGCTTCACGCCCGGCACGCTCGAGCAGGCCTTCGCGGGTGTGCAGCGCCACGTCAGCGGCGAGCTCGACGGCGCGATGCTCGAAAATCCGCTGTGGGAGGAGATGCTGCCCCACGTCGAGACGCCCGCGGTGATGCCCGGCTCGACCGAGGTGGGCGACGTCAGCCAGATCACACCCACCGGCCAGATCACTACCTGCTGCTGGCCCCTGGGCACGCCCGGCCATAGCTGGCAGATCGTCGCCGCCTCGGGCTCGAGCATCGGCCACAAGGGTATGCTGCTGGCCGCCAAGGCCATGGCCCTCACTGGCCTCGACCTGCTCACGAAGCCCGAGCTGCTCGCCGAGGTCAAGGCCGAGTTCGCCCGCAAGCGCAAGCCGTATGTCTCGCCCCTGCCGGATGCGGCGGTGCCCCACTAGGGTAAGGTTCGGAACCGAGTTACGGTCTTCGCCGCTGCCCGCGGCGGGGGGCGGGGGCCTTCGGCCCCGAAGGGTGGATGCGGAGGGCCTGGCCCTCCGCGTCTCTTATCGGGCGGTTCGTGGCCCAACCACGACCACTGGCAGGTAGAAGGTTGAGCTACACAGCGTGTCGAGCGGGAGTGACCACAACTCTTCGCCGTGGACGCCGTCGTCTGCGGCGATGATCAGCTTGCCGTTCAGCACGTTGCTCGCCTCGAACAGGCGCGGCGAGGAGGAGGCCGGGCCTGCGTTGAGCTCTTGACACAGCCGGGTCCCCACGGCCGTGCCGTCGCTCACCCAGAGCTCGCGGCCGTGCAGCGGGTCGCCCGCGGCGAAGATCTGGCGGCCGCCGATGGAGCTGAACTCGCCCGGTATCATCGGCCAGTCTATCGAGCTATAACGGTATAACGGCCGCGTGCCCTGAGCGGTGCCATCGCTGTACCAGAGCATGGCCGACATCCCGCGCGCATCGGTGGCGGACTCGACGAAGAACGCTCCCCTAGCGTTGGCTGCTAACGCGTAGAGACTCTCCGTGAGCTGGTGTACCACCACGGGCCGGGTCGCCGTGCCGTCGCTCACGGCGACCCAGCCGCCCGGGCGATCCTCGCTGAAGAAGAGGCGGCCGCCAGCGCTGGCGCCGAAAAAGGAGGTGATCCAGACCTCGTGGTCAAGCTCGCCGCCCAGCTGGGCTGTGCCCTCCGGCGTGCCGTCGGTCGCCCAGAGTGTGCCGCTCTCCGGGCGGTAGCCCAGCGGCATGTACAGCACCCGATCGCCAAGGCTGTCCAGCGAGGCGACCTGGGGGGCGATCATCACTGTGCCCTCGGCGGTGCCGTCGCTGCTCCAGAGTTGCTCATATTCGTAGAACTGCGTGATGCCGAACACCAGGCGTTCGCTCAGGGCGTAGCGCGGCCAGAGCGGCACTAAGCCATATCTTCCGGTCAGCTCGAAGTGACGCACCAGGCGCGCTGAGTTCAGGTCCGCGCTCAGGGACCACAAGTCGCTGTTCTGGAGCCCGGCTGTGAAGAACCCCTGATCGCCGACGACGCTCAACCCGCTGGCGGCCGCGACGCCGTCTGGCTGTTCGACGGTTGTGATCGGCCTGGTCCCCGCGCTTGTCCCATCGGTGCGCCAGAGCTTGCCCGCCG
>CAZKTU010000204.1:0-12470 GCA_964555675.1 uncultured Oscillochloris sp.
CGATGCCGATCGCCGAGAGCAGCCCGCCGATCGTGGTCGGGATGAGGCAGACCAGCAGGGCCACCAGCACGGTCACGGTGACCGGTGCGCCGGCGCCGTTCGCCTGCACCGCAAAGAGCGAGAAGGGCAGCAGGGTGGCCGTGGCCAACAGGAAGATGATCGTCAGGGCCGCCAGCAGGATGTTCAGGGCGATCTCGTTGGGCGTCTTCTGGCGCTTCGCGCCCTCGACCATGCCGATCATGCGATCCAGGAAGGTCTCGCCGGGGTTGGCGGTGATGCGCACCACCAGCCAGTCCGAGAGCACCGTGGTGCCGCCGGTGACGGCCGAGCGGTCGCCGCCGCTCTCGCGGATGACCGGGGCCGACTCGCCGGTGATCGCGCTCTCGTTGACCGAGGCGACACCCTCCAGCACCTCGCCGTCCGAGGGAATGGTGTCGCCGGCCTCGACCAGCACCACGTCGCCCGCCCGCAGGTCGCCGGACGAGACCGAGCTGTGCGGCGCGCCGTAGCGCGGCTCGCGCAGCTTCTTGGCCTGCACGTCGCGGCGGGCTTTGCGCAGCGTGTCGGCCTGGGCCTTGCCGCGGCCCTCGGCCATCGCCTCGGCGAAGTTGGCGAACAGCACGGTGACCCAGAGCCAGACGCTGATCGCGAAGATGAAGCTCGCCGGGGCCTCGCCCTGGCCAAGCAGGGCCTGAAGCCAGAGCGCGCTGGTCAGCACGGCGCCCACGAGCACCACGAACATGACCGGGTTGCGGAGCTGCACGCGCGGATCGAGCTTCTGGAACGAGGCCACGATGGCCTGGCGGACGATCGCCGGCTCGAAGAGCGGGCGCGACTGCGGTTGCAGTGTCATTGCTCTCTTCCTCTACAGCCCGAGCATCAGCAGATGCTCGACGATCGGGCCCAGGGCCAGGGCCGGGATGAAGGTCAGGGCCCCGACGATAATCACCACCCCGATCAGCATCACGACGAACAGGGGCGTGTGGGTGGGCAGCGTGCCGGGGCCGGCGGGCACGGTCTTCTTGGCCGCCAGCGAGCCGGCGATCGCCAGCACCGGCACCATCAGCCAGAAGCGCGAGATCAGCATCGCCAGGCCGCCGGTAGTATTGTAGAAGGGGTTGTTGGCGCCGAGGCCGGCGAAGGCCGAGCCGTTGTTATTGCCCATCGAGCTGAAGGCGTACAGCACCTCGCTGAAACCGCGGGCGCCGGGATTGTAGATGCTGGTGTAGCTGATGTTCGGGTCGTACAGGGCGCCTTGGCCCCAGGGTGTCACCACAGCCAGGGCGGTGAAGAACAGCACGACCACGCAGGGGATGAGGATGACCAGCGAGGCCATCTTCATCTCGAAGCTCTCGATCTTCTTGCCCAGGTACTCGGGCGTGCGCCCCACCATCAGCCCGGCAATGAAGACCGCGATGATCGCGAAGACCAGCATGCCGTAGAGCCCCGAGCCGACCCCGCCGAAGATCACCTCGCCCAGCTGCATCAGGAACAGCGACGCCAGCCCGCCCAGGGGCGTGTAGGAGCCGTGCATCGAGTTGACCGAGCCGTTGGAGGCCGCGGTGGTGGCCGCCGCCCAGAGGGCCGAGTTGACGATGCCGAAGCGAGTCTCCTTGCCCTCCATCGTGCCGCCGGCCTGGGCGTCGCTCGCCGTGAGGTTCACGCCAAGCTGGGCCAGCTGCGGCGTCCCCGCCTGCTCTTGCACCACGGCCAGCACCAGGAAGGGCACGAAGATCAGTGTCATCGCCGCCAGCACCGCCCAGCCCTGACGGGTGTCGCCCACCAGCTTCCCGAAGGTGTAGCACAGGGCCGCCGGGATGAGCAGGATGGCCAGGACCTCGAAGAAGTTCGAGAGCGGGGTCGGGTTCTCGAAGGGGTGGGCCGAGTTGACGTTGAAGAAGCCGCCGCCGTTGGTGCCCAGCTGCTTGATCGCGATCTGCGAAGAGGCGGGGCCCATGGGCAGGGTCTGGGTCGTCACCGGGTTGCCGTCGCCGTCGGCCGTACCCTGGAGCAGCGGCACCTCGACGTAGGGGCCGAAGCTCTGCACCACCCCCTGCGAGGTCTGGACAAGGGCCAGGACCAGGGCCAGGGGCAGCAGGATGTAGAGCGTCGAGCGGGTCAGATCCACCCAGAAGTTGCCGATGCTCTGGGTCGTTCGCCCGCGCAGCCCGCGGATGAGCGCGACCAGCACAGCCATGCCCGAGGCGGCCGAGAGGAAGTTCTGCACATTCAGGCCGAGCATCTGGCTGAGATAACTCATCGTCACCTCGCCGCCGTAGCCCTGCCAGTTGGTGTTGGAGGCAAACGAGGCCGCGGTGTTGAACGACGAGTCGGGCGTCACCGCGCCAAGGGCGGCCGGGTTGAGCGGCAGGGCGGCCTGCAGCCGCTGCAGGGCATAGACCACGAGCATGCCCAGGGCGTTGAAGAGGATCACCGCGACGGCATACTGCTTCCAGCTCTGCCCTTCGTCCTCGCGCGTGCCGAAGAGCCGGTAGAGCAGCCGCTCGAGCGGGGCGAGCAGGGTGTTCAGGCCGACATGCTGGCCCTCGTAGACACGCGCCATGTACCAGCCCAGGGGCTTGACCAGGGCCAGCAGCACCACGAGGAAGAGGGCGAGCTGCAGCCATCCGATTGTCGTCATCAGAAACGCTCCGGGTTCAGCAGAGCCACAAACAGATAGACCATCAGCGCGAGCGCCAGAGCGGCGCCGACCAGATACAGCACGCTCACGTTACTTCCCTCCCATCAGGCGGTCGCTGTACTCGATCAGACCCCAGGTCAGCGCAAAGAAGACTACCGTCAGCCCGAGAAAGACCAGATCCATCGCTTCCTCCCGAGGTTACTCGCGACCACCGGGAGTACTGTATTCCTGATCGGTATAAAAGCGGCGTATAAAAAGTGACTGACGCCGTAAAAATCCTATAGAAACAGCTGCTTACGGTGAGCTATCGGCCTACAATGAAGGGGCGAGCGATAGCGTACACTGCCACCCGGCGCAGATAAGGAACGCCATGAGTGATACGAGCCGGCCCGACCCCGACACGCTGCTGGCCCGCGTGCGCGCCGAGGAAGCCGCTGCCGCCCGCGGCCGCCTGACGGTCTTTTTCGGCGCCGCCCCCGGCGTCGGCAAGACCTATGCGATGCTCGAGGCCGCCCACGCCCGCAAAGCCGAGGGCGTCGACGTCGTCGCGGGCGTGGTCGAGACCCACGGCCGCAAAGAGACCCAGGCCCTGCTCGACGGGCTCGAGCTGCTGCCGCACCAGGATGTGCCCTACCGCGGGGTCGCCCTGCGCGAGTTCGACCTCGACGCGGCCCTGGCGCGCCGGCCACGCCTGATCCTGATAGACGAGCTCGCCCACACCAACGCCCCCGGCACGCGCCACCCCAAGCGCTGGCAGGATGTCCACGAGCTCCTCGCGGCGGGCATCGATGTCTACACCACGGTCAATGTGCAGCACCTGGAGAGTCTCAACGACGTGGTCGCCCAGATCACCGGCGTGATCGTCCGCGAGACCGTGCCGGACAGCGTGGTCGAGCAGGCCGACGAGGTCAAGCTGATCGATCTGCCCGCCGACGATCTGCTCCAGCGCCTGCGCGAGGGCAAGGTCTACCTCTCGCAGAACGCCGAGCGGGCCATGGGCAGCTTCTTTCGCAAGGGCAACCTGATCGCCCTACGCGAGCTCGCCCTGCGCCGCACCGCCGACCGGGTCGACGCCCAGATGGAGCTCTACCGGCGCGATAAGGTGATCACCACCCCCTGGCCGGTCACGCTGCGGCTCCTCGTCGGGATCAGCTCGGGCCCCTCGGCGGCGCGCCTGGTGCGGGCCGCAAAACGCATGGCCGCCAGTCTGCGGGCCGAGTGGATCGTCGCTTTTGTCGAGACGCCCGCCGAGCTGCGCCGCGGCGAAGCCGAGCGCGAGCGGGTGGTGCAGACGCTGCGACTGGCCGAGCAGCTCGGGGCCGAGACGGCGACCCTGAGCGCGAGCAACGCCGCCGATGAGCTGATCACCTATGCGCGCACCCGCAACATCTCGAAGATCGTGATCGGCAAGCCCGAGCGGCCGCGCTGGCAGGACGTGCTCCTGGGCTCGGTGGCCGACGACCTGCTGCGCAAGAGCGGGGTGATTGATGTCTATGTGCTTTCGGGCGACTTCGGCGATACCGAGCCCCCGCTACGCGAACAGTTCCAGCTCACCAGCCCGTGGCAGACCTACGCGGCCGCCCCCGCCCTGGTCGCTCTCTGCACCATGCTCGCCCTCGCCATCGACAACGTCGGCATCGGCGAGGCGAACGTGATCATGCTCTACCTGCTCGGCGTGCTGGGCGTGGCCCTCGCAGGCGGGCGCGGCCCCTCGGCCTTGGCCGCGGTACTGAGCGTGCTCACCTTCAACTTCTTCTTCGTCGAGCCGCGGATCACCTTCGCCGTCACCGACGTGCGTTACCTGATCACCTTCGGCGTCATGCTCGCCGTGGGTCTGGTGGTCAGCAACCTGACGGTGCGCTTCCGCCAGCAGGCCGAGGCCGCCCGCCAGCGCGAGCGCCGCACGGCGGCCCTCTATGCCCTGAGCCGCGAGTTCGCCAGCACCCGCGGCCTGGAGAACCTGCTCGGCGTGGCGGTGCGGCACATCCACGAGGTGTTCGACAGCCAGGTGGTGATCCTCCTGCCCTGTACCGACGGGGTGCTGCGCCCCTGGGGCGAGGCCAGCGGCTGGGCCGAGCAGATCGACAGCGGCCACATCTTCGGGCTGAGCGCCGCGGAGCAGGGCGTGGCCCAGTGGGTCTTTGACCACAAAGAGCGGGCGGGCTTCGGCACCAACACGCTGCCGTCCGCCGAGGGCCTCTACCTGCCCCTGAGCGGCTCGCAGCGGGTCGTCGGCGTGCTCGGGGTGCGCCCTCATCAGCGCAACCGGCTCCTCAACCCCGAGCAAGTCCACCTGCTGGAGACCTTCGCTAGCCAGAGCGCCCTGGCTCTTGAGCGGGTGAGCCTGGCCGTGGAGGCCCAGCAGGCCACCTTGGCGGCAGAGACCGAGCGCCTGCGCGCGGCGCTGCTCTCCTCGGTCTCCCACGACCTGCGCACCCCGCTGGCAATCATCACCGGGGCTCTCTCTAGCCTTACGGCCGTAGGGGCCGAGCTCGACCCCGCAACTCGCGAGACGCTCGCCCAGACCGCCTACGACGAGGCCCAGCGCCTCAATCGCCTGCTGAACAACCTGCTGGAGATGACCCGGCTGGAGGCCGGCGCGGTGCGCGTGCGCAAAGAGTGGCAGCCCCTCGAGGAGGTTGTCGGCGTGGCTGTCGGCCGTGTCGCCGATGGCGTCGTCCAGCTCGGCCAGTTGCCGGAGAACCACGATCTGACCATCGACCTCCCCGCTGACCTCCCATTGGTCCCGCTCGACGGCATCCTGATCGAGCAGGTGCTGGTCAACCTCTTGGAGAACGCGGTCAAGCACACCCCGCCGGGCACCCCGATCCGCCTCGGTGCGCGCTTCGTGCCGGCCTCGGCGGGGCAGCCACAGCCCGCCGTCGAGGTGTCGGTCGCCGACCGGGGGCCGGGCCTCGCCGCGGGCGACGAGCAGCGGGTGTTCGACAAATTCTATCGCGGCGGCGCCGACAGCGGGCGCGGCAATGTGGGGCTCGGGCTGGCGATCTGCAAGGGCATGGTCGAGGCCCACGCCGGCCGCATCTGGGCGGAGAACAGGCCCGAGGGCGGGGCGGTGTTCCGCTTCAGCCTGCCGCTCGACGGCGTCCCGCCACAGGTGCGCGCAGAGGTGCCGGCCGCATAGCGTTTGTGCACCATTACACTTATGGCTCCGCCGAGCGCGCCGCCTCTGAGGTAATCCAGCGCACATTGACGGTCACGGGGCGCTCGAGGGCGATGGCGAGGCGCTGGGCGAGATCCTGGAGTTGTTGGCGCTCTCCGTTGCCCGCCAGGACCGCATTGACCTGGTCGCCATTGAGGTTGACCAGGATCGCGTTATAGCTGCTGTCCTCAAGCCAGGCCTCGACGGTCTCGGTCGCGCTGATCGTGTCGAAGCGCTGCTCGAGGGCCTGATAGCTGGTCACGCTCAGGGGGATGGCGACGATCAGGATGCCGATGGCGAAGACGATGATACCCCGCCGGCGCAGCTGCGACTGCTCGGGGTCGGCCGCGATCGCCCCGAGGCCGACGAGCCACAACACCACGCCGCCCGCGAGGAGGATCGCCAGGCAGTTCGTGAGGAAGAGCAGCAGCGCCCCCATGGCGGGGCCGAAGAGCCCTTGCTGGAGGGCGATGCCCACAACACAGAGCGGGGGTACGAGCGAGATCGCGATGGCGACGCCGCCGATCGAGTCGGCGATCTCGGCGCGGGAGGTGATAAAGGCCCCCGCCGCCCCCGAGCCCAGGGCCGTCAGCAGGGCGTACAGGTTGGGCTGGATGCGCGAGCTGATCTCGCCGTTGTTGGTGAACGAGATGCTCACATCGGGGACGAGGGCCGCGAGCAGAAACGAGAAGGCGATCACGCTCGCCGTGCCCGCGCCGACCAGCCCCGCCGCGCGTAGGGCCCGCGGCAGCGAGCCCATCACCACGGCGGCCGTCGTCGCCATAATCGGGCCCATCAGGGGGGCGACAATCATCGCGCCGATAACGGTAGCCGTCGAGTCCGAGAGCACGCCGTAGGTGGCGATGAAGGTCGCCATCAGCAGCAGCGCGAAGAAGTTCAGCAGACGCCGCCGCGCCTGCGCCCCCTCGATGAAGAGCTTATCCTCCATGGTCGGCAAGTAGTCGGGATCGAAGCCCAGATTGGTGGTCGGAGCGGGGCGTGCGACGGGCGTCATTGTTCCTCCTCGGCAACCATGCGGGGGCATGAAGGCTCGCGCCGGACGCCTGGCCGCCCTCGCGCTTCTGCTATGCGACGAACATTGTAGTAGCTTATGACGAAACCTGGGGGCGTTGCGTCACCCAGCCACAGAATCAACAGGGGAGTTGGAGGGTCCTGGCCCCCCAACTCCCCTGTCGACTGACCAATGCCGGCTAGGCTTGCAGGGCAGGCCGAGGCGCGGCCGAGCGGCTGCGCAGGTAGAGCTTCTCGACCTCCACCGCCACGAACAGGGCCAGGCCGAGGCCGACGCAGACCAGCAGATCGACGGCGGCCAGGGGCTGGAGGCCCAGAAACACGCCCAGGGGGCTGTAGAGGGCCAGGAGCTGCAGGCCAACTACCAGGGCGATCACGCCCCACATCACCCGGTTCGAGAAGACCCCGATCGTGAACAGCGACTCGGTGTTCGAGCGCGTGGCCAGAGCCTGGAAGACCTGCAGGAAGGCCAGCGTCGTGAACATCACCGACTGCCACTGGCCCAGCCCCTGGCTGTAGTACCAGAAGCCGACGCCCAGGGTCAGCAGGCCAATCGCGATGCCCACCCAGGTCACCTGCCAGCCCATCCCGCCCGCAAAGATCCCGTCGGTGGGCTTGTGCGGCGGGCGCCGCATCACATTGCGCTCGGCCGGCTCCACGCCCATGCTCAGCCCGAGCAGCCCGTCGGTCATCAGGTTGAGCCAGAGCAGCTGCAGGGGCAGCAGGGCCACAGCGGCCTCCAGGGGCAGCCCGCCGAGGAAGAACAGCACCGGCCAGAGCAGCATCACCAGCACCTTGCCGATGTTGCCGGCCACGGCGAACTTCACGAAGCGGCGCAGGTTGTCGTAGATCACCCGCCCCTCCTCGACCGCGGCGACGATCGTGGCGAAGTTATCGTCGCGCAGCACCATGTCCGAGGCCTCTTTCGAGACGTCGGTGCCGGTAATGCCCATGGCCACGCCGATGTCGGCCTTCTTGAGGGCCGGCGCGTCATTCACGCCGTCGCCGGTCATCGCCACAACCTGACCCTGTCCCTGGAGCGCGGCCACAATCTTCAGCTTGTGCTCGGGGCTGACCCGCGCGAAGACCGAGGTCGTCGCCGCGACCTGCGCCAGCTCCGCGTCGCTCATCGCGTTGAGCTGGGTGCCCGTGACCACCCGCTCGTCAGTGGCGATGCCCAGGTCGCGGGCGATGTAGCTGGCGGTGAGGGGATGATCGCCGGTGATCATCACCGGGCGGATGCCCGCGCTGCGGCAGGTGGCGACGGCGGCGCGCACCTCGGGCCGCGGCGGATCGATCATGCCGGTCAGGCCGAGGAAGATCAGCTCGCGCTCGACCTCGGCGATGCCCTCGGTGGAGGGCAGGGGGCGGAAGGCCGCGCCGAGTACGCGCATCCCGTTACGGGCCATGCGCTCGTTGTCGCTCAGGATGGCCTGGCGGCGCTCCTCGGTCAGGGGCTCGGCGCGACCATCCTCCCAGACGTGGGTGGTCACCTCGAGCAGCCCGTCCACCGCGCCCTTGGTGATGGCAATAAACGGGGCCTCGGGGGCGTAGCCGCCGCGGTTCCAGATCTGGCCCAGCTGCATGGGCAGCCCTGCGCCGCGCTCGTGCACGGTGGTCATGCGCTTGCGGTCGCTATCGAACGGCAGCTCGGCGACCCTGGGCAGGGCCTTGTGCAGGTCGTGCTTGACCAGTCCGCCGCGGGCCGCGGCCACCAGCAGAGCGCTCTCGGTGGGGTCGCCCATGGCCTCGTACTTGCCCGTGGCGCTGTCAATTTGCAGCGAGGCGTCGTTGCAGAGCGCGCTGGCGGCCAGCAGCAGCCCGAGGCCCTGAGGGTTGCCCGCGCGCAACTCGGGCACGGGCACCCCGGGCGTGAGGGTGGCGCCCTCGCTGCGCAGCCGCTCGCTCAGGTCGACGCTCGTGCCGGGCACCGCAATCATGGTCACGGTCATGCGGTTCTCGGTGAGCGTGCCGGTCTTGTCCGAGCAGATCGTAGTGACCGAGCCGAGGGTCTCGACCGCGGGAAGCTTGCGGATCAGCGCATTGCGCCGGAGCATGCGCTGGGCGCCCAGGGCCAGGGTGAAGGTCACCACGGCGGGCAGGCCCTCGGGAATGACCGCTACGGCCACCGAGATGGCGGTGAGAACCATGTCGGCGAAGCTCTCGCCCATGGCCAGGCCAATCCCGAGAATGAGCAGGGCGACGATCACGCCGGCGACGGCGAGCTGCTTGCCGACGGCGTCGAGGCGCTGCTGGAGCGGGGTCTGCTCGTTCTTCACGGCCTGGAGCAGCCCGGCGATCTTGCCCAGCTCGGTGCTCATACCGGTGGCGACGACCACGGCGGCGCCGCGGCCGTAGGTCACCAGGGTGCCCATATAGCCCATATTCTTGCGGTCGCCCAGGGGCACCTCGGCCTTCTCGATGGCCTGGATGTGCTTCTCGATAGGCTCCGACTCGCCGGTCAGGGCGGCCTCCTGGATGCGCAGGTTGACGCTCTCGATCACGCGCACATCGGCGGGCACGAGGTTGCCGGCCTCCAGCGCGATCACGTCGCCGGGCACCAGATCGCGGGCCGAGATCTCGCTGAGCTTGCCGTTGCGATAGGCGCGCACATTCGGCACGGCCAGCTTCTTGAGGGCGGCGATGGCCTTCTCGGCGCGATACTCCTGAAGGAAGCCCAGGAGGGCGAAGAGCACGACGATGGCGAGGATGGCTCCCGCCTCGAGGTACTTGCCGAGGAAGAGCGAGAGCCCGGCGGCGGCGATCAGGATCAGCACCATCACATTGGTGAACTGCTCCCAGAGGATGGCCAGGGGGCTCTTCGCACCCTTCTCGACCAGCTCGTTCGGGCCGTACTGGCCTTTGCGGAGCTGCGCGGCGGCCTCGCTCAGGCCGTTTGCCTCGCTCGCGAGGGCGGTGAGGGCGGCGGTCACGCTACGGCGGTGCCAGTCGTCGGCCTGGGTGACGGGCGGCGGCGGCGCCTCGCCTACGAGGCTGCGGTTAAGGGGCTGCTGCACGGTCATTGCTCCTTACAGCGGTCTCGCGCACACCAAAAAGCGAGACCTCACGGCGTAAATGACGTCGCGATGGTCTCGCCTGTCGTGGTGGCTCACGACCTGAGCGCCGGGCGCAGTGCCGGACTGACGACGCTCAGCTCCGCTCGAGGCGGGCGGCTACTCCCCAACCAGGGATGGTGTGCGATCCCTCGTCAGAAGCATACCAGAAGACCCGCCGTTTGAGGAGTTTGGAAAGCATTTGGGCCCCCAGGCTCGGCGGGGGGGCCGTCGAGGCGGACGCGTATAATGTAGAGAAGCCAGCCAAACGAGGAGCAGCCTATGCACAGCCCGCCGCTCGCGCCGACCCGCCGGCATATCATCGGAGGTGCGCCTTCGGCGGCGGCCCAGAGCGCGCTCAGCCTGGCTGCTGTGGCCTTGCTCACTGCGCTGATGGTGAGCCTGCAGGCGGTGATCCACTCGGCGACCGCGGCGCTGTTCTACATCCTCGTCGTGCTGCTCAGCGCCATGGCCTTCGGCCTGAGCGCGAGCCTCGCGGCGGCCCTGCTCGCGGCCCTGGTCTTCACCTACTTCTTCATCCCGCCCTACGGCGGCTTCGGCATCACCTCGATCGAGGACGCTGTACGCCTGGCAGCCTTCCTCACGGTAGCCTTGCTGGTGAGCGGCCTGGCCAGCCGGGCGCGCTACCAGGCCCGGGCCGCCGCCAAGCGCGCCGCCGAGCTGAGCGCCCTGTATCAGCTCAGCCAGACCCTCGAGGCCGAGGTCGAACTCGCGCGCATGCTGCCCATCGTCGCCCGTACCACCATGAGCATCCTGGCTGTGCCGGGCTGCCAGGTCTTCCTCAACGATACCGGGGGCGCCCTCGCATGCCGCGCCGCAGAGGGCGTCATCGCAGCACCTTTTGAGGAGGCGCCTATTCGCTCCGAGCAGCGGACGCAGGGGATCATTCGCGTGATGCGCCGCGATCCCGGCACACCGCTCACTGCCGCCGAGCGCGAGCTGCTCCAGACCATCGCGATCCAGGTGAGCCTTGTGCTCGAGCGCGTGCGCCTCTCGGAGGTCGCCGGCCATGCTAGCGCCCTCGAAGAGTCGGACCGCCTCAAGTCCACCCTGCTCTCCCTGGTCTCCCACGACCTGCGCACGCCCCTGGCGGTGATCAAGGGCCTTGTGACCAGCCTGCTCGACCCGTCGCTCACCTGGACCGAGGCCATGCGGCGCGAGCTTTTGACCACCATCAATGAGGAGACCGACCGGCTCAATCGCATTGTGGGCGAACTGCTAGAGATGTCGCGCATCGAGGCCGGGGCAATCTCTACTGCCCGCTCGTGGCACGACCTCGACGAGCTGATCGTCGCCCTGATCGAAGAGCTGCGCCCACGGCTCCAGACGCACCCCCTGCTGCTCGACGTGCCGCACGATTTGCCCTGGGTGCGCATCAGCTACGCGCAGATCGAGCAGGTGCTGCGCAACCTGCTGGAGAATGCGGTCCACTACGCGCCCGCCGCGAGCGCGATCGAGGTCTGGGCGCGCGCCGCCCCCGGCATGGTGCGGGTCGAAGTGCGCGACCGAGGCCCCGGCGTGCCGCCCGAGCTGCGCGAGCGCATCTTCGAGAAGTTCGTGCGCGCCACCGCCGCCGAGCGCCATGCCGAGGGCTCGGGCCTGGGCCTGGCGATCTGCAAGGGGCTCGTCGAAGCCCACGGTGGCCGCATCTGGGTCGAGGAGCGGGCCGGGGGCGGGGCGGCCTTCGTCTTTGTCCTGCCTGTTGAGACCGCAGTGATCATGCGCGAGGGCTCGGAAGAAGCTCGCTCGCCGCAGTGATCATCCAGAAGCCGTGCGGTGAACTACCGGGAGCTAGCCCTATGGCGCGCATTCTCGTCGTCGACGATGAGCCGCAGATCGGTCGGATGCTCAAGACCGTGCTCGGCGCCCACGGCCACACGGTGCTGGTGAAAGAGGATGGCGCGACCGCGGTGAACGAGGCGATAGGGTGGCAGCCCGAGGTGATCATCCTCGATCTGGGCCTGCCCGCCCTCGACGGGCTCGAGGTGATCCGCCGCGTGCGCACGTGGTCGCGGGTGCCGATCATCGTGCTGACCGTGCGCGACGCCGAGCAGGATAAGGTCGCCGCCCTCGACCTGGGCGCCGACGACTATCTGACCAAACCCTTTGGCATGGACGAGCTCTTGGCCCGCCTACGTGTGGCGCTGCGCAACGCCGCCTGGCGCGCGGCGAGCGACGAGAGCCTCCTCACCTTCGGTCCGCTCCAGATCGACCACTCCCGCCGCCTGGTCACACTCGCCGGGCAAGAGGTCAAGCTGACGCCCACCGAGTACCAACTCCTCAGCCTGCTGGCCGGCAGCGCGGGCAAGGTGCTGACCCGCCAGCACTTGCTCACGACGATCTGGGGGCCGGGCGCAGCGCAGGACGCGCCGACACTGCGCGTCTTCATCACCCAGCTGCGCAAGAAGCTCGAGCTCGACCCGGCTCACCCGAGTATGATCCGCAACGAGCCCGGCATCGGCTACCGCTTTCAGCCGCCCACCGAAGAGCCGCCGGCAATTGAGTGATTGTCTACCACGCGCAGGGGCAACGGTGGACCACAACCATACGAAAGCATGAATTG
>CAZKTU010000205.1:0-3076 GCA_964555675.1 uncultured Oscillochloris sp.
ACGGGCGCGAGTTGGCCCCTGGCCCCGCGCTCCAGAGCGACGAGGAGCTGGGGCGCTACGCCCGGCTCACCTCCAACACGGTCTACCACCCCGCCTGTACCTGCCGCATGGGCGCCGCCGACGACGCCGATGCGGTGGTCGACCCGAGCTTGCGCGTGCGTGGCGTAGCTCGCCTGCGCGTGGCCGACGCCTCGGTCTTCCCCACCATGATCGGGGTCAATCTCTGCATGACCGTGATGATGATCGGCGAAAAGTGCGCCGACCTGATCCTGTCCGAGGCTGCCTAGCCGGAAAGTGATCTTATGACCCAGCGCCCACCCGGAAAGATGGACCAGCCCGTCGTGCGAGCGGACGGCCTCGCCATCGCCTATTCGACTCGTCAGGGCGACGTCAACGCCGTGCGCGACGTCTCGTTCGCTATCCACCGCGGCGAGACCCTGGGCCTGGTCGGCGAGTCGGGCTGCGGCAAGAGCACCGTGGCCTACGCCCTGGTCAACTACCTCGGCCGCAACGGCAAGATCGTGCGCGGCGATATCGTCTTCCAGGGCCAGTCGCTCGTCGGTCGCAGCCCCGAGGAGCTGCGGCGCCTGCGCGGCGACCAGATCGCCATGGTCTATCAGGACCCCATGACCTCGCTCAACCCGGTGCTGAAGATCGGCGCCCAGATGACCGAGGTCCTGACCGTCCATCGCGGGATCTCCGAGGAGGAGGCGCGGGTGCGCTGCGTCGAGATGCTGCGGCGGGTCTACATGCCCGACCCCGAGCGCGTGCTCGAGCGCTACCCCCATCAGATCTCGGGCGGCCAGCAGCAGCGCGTGGTGATCGCCATGGCCTTGCTCAACAATCCCGCCCTGCTGATCATGGACGAGCCGACCACCGCCCTCGACGTCACGGTCGAGGCGGCCGTGCTCGACCTGGTGGCCGACCTGCGGCGCGACTTCGACACGGCCATCCTCTTCATCAGCCACAACCTGGGCGTGGTCGCCAGGGTCAGCAGCCGCGTCGGGGTGATGTACGCCGGCGAGCTGGTCGAGCTGGCCTCGGTCTCCGAGCTGTTCGCTAACCCGCGCCACCCCTATACCCAAGGGTTGCTGCGCTGCGTGCCGCGCCTGGGCATCGACAAGGCCGGCAGCGTGCTCTACCCCATCCGCGGCCGCGTGCCCGCCCCCAGCCGCCTGCCCCCCGGCTGCGTCTTCGAGCCCCGCTGCGACTACGCCACCGACGCCTGCCGCAGCGAGCGCCCGCCCCTGCGCAGCTTCATCGACGAGCACGTGGTGCGCTGCATCTACGCCGAGCAGATCGAGGCCGGGGCCTGGACCCCGCCCGCCGACAGCATCCCCCTGACCCCGGCGGCTGTCTCGGCCCACGATGGGCCGATCCTCAGCGTGACCGACATGCAGACCCACTACCGCCAGGGCGGCTCGCTGCTCGACGCCCTGCGCGGCAAGCCCCGCCCGACGGTCAAGGCCGTCGACGGGGTCAGCTTCACGGTGCCCGCGGGCAAGACCCTGGGCGTGGTCGGCGAGTCGGGCTGCGGCAAGTCGACCCTGATCAAGACCCTGATCGGCCTCGAGCCGATGAGCGGCGGCGAGGCCGAGTTCATCGGCTTCGACCTCGAGCGGCGCACCGGCCAGCGCGACCTGGGGCTCATCCGCGAGTTGCAGATGGTCTTCCAGAATCCCGACGCCACCATGAACCCCAGCTACAGCGTCGGCAAGCAGATCGAGCGTCCCCTGCGCCGCTTCAAGGTGGTGCCGCCCGCCCAGGTCCGCGACGAGGTGGTGCGCCTGCTGCGGGCCGTCAAGCTCGACGAGCACTACTACGAGCGGCGGCCCCGCCAGCTCTCGGGCGGCGAGAAGCAGCGCGTCGGCATCGCCAGGGCCTTCGCCGGCCGCCCCGACCTGGTGCTCTGCGACGAGCCGGTCAGCGCGCTCGACGTCAGCGTGCAGGCCGCGGTGCTCAACCTGCTGCTCGAGATCCAGCACGAGCAGGGCACGACCATGATCTTCATCGCCCACGACCTGAGCGTGGTGCGCTTCTTCTCGGACTATGTCGCGGTGATGTACCTGGGCAAGATCGTCGAGTTCGGCCCCGCCGAGGCGATCTACGCCCCGCCCTACCACCCCTACACCGAGTCGCTGCTGGCCGCCGTGCCCATCCCCGACCCCGCCGTGGCCCAGAAGCATATTCGCCTCGAGGGCAGCGTGCCCAGCCCGATCAACCCGCCCGCGGGCTGCCGCTTCCACACCCGCTGCCCCAGGCGCGCCCTGCTGCCCGACGGCGGCGCGATCTGCACCCGCGAGACCCCGCCCATTCAGGACGCCGGCGGCGGCCACCTGATCCATTGCCACATCCCGCTCGAGACCTTGCGCGACCTTGAGCCGGTCGTCCAGCTCTCAAACCACGGAGCCTAGCCATGCTGGTACGCGACTATATGACCCGCCACCCGATCATGGTCGAGCCGAGCCGGCGCGTGGTCGAGGCCCAGCGCCTCATGGCCGAGAATAAGATCAGCCACCTGCCCGTGGTGTCCGACGGCAAGCGCCTGCTGGGCATGGTCACCCGCGAAGCGCTGGCGATCCGGCCCGAGCAGCTCGACAGCATGAACTTCTGGGAGCTCTCGGACTACCTGGCCCAGCTCACCGTGGGCAAGCTGATGACCCCCGCCGCGGCCCTGCCGCTCGTCGCGCCCGACCAGACCCTCGAGGACGCCGCCGAGGTTCTGATCGCCGGGCATCTGTCGGGGCTGCCCGTGGTCGAGGGCGGGGTCGTGGTCGGCATGATCACCGAGACCGACCTGATGGTCGAGCTGCGCAACCTGCTCGGCGCGATCGAGCCGGGCTGGCGGGTGGTGGTGCGCGTGCCCGACCGCATGGGCGAGTTTCGCAAGCTGGTTCAGGTTGTCTCGGCCAATAGCTGGGGTATCATGGCCATGGGCTGCGTGCGCTCGCCGCGCCACCCCGGCACCTGGGATATCGTGCTCAAGCTGCGCTACTGCGGTCGCGACGAGCTGCTGGCGGCCCTGCGGGGCATCGAGGGCCAGGAGATCGTCGACCTGCGCGAGACCGCCCCCGAC
>CAZKTU010000205.1:3176-8543 GCA_964555675.1 uncultured Oscillochloris sp.
GAGACCTAGCCGGAGGACCAGAGCGACCACCCACGGTAGGGCAGCACGCTCGAGCGCGAGACAAACATCATCTGGCCGTTGGGCGTGCCGCAGACGGTGACGGTGATCTGCTCTTTGACCACCCAGAGGGTCGTGAACGAGCGACCCATCAGAATACAGCCGCTCTGGGCGTGCGACTCGGGGCCGAGGCTGAAGCGCTGCGAGTACCAGTTGTAGATCAGCGAGAAGGCGTCGGACGAGCGGTAGACGCTTGTGCGCTTCACGGCCAGGCCCGTGGTGTAGCGCATCATGGTCTGGCTGCTCAGGCGGGTCGAGCCCGGGTAGTCCGCCGAAAGGTAGCCCTCGGAGGCGCCCAGGGCGCAGGCGACGAGCAGCGCCGTCAGCAGCAGCGCGGCGCCAGAGGCGATCAGACGGCGGCGTTGGGCCATCGAACATTCCTCATCGGTCAAGCGGGATACTCTTATCATACCAGAAGGAACCCGGTTCCATGACCTCTCCCTCACACTATCTCTGGCCCGGCCAGGTCCACCTCGGCTTCGGCGCCGCCGCCCAGGCTGGCCCCGAGGCCGTCGCCGAAGGGGCGCGTAACGTCTTCGTCCTGGCCGACGCCAATGTGGTGGCCGCCGGCCTTGCCGCGCCGGTGATCGCCTCGCTCACCGCGGCCGGTCTGGCCCACGTGCTCTATGACCAGGTGGTGCCCAACCCCGACGCGCCCTCGGTCGACGCGGCCGTGGCCGCCTACCGCGCGAGCGGGGCCGACCTGATCGTCGGCATCGGCGGCGGCAGCGCCCTCGACACCGCCAAGGCCGTGCGCCTGGCCGCCGGTGGCCCCCCCGAGGGCCGCATCGCCGAGTACGCCCTGCGCCTGGGCGACAAGGCCCGCCCGCACCCGCGCAGCCTGCCGGCCTACCTCGCCGTGCCCACCACCGCCGGCACCGGCGCCGAGGTCACGCCCTGGGCCGTGATCACCGACCCCGCCGAGAAGTTCAAGTTCGGCGTCGGCGGCCCGAAGTCCATCCCCAGCGTCGCCCTGATCGACCCCGAGCTCATGCTCAGCATGCCCGCTTTCCTCACCGCCGCCACGGGCATGGACGCCCTCAGCCATTGTATCGAGGCCTATGTCTCGACCAATCAGAACCCGGCCCTCGACCCGATGATCCTGCACGGCATCGAGCTGATCGGCCGCAGCCTGCCGATCGCCACCGCCAAGGGCTCGAGCCGCGAGGCCCGTCACGATATGGCCCTGGCCGCCATGATCGGCGGCATCGCGATCAGCTCGAAGTGGCTCGGCGCCTGCCACTCGCTCGCCCACCAGCTCTCCGGCTTCGCCAATGTCCAGCACGGCCTCGCCAACTCGATCATGCTCCCCCACCAGATGCGCTACAGCCTGCCCGGGGCCTTCGAGCGCTACGCCCGCATCGGCGCCGCCCTCGGCGCGCCCCAGGCCGGCAGCCTGCGCGACCGCGCCGAGGCCGCCGTCGAGGCCGTGGCCCAGCTTGCCGCCGATGTGGGCCTGCCCACGCGCCTGCGCGATGTCGGGGTCGACGCGGCCCTCATCCCCGAGATGGCCAAGTACGCCTACACCATCGACCTCAACTGGTGGACCAACCCCCGCTCGGTCAACGAGGCCGTGATGGAGCAGATCTACAGGGCTGCATACTAATATGCCAACGATCGACTCAATCGAGATCGAGCACTATCGCCTGCCGCTCGACCCGCCTTTCTACGCGAGCTGGGACCCGCGGCCGCGCACCAGCCACACCTGCACCCTCGTGCGCGTGCGGGCCGGCGCCTACGAGGGCGTGGGCTCGGGCGATGCCATGCTCGGCTTCAAGGGCCACGAGCACCTCTTCGTCGGCCACGACCCCTTCGACATCGAGCGCCACGTCCACATCCTCGACAACCTGCAGTTCATGTACGGCCGCATGTGGCCGCTCGAGGTCGCGCTCTGGGATCTCATGGGCCAGATCAGCGGCCTGCCGCTCTGGAAGCTCATGGGTGGGCGCAGCAACAAGGTGCCGCTCTACGCCTCGTGCGGCGAGCGCCGCCCCCCCGCCGAGCGCGCCGCCTCCGCCCGTATGCTCAAAGAGCTGGGCTTCCCCGCCCTGAAGATCCGCTTCCACGCCGCCGACCCGCGCGACGACCTGGCCGTGGTCAAGGCCGTGCGCGACGCGATCGGCAGTGAGATGCACATCCTGGTCGACGCCAACCAGGGCTGGCAGATGCCCTGGGACGCCTCGCCCACCTGGGATTTCAAGACCGCCCTCTGGATGGCCGATGCCCTGGCCGAGCTCGACGTTTACTGGCTCGAGGAGCCGCTGCACCGCCACGACTACCGCGGCCTGGCCGACCTGCGGCGCCGGGCCCGCCTGCGCATCGCCGGCGGCGAGGGCTGCCGCGAGTACGCCGAGCTGCGCGAGTACCTGCGCCACGGCTCGCTCGATGTCTACCAGGCCGATGTGGTCTGGAGCACCGGGCTGCTGCGGGCCCGCCAGCTGGCCGGCGAGGTCCAGGCCGCCGGTTGCATCTACACGCCCCACACCTGGGGCGATGGCCTGGTGGTCCTCGCCAACCTGCAGGTCAGCGCCGCGGTCTCGACCGCGCCCTTCGTCGAGTTCCCCTTCGACCCGCCCGGCTGGACCCACGAGCGGCGCGATTATATGCTGCCCACGCCCACCGTCCCCGACGCCCCCGGCTCGCTGACCCTGCCCGACGCCCCCGGCCTCGGGGTGAAGATCGACTGGGCGGCCCTCGAGCCCCTGCGCATTCATACGGGGACAATGGCATGACCAGACTCGAGCTCGCCGCCCCCTGCTGCCTGACCCTGGCCGCCGCCCGCGTCGACGGGCGGCCCGCCCTGCTCGGCATCACTCTGCGCCACCCGCCCGTGCAGCTCGAGGCCAGGGCGGCCGCGCAGCTCGGCGTCACGGGCGCGCGGGCCGACGCGGCCTACGCCCACGCGGCGGCCTTCCAGCGCGCCCAGGGCCTGGCCACAGCCGCCGAGATCGAGCTGGAGTTGGCCGTGCCCAGCCATATGGGCCTGGGCTCTAGCGCGATCGCCGGCCTCGCAGCCGCCCGCGCCCTGGCCGCCCTGCACGGGCTGCCGGCGGCCGATGGCCCCGAGTTGGCCCGCGCCGCCGGCGTCGCGCCCGACGACGGGCTGGCCGTCCACGCCTTCGCCGGCGGCGGGCTGCTGGCCGTGGGCGAGGATGGCGCCTTGCTGCGCCGCGCCGCGATCAGCCATGGCGACGTGGCCCGCGATTGGGTCTTCGTGATTGTGCTGCCCCGCGTCCCGCCCGGCACGCCCGACGCCCTCGAGGATACCCTGCGCCGCGAGCTGTGGGCCGCGGCCGGCGGTCTCGGCGTCGAGGCCGAGCAGCTCTTCGCCGCCGAGCTCTGGCCCGCCGCCGCGGGCGACGACATCGGCGCCTTTGCCGCCGCGCTCACGAAGCTCCAGGCCCTCGCCCCCGGCGCACCCCTCGCCGACGACGAGGCCGCGATCCTCGCCGTCATGGGCGAGGCCGGCGCCCTGGTCTGCGGGCGCGCGCCCACTGGCCTGGCCCTCTACGCCCTGCTCGAGGGGGCCGACCCCAGCCGCGAGCTGCGCCGCGCCCTCGCCGTCCACCTCGGCCACACCTCAGGGACCGTCATGGCCACCATCTGCGATACGACCGGGGCGCGCCACCGTATACTCTAGCACTGCTGTCCGGAAGTGCCTGCCCGGGTGCGACCAAGGACCAAAGACCAGCGACCAACTGCTCGAGCAGGAGCCCGGCCTTGGTCATCGGTCCCTGGTCTTTGGTCAGAATTGGCAAAGGACTTCTCGCTACCACAACTAGACGCCGCCGGGCGTCTCACGAAAGGACCGTCACCAGTGACTGCTTCAGACCGCCGCGCGGCCAGGCGCGTACAGCGCCGCCGCTCACCGCTTGAGAGCCTGCCCTTTCGCGTGCTCGAGAACCCGCTGCCCCCGACCGAGTTGCTCAACGCCGAGCAGCTCGAGCTGATCCACGACGCCTCGATGCGCATCCTCGAAGAGATCGGCATCGACTTCCTCGACGAAGAGGCCCTCTCGATCTGGGAGCAGGCCGGCGCGAAGGTTGACCACGCCGCCCAGCACGTCTGGATCGACCGCGGCCTGCTGCTCGAGATTGTCGCCAAAGCCCCGAGCGAGTTCACCCTGCGCGCCCGCAACCCCGCCCACTCGGTCCATATCGGCGGCAATCGCACCGTCTTCGTCTCGACCAGCGGCACCGCCTTCGTGAGCGACCTCGACCGCGGCCGCCGCCCGGGCACCCTGGCCGATGTGCACGACCTGGTCAAGCTCATCCAGCTCTGCCCGCCCCTGCACGTGGTCGAGAGCCAGGTCACTGAGCCCCAGGACGTGCCGGTGCAGCACCGCCACCTCGAGCGCGGCCTGGCGATCTTCACCCTGGCCGACAAGGTGGTGGCCCAGGCCGCCCACGGCCGCAGCGTGGCCAGCGACTGCCTGAACATGGCCGCGATCGTCTTCGGCGGCGCCGAGCAGCTGCGGCGCGAGCCTGCCTTCGCCGCGATCGTCAACGCCAACAGCCCCCTGCGCTGGGACACCAGCATGATCGGCGGCATCCTCACCTACGCCCGCGGCGGCCAGCCCCTGGTGGTCACGCCCTTCATCCTGGCCGGCGCGATGAGCCCGATCACCATGGCCGCCGCCGTGGCCCAGCAGAACGCCGAGGCCCTGGCCGGCATCGCCCTGGCCCAGCTGGTCAACCCGGGCGTGCCGATCATCTACGGCGGCTTCACCACCAACACCGACATGGCCAGCGGCAGCCCCGCCTTCGGCACCCCCGAGGGGGCCTGGGCCTTCATGGCCGGCGCCCAGCTGGCCCGGCGCTACGGGCTGCCCTACCGCGGCTCGGGCGGGCTCAATACCTCGAAGGTGCCCGACGCCCAGGCCGCCTACGAGACCCAGATGTGCCTCTGGCCCACCGTGCTCAGCCACACCAACTGGCTCCAGCACTCGGCGGGCTGGCTCGAGTCCGGCCTGGTTTGCTCCTTCGAAAAGCTGATGCTCGACGTCGAGGGCCTGGCGATGATGCAGCATACTCTCGCGCCGGTCGAGATCAGCCCGGCCACCCTGGCCCTCGACATGATCCGCGAGGTCGGCCCCGGCGGCCACCACTTCGGCACCAGCCACACCCTCGAGCGCTACCAGAGCGAGTTCTACCGCCCCATCCTCAGCGACCGCGACAATATCGGCCTCTGGGAGGAGCGCGGCTCGCTCGATGCCGCTCAGCGCGCCAACCGCCTCTGGAAAGAGCTGCTCTCGCACTACGAGCGCCCCGCCATCGACCCGGCCGTCGAGCAAGAGCTGCGCGAGTACGT
>CAZKTU010000205.1:8643-12453 GCA_964555675.1 uncultured Oscillochloris sp.
CGAGTTCATCGTTCTCGGCTGCGGCGGCATCGGCAGCGCCGCGGCCTACTGGCTCAGCCGGCTGGCCGGCCCCGAGGTCCTGGGCCTCGAGCAGTTCGCCCTCGGCCACGACCGCGGCGAGTCGCAAGACCACTCGCGCATCGTCAGGCTGGCCTACCACGCGCCCGCCTACACCGCCCTCACCCGCCATACCTTCGAGGCCTGGCGCGCCCTCGAGGAGGAGTCGGGCCTGCAGCTCGTCCTGCGCACCGGCGGCCTCGACCTCGAGCTGGTTGCCGAGCAGCCCCGCTACATCAACCACTACGCCGAGGCCATGGCCGCCGCCGCTATCCCGTTCGAGCCGCTCGATGCGGGCGAGGTGATGGCCCGCTGGCCGCAGTTCACCCTCGACCCCGGCGTGCGCGCGCTCTACCAGGCCGACGCCGGGCTCGTCGACGCCAGGCGCGCCAACGCGGCCCACGTCGCCATGGCCCGCGCCCGCGGCGCGACCATCCTCGACCAGACCCCCGTGCGCCGCATCACGCCCGTGGCCGGCGGCGTCGAGGTCGTGACCGACACGGCTACCTTCCGCGCCGGGCGCCTGGTGATCACGGCCGGGCCGTGGAGCAACCAGGTCTTGCAGCACGTCGGGATCAATCTGCCCCTGACGGTGACCCAGGAGCAGGTGACCTACTTCCAGACGCCCTATCTGCGCGAGTTCGCGCCCGAGCGCTTCCCGATCTGGATCTGGCACGGCGACGCCCGCGACTGCTACTACGGCTTCCCGGTCTATGGCGAGGTGGCCACCAAGGCCGGCCAGGATGTCGGCGGCGAGGTGGTCACCGCCGATACGCGCAGCTTCGAGCCCAACCCGCGGGCCGCCGCCGACCTGCGCGCTTTCCTCGAGCGCACCATCCCGCGCTCGCTCGGCCCCGAGCTGTACACCAAGACCTGTCTCTACACGCTCACGCCCGACCGCGACTATGTGATCGACACCGTGCCGGGTCACCCGCAGATCGCTCTGGCGATCGGCGCGGGCCACGCCTTCAAATTCGCCGGCCTGATCGGGCGCATCCTCAGCCAGCTCGCCGCCGAGGGGAGCAGCAGCTACCCGATCGAGACCTTCCGCCTCGACCGGCCCGCCCTCACCGACCCGAGCTACGCGCCCGCCTTCATGGTTTAAGGGAGGCCCCAATGAGCGAGATGTACCACACGATTGTCCTCGGCCTCGGCGCCATGGGCAGCGCCACGGCCTATCACCTCGCCCGCCGCGGCAAGCGGGTCCTCGGCCTCGAGCGCTTCACGCCCACCCACAGCCTCGGCTCTAGCCACGGCGAGTCGCGCATCATCCGCCTGGCCTACTACGAAGACCCCGCCTACGTGCCGCTGCTCAAGCGGGCCTACGAGCTCTGGCAAGAGCTGGACGGCAGCGCGGGCGAGCCGGTGCTCAAGATCACCGGCGGGATCATGATCGGCGAGGGCGACTCGATCCGCATCGTGCGCGGCGCCACCCGCAGCGCCCAGGAGCACGGCCTGCCCCACGAGATCCTCGACGCCCGCGACATCCGCCGGCGCTTCCCCCAGTTCCAGGTGCCCGACGGCGGCATCGGCCTCTACGAGAATATCGGCGGCATCGTCTTCCCCGAGGCCGCCATTCGCGCTCACCTGCGCGGCGCCGAGGCCGCCGGGGCGACCCTGCGCTTCGAGGAGCCCGCCCTCAGCTGGGAGGCCGCGCCCAGCGGCGACCGCGTCACCGTCACCACGCCCAACGGCACCTACGAGGCCGAGCGCCTCGTCGTCGCCGCTGGGGCCTACGCCCCCGCCCTGCTCGCCGACGCGGGGCTGCCCTTCACCGTGCAGCGCAACGTGCTCTACTGGTTCCAGATCACCAGCCGCCGCGAGCTGTTCAGCCCCGAGCGCTGCCCGATCTTCATCTGGGAGCTGCCCGACGGCCGCTCGACCTACGGCTTCCCCGAGCTCGCCGGCGGCACCCTGGGGGCCAAGATCGCTTTCCACAACTATGGCCCCCTGGTGACGCCCGAGACGATCGACCGCGTGGTGCACCCCGAAGAGGTCGCCGGCATCCGCGCCTTCACCTCCGAGCGCATGCCCGACATCGCCCAGGGCGAGCTGATCGCCACGGCCACCTGCATGTACACGCTCACGCCCGACCAGCACTTCGTGATGGATGCCCACCCGCACCACCCGCAGGTGCTGATCTGCTCGCCCTGCTCGGGCCACGGCTACAAGATGGCCAGCGCCGTCGGCGAGGTCATGGCCGACCTGGCCGAGGCCGGCGCGACCCGCCACCCGATCGCGCCCTTCAGGGCCGGCCGCTTCGCCGCATGAGCGCCCCGAGCGCCCCCGCGCCCGCCGAGCTGCGCGCGCGCATGGCGGCGACGGGCATCGGCTACGCCGGGATCGACGGGCCGTGGTGGCTTCCCGCCACGGCCCCCTTCGCGCTACCCGCTGCCGTTCAGGCCGAGCTCGGGCGGATCGCCACGGCCGTCTTTCGGCTCTTCGATGCGGTGGTCGCTCTCTACCGCACCCCCGCGGGCGCCGCCTGCGGCCTCGACGCGCTGCTCGAGCACAAGGTCCCGCCGGCGATCTTGCGGCTCCACAGCAGGGCCCCCGTGCTGGCGGTGCGCCCCGACTTCCAGCTCGTGCCGCTACCGACGGGGGCGGGCTACCAGTTGGTCGCCACCGAGCTCGAGCTCTGCCCATCGGCCCAGGGCTATGCCCACGCCATGCAGCTCGGCTACGGCCTGGCCCCCGACCTCGTGCGCGGCCTCGCCGAGCTGCTCGCCGGGCGCGAGTTGCTGGTGCTGGTCACGGGCCGCTGGAGCGAGTTCCTCTTTGACCAGCTGGCCCTCTGCCGGGCCCTGGCCGAACATGGGGCGCGCGCCCGTGTGCTCTGCGACCCGCCCCTCGCGCAGATCGCCGCCGAGGTGGCCCGTGGCGAGCGCTGGCGGCCGCCCATGTTCGGGGTCAGCACGCTGCCCGCGGGCTGGGACCCCGACCTCATGGGGCGGATCGCACGGCACGGGCTGGGGCCGCACCTCTACACGGCCGACGCCGAGTGGCCGCAGGAGGTCGGCGATGCGTTCGTCTTCCGCTTCGGCTACTTCGACTGCTTCGCCCCTGCGCGCCTCGATCTGATGCGGCGCTGGGAGCAGGCCGGCGCGAGCTTCCTCAACCCCACGGCTTTCATCCTGGAGAGCAAGGCCGTGCTCGCGGCCCTGGGGCTGCCCGAGGTGCGCGCCCGCATCGCGGCCGCCGACCCGGCGGCCCTGGCGACCCTCGACCGCTGCATCCCCGCGACCCTGCTGCTGCGCCCCGAGCTGGCCGAGCGTCTGCTGCGCGAGCGCGAGGGCTGGGTGCTCAAGTTCGCCGGCTACGACCAGGCCGGCGGGGCTTGGGGCGGGCGTAGCCTGCAGGTGGGCGCGCTGCACACCCCCGCCACTTGGGCCGAGGTCGTCGCCGCCTACCTGGAGCTGCCCTGGCCCGTGGTCGCCCAGCGCGCCGCGCCCTCGGCCGGAATTGACATAAGCTATTTCGGCGAGACGGGGTCGCCCGCCGTGCTGCGCGGCGCCACCAGACTGCGCTGCTACATGCTGCGGGGGGCTACGTCCGGGGCCTACGGGGCGCACCTGACCGTCTCGGGCGGCCCCGGTGTCTCGGAGGCCACCGACGCGGTGCAGGCGCCAGTCGCGTTCGAGTGAGCGCTGGATATGGAAAAGGGAGAGCGAGGGGCCTTGCCCCTCGCTCTCCCTCTTCAACCACCCTAGAACGGGATATCGTCGTCGCTCTCGATCGGCTGGGGCTGATTGC
>CAZKTU010000206.1:0-12414 GCA_964555675.1 uncultured Oscillochloris sp.
ATCGTACCACGAAGCCCTTCGCCAGAGCTAACGGAGAGCTTACGCGATCTTACACAGGCCCGCTCGGGGCACCCGCTGAAAGATTCCCGTATCCGCGATCACTCTTAAAGATAACCCCAGGCGATCAGCGGCGGCTCGAAGCCGGCCAGACTATTTCGAGCGCCGGCGCAGCCGCCGGGTGGCCAGAATGAAGGGGGCGTAGCCGTGGCTCAGACCATTGCAGACTTCGGAAAGTACCAGGTCGGCCCCGAGCTCGGGCAGGGCGGCTTTGCGACCGTCTTTCGGGCCACCGATCTCAGCCTCGGCCGCCAGGTAGCCCTCAAGGTACTGCACCCCCAGCTGCTCAGCGATAGCGCCTTCATCAACCGCTTTATGCAGGAGGCCCGCACCCTGGCTGCACTGCGCCACCCTCAGATCGCTACAATCTACGAGATCGGCGAACACACGGGGCGGCTCTTTATCGCCATGGAGCTGGCCGACGGCCCAACCCTGGCCGCGGCGATCAAGCAGCGCGGGCGTATCCCCTGGCCCGAGGCCCTTACCCTGCTCAAGCCGGTCTGCGCGGCCCTCGACTATGCCTACGGCCAGGGCTTTGTGCACCGTGACCTCAAGCCCTCGAATCTGCTGATCGACCGCCTGCGTGGCCCTCTGCTCAGTGACTTCGGCTTCGCGCGCCTGATCGAGACCAGCGGTCGCAGCATGAGTCTGACCGGGGCGATGGTCGGCACGCCCGGTTATATGGCGCCCGAGCTGTGGGATGGGCAGGAGGCCACACCGGCCTCGGACCTCTACGCCCTCGCCTGCGTGGTCTTCGAGATGCTCACGGGCGAGGCGCTCTTTGCCGGCCAGACACCCCTGCAGGTGCTCAAGGCCCACGAGCGCGGCCCCCGCTTCCCCGGAAGCTGGGCCGCCGATGTCCCGCCCGCCCTCTCGCGCGTGCTGGCCCGCGGCCTCTCGCGCGACCCGGCCCAGCGCCACCCTTCGGCCCTCGCCCTCTGGCACGAACTGGCTGAGGCCGGCGCAGAATCGGCCCCTATCGGCCCGCCAGCGACCAGCGGGCCAGTTGCGCCGACCCTGCCCGAGCGGCCTGCCGTCGCCCCCGCACAGGCGGCAACACCCAACCGTCGCCGCTCTGCCGCAATCGCCATCGGGGCGGGCGCCCTGCTCCTGGCCCTGCTTACCATGGGTTGGCTGGTAGCCCTGCGCCTACGAGCCGAAACGCCGTACGAGCCCATCTTCACCAGCATCGACCACAGCCCTATCTCCGGGCCGGCGCCCGCCGCGGCGCCCATTGGGGCGGCCGAGACAGCAGTACAGGGACCGTCCCCTACCTCCCTGGCCAAGCCGACAGTCGAGCCGACAGTCGAGTCCGCGGTCGAGTCCACGGCCGAGTCTACGGTCGAGCCTGGCACCGCGCCGAGCCCCGACGGGCAGGTCGCCGTGTCGCCCATCGCGGGCGCCTGGGGCGGCAGCCTCATCTTCGACGGCGTTACATACGACTATACCCTGGTCCTCAGCGAGGATCAGGGCCGTCTTGAGGGCTATACCATTTCGTTCGGGCCGAGAGACCCGGAGCTCTACGGGATTGCGACACTCGAAGGGAGCTTCGACGGCGTTGCGGCCCGGCTCGCCGAGACCAGGCTGATCGAGTTCAACCCGCCCGATAGCAGCTGCCTGATCAGCTTCGAGCTGAGCACGACCGGCCAGGAGCTCACCGGCACCTGGCGGGGCGACAGCCGCTGCCCCAGCAGCGGCCCGGCCAACTTTAGCCGACTCGTCGGCCAGGATACCGCTCCCGAAGCGATCGTGGGCGCCTTCTATAGCTTCATCAACGTGGGAGCCTACGACCGGGCCTACGCCCTGCTCAGCGACGCCTACCAGCTCGCGCGGCCCACCTTCCCGAACTTCGTAGCCGAGCTGCGCAGCCGCGCCCCGATCGAGGTCATCGCGCTCAGCGCGCACATGGCGAGCGCGCCCGAGACCGTCGCGTATGTCGCCGAGCTCCGCTACAGCAATGGCGAGACTGTGCGCCTGCTCCATCGTCTTGCGCGCGGCCCCGCGAACACCTGGCAGATCGAGGCTATCGACTCCGCCCCCTGAGTGGGTCAGCGGCAGCGGTCTACAGAGCCTCCTCCATGGCCTCCCAGGCGAGGGTGACGTCGGCGGCGCTTGTGCGCCAGTTGCTGAAGGCGGCCCTGATGCCCGGCACACCGTTGTAGACGGTGGGGGTCAGCAGCACGCGCCCATCGGCGCGCAGGCGCTCGAGGTAGGCCAGCACCTCGGCCTGGGCGGGCTGGGGGCTGAGGGTGAAGCAGACCACATTCATGCGCGCCGGGGCCAGCAGGGTGAAGCGCGGCGAGGCCGCGATACGCTCGGCCAGGCTCGCCGCCAGGTCGCAGCAGGACTCGACGATAGCCTGGTAGCCTTCGCGGCCGTAGGCCAGCAGGCTGAACCAGGCCGCCAGGGCCCGCAGGCGACGCGAGTTCTCGGGGGCGAGGTGGACGAAGTCGGGCGGGTCGCCCAGGGCGCCAAGGTAGGCCGCGCTATTCTGGAACACCGCCACCTGCAGGTCGCGATGGGGCGTGAAGAGCATCGCCGAGTCGTAGGGGACATTGAGCCACTTGTGGGCGTCGAGGGTGAGGCTGTCGGCCAGCTCGAGCCCGGCCACCAGGGCGCTGTAGCGCGGCGAACAGGCCGCGAAGCCGCCGAAGGCCGCATCGACGTGGAGCCAGAAGGGGTAGCGCTCGCGCAGGGCGCCCAGGGCCCGCAGGTCGTCGAAGTCGACGGTGTTCACGCTGCCGGCGTTGGCGACCACGATACAGGGCGCGCCGTCGAGGGCCACCAGGGCCGCCTCGAGAGCCTGGGGGTCGACCGCCTCGCGGTTGCCGGCCAGTTGGGCTACGGGCTGCAGGCTGCGCCGGCCCATCCCCAGCACCGCCAGAGCCTTGAAGATACTGCTGTGCGGCGCGCCGCTCAGCACGGGCAGCCTGGGCAGGCCGGCCAGCCCCTCGTCGGCCACGCTGATCCCCAGACGACGCGCCGCCCACTCGCGGCCCATGGCCAGGCCGACCAGATTCGACATGGTCGCGCCGCTCACGAAGGTCCCGCCGAAATGCTCGGGGAGCCCGAAGAGGGCCCGCAGCATGGCCAGGGCCTCCCACTCGATCTGGGGCGCCTGCGAGTTGTCGGCGGCCGAGAGGTTCAGGTCGTAGGTGCTCGCCAGCCAGTCGCCCATCAGGGCCGCCGGGGTCGTTCCGCCCGTGACGAAGCCCCAGAAGCGCGGGCCGTTGCTGGCAGGCATAGTTGCGGCGTAGCGCTCGGCGAACAGATCGAGGGTCTGGGCCCCGCCCAGCCCGGCCTCGGGGAGGCCGAGCAGCTCGCGCCGCTCTAGGGCTGTGGCCGGCGGGCGAGCCTCGATCGTCGCCAGGTAGTCGTTGGCCATGGCGAGGGTGCGTTCGAGCAGCGCGTGGATCTGCGCCGCATCCTCGTGAAGCTGCATGTGGTCTCCTTCCTTTTCGAATTGCACAATCGTACCACGGCTACTCGCCGCCGGGCATGCGCAGGTTGAAGCGCAGGGCGGCCAGGCGTAGCAGCACGACGGCGGCGATGCCGATCGAGACGGCCAGGTTCTTCTCGACCCCGGCTCTGAGCAGCAGCATATACAGCCAGCAACCGAGGAAGGCCGCCGTCGCGTAGAGGTACTTGTTGCGGAAGATAAAGGGGATCTCGTTGATGATCACATCGCGCAGCACCCCGCCGAAGATCCCGGTGATCACGCCCATCAGCGCGGCAATCAGCATGGGGGTGCCGGCGTCGAGGGCGATACCCGCCCCGGCGATGCTGAACAGGCCCAAGCCCAGGGCGTCGGGCAGCAGCAGGGCCCGCGCGGGCACCTGGGTGAGGCTGGGGAAGAGGAAGGCCGCCAGGGCCATGGCCAGGATCAGGGCGGCGTAGCCCTGGTTGGCCACCCAGAACAGCGGCGTGCGGTCGATGAACAGGTCGCGCAGGGTGCCGCCCCCGAAGGCGGTGATCAGGGCCACGATATAGACGCCCACCAGGTCCATGCGCTTGCGCCGGGCCTCGACGATACCCGAGAGGGCGAAGGTGACGATCCCGGCAAACTCGATTGCGTACAGCATGCGAAGAGGGTGCAGCATGCTGCACCCGCTAGATAGCGCCACGATACTCTTTCCGAACGACGCTCTCTGCCCTACGGCCCCCAGCGCAAGGTGAGCGAGGCCACCGTGAAGACGCCCCGCTCGTCGATGTCGTAGATCTCGGCCCGCAGTGGGCCGTTGGTCGCGGGCGGCGTGAAGCCGAGCGAGGCCGCGAAGCGGGCCTGTCCGCCGGCGGCGGCGGTCACCGGCACGCTCCCGCTCCCCAGCAGCACACCCTGGCCGTCGACGATCCGGTACTGGAGCGCGCCCGTGGCCGGGTAGCGGGCGGCCCGCCCGGTGAGCACCACCGGACTGCCGACCTGGGTCCCGAACGGGGGCGTCTCGATCACGATCTGCTGGCGCAGGGCCGCGGTGATCACCTGCAGGCTCGCCGTCGCCGGGAAGGCTCCCGTGAAGGGGTCCTGGTCGTACAGGTCGATGCGCAGCGGGCCGCCGAACTCGGGGAAGGTGAAGAGCAGGCTCGCGTTGAAGCGCCCGCCCTCCTGGGGGCTGCCGTTGACCGGAAAGACGCCGCCGCCGACCTGGATGCCGCCGCTGTCGTAGATCGCGTAGCCCAGCACCCCCGCCGCAGGCAGGCGCGTCGTGCGCCCGGTCAGCACCACCGGGCTGCCCACCTGGGTGCCGGTGGGCGGCGTCTCGATCAGGATCCGCTGGGGCCTGGGCGCCACCGTCACAGGCAGCGTGGCCACGCCGATCAGCGCGCCGGTGGCCGGGTCGGCCTCGGCTAGCTGCAGGTTGACCGCGTCGCCGTCAAGGGGCTCCTCGAAGCTGAGCGAGGCCAGGAAGTAGGCCGGCTCGCCCGGGTTGCCGGGGATGGGGAAGCTGCCCGCACCGATCACGCGCCCGTCGCTGGCGAAGAAGCGATAGTTCAGGCTGGCGCTGGCCGGCAGGCGCGCCACACGGCCCGTCACCACCATCGGGCTGCCCACCTGCGTGCCGGGCGGCGGGCTCTCGATCGTGATCGTCTGGGCCGGGTTCTGGGCGGCGACGCGCTGGGCGGCCGGGGCGGCGAGGATGAGCAGCAGTGCGATCAGCAGCAAAGCCGTGGTACGAAGCGGCCTGAGCGACATCGGAGAGCCTCCTTCCAACAGGTCGCGTATGCGCCCCTGTAGTATAAGGCGACTCCTGCGAAAGATCCTTTCAGGCAAAGGTGGCGCGCAGCCCATCCTCAATGCTGATGCGCGGCCCGTAGCCGAAGTCGCGCTGGGCCGCGCTGTGGTCGAACCAGTGCGAGCGAGTGAGCTGGGCCACCAGGAAGCGATTCAGGAAGGGCTCGCCCTTGAGCTGCAGGACGCCATAGCCCGTCTCGATCGCGGTCGCCGCAGCCATGGCGGCGCCCGCCGGGATGCGCCGAGTGATCGGCTTGCAGCCGGCCCGTACAAGCAGCTCGTTGACAAACGCCCACAGGTTCACCGGGCGCTCCTGCCCGATGAAGTAGGCCTTGCCGCGCACGGGCGAGCGCTCGCTGAGGGCGTCGGCGGCCAGAATGTGGGCCTCGGCCGCATTCTCCACATAGGTTATGTCGACCATGTTGGTACCATCGCCGACCTGCACCATGCGCCCCGCGCGGGCCCGTTCGAGGAAGCGCGGCATGAAGTGTGGGTCGCGCGGACCCCAGACCAGGTGCGGCCGGATCGCCACCGTCGCCAGCTCGGTGCGGGCGAGGACGAAGCGTTCGGCGATCGACTTGGTGGCGGGGTAGGGGTGCAGGTAGCGCTCGGCGTAGGGCGTCGCCTCGTCGGCCCCGGCAATATCCTGCTCGCCGATCGCCACCGAGGGCGTCGAGGTGTAGATGAACTTCGGCACCCCGGCCTTCTCGGCGGCCCGCACCACGCGCTGGGTCGCGCTGACATTGCTGCCGTAGTAGTCGGCGAAGCTGCCGCCCAGGGCCCCCGCCTTGGCCGCCACGTGGAAGACCGCCTCGACCCCGGCCATGGCCTTCGCCAGGGGCAGATTGGCCTCGGGCGCGCTCAGGTCGGCCCGCACGCACTCGACCCCCAGGGCGGCCAACTCGGGGTACTCGCCCCGCCCAACTACACGCACCCGCTCGCCCCGCGCCAATAGCTGCTCGACGATGACCCGACCGACAAAGCCGTTACCGCCAGTGACAAGGGTCAGCATAGAGAGTGCGCTCCAATCACACGCGGCCCGCGGCCCAGACGGCGAGCTGCTCGCGAAAAATCTTGGCGTTGTGCCTAATGTCGACCGGGAAGGAGGGGTGTAGGAGGAACCTGCTGATCCCGGCCGTCATGGGGTAGGCCGCGCCGATCTCGCCCAGGCCGGCGATCAGGCGGGCGCTGGCCTGGGGGTCGCGCAGCAGCTCGGGGCTCTTCGGCTCGGCGATCAGCACCGGGGTCTGGTGGCCGGCCGGGCCGACGCCCACCAGGGCGGTGCGGGCCACCTCGGGGTGGCGGTTGAAGATCAGCTCCACCGGCTCGGTGTAGAGAGCGCCTCGCCCGGTCTCGACCCGGTGGCTCTTGCGCCCGTAGAACCAGAGCCGGCCGGCGTGGTCGAGATAGCCCAGGTCGCCCATGCGGTGCCAGACCGTCTCGCCGTCGTGGATCTTGGCCCTGGCCGTGGCCTCGGGGCGGGCGATATAGGTCTTGGTGACCGAGGGGCCGCGCACCACGATCTCGCCGACGGCCATCGCGGGCAGGGCCAGAGCCTCGTCCCAGACGTCCAGCGGCTCGTCGCTGATCGGGATGATCCGCACGGTCACCTCGGGCGCGGGGCTGCCGACGCAGGTGCCGGCGGTGGGGTCGGCGCCCCGATCGGCGATGGCGGCCAGGACCTCGCGGCCGCTGATCGAGGTGATCGGCAGGGCCTCGGTGGCGCCGTAGGGCGTGTGGGTATCGGCGTCGGGGCCGAGCAGCCGGCGGAAGCGCTCGTGCAGCTCGGCGGGCACCGGGGCCCCAGCCATCAGCACCCGGCGCAGGCTGGGCAGGGTGGTTCCCGTGGCCAGGCACCAGTCGGTCACCTTGCGCCAGATCGCGGGCGAGCCGAAGGTCGAGGTGACCTGCTGGTCGTGGATGAAACGCACCACCTCGGCGGGGTCGCAGCTCGCCGGCCTGGTCGGGTCGATCGGGGGGATGGCCGAGGTGCAGCCCAGGGCCACATTGAACAGCGCGAAGAGCGGGAAGGCCGGCATCTCGACCTCGCCCGGCTCGAGGCCGAACAGCTTGGAGAGCAGGCGCACCTGGGCGTCGAACATGCCGTGCTCGTAGAGCACACCCTTGGGCACGCCGGTGCTGCCGGTGGTGAAGATGATCGCCGCCGGCTCGTCGGGCGCGACGTCGGCCATGGGGAAGGGCGTACTGAGGGGCACGCTCAGGTCGGACAGGTTGACGTCGCCGAGGGGCACGAAGCGCGAGCCGACATTCACGCTGCGGCGCACCGTCTTGAAGGCGGCGGGGAAGAGCATACGCGCCACCTGAGCCCGCGGCACCCCGATCATGGCCTCGGGGGCACAGGCCTCGATGCACTGGATCAGGTTGCGCCGGCCCATAGCCGGGTCGATCAGGATCGGCACGGCGCCGGCCTTCATCAGGGCGAAGGTCAGGCTGATCAGCGGCAGACCCGCCGGCACCATCGAGAGCACCCGCGTCCCCCGCGTGATGCCCACGGCGCTGAGGCCCCAGGCGTAGCGGTCGCTGACCGTATCGAGTTCGGCGAAGCTCAGGCGCTTGTAGTTCGGGCGGCCCGAGCGGTCGCGGCCCTCGCCCATAACCACCGCCACCTGCTCGGGTCGCTCGCGCGCGCGCAGGGGCAGATGGCGCGCAATATTATGGGGGGCGTCGGCCGCGGCCGATGCAGCCGTGAGCTCAAGCATGCGGACTCTCCTCCTGGAGGCTAGCACGTCATCCAAGCAAGACCGAAGGGTGGCCGTCTCCCGTCGGGCGCACCCACAGATCCTCGGTCAGTGTCCTAACTGCGCGGCTCGACGGTGTCGTAGCCGAGGGCCTTGAGGATAAAGGCGTACTCAAAGGCGGTCTCTTCCAGGCGGGCGAAGCGACCCGAGGCGCCGCTATGGCCGGCGGTCATGTTGGTGCGCAGCAGCAGCATGCTCTCGCCGCTCTTGCGCTGCCGCAGCCGCGCGACCCACTTGGCCGGGTCCCAGTAGGGCACCTGCAGGTCGTTCAGGCCGCCGGTGGCGAGGATGTGGGGGTAGGCCCTGGCCTCGATATGCTCGTAGGGCGAGTAGCTGAGCATATAGGCGAACTGCTCGGGGTCGTGGGGGTTGCCCCACTGGTCGTACTCGATAATCGTCAGGGGCAGATTCGGCTCGAGCATGGCCGCGATCACGTTGGTATAGGGCACGCGGGCCAGCACGGCGGTGAACAGGTCGGGGCGCGCGTTGACCACGGCGCTCATCAGCAGGCCGCCGGCGCTGGTGCCGGTGATCGCCAGGCCGCGCGGACTGGTGTAGCCCAGGGCCACCAGGTGCTCGGCGCAGGCGATGAAGTCGCCGAAGGTATTCTTCTTGTTGAGCAGGCGGCCCTGCTCGTACCAGGCCCGCCCCAGCTCTTGCCCGCCGCGGATGTGGGCGATCGCCCAGACGAAGCCGCGGTCGGTCAGGCTCAGGCTGCGCGTGTCGAAGCCGGGGTCGAAGCTATAGCCGTAGGCCCCATAGCCCATCAGCAGGCATGGCGCCGAGCCATCGCGGGGCGTGTCGCGCCGGCGCACCAGCGAGATCGGCACCCTGACCCCGTCGGGGGCCACGGCCTCGAGGCGCTCGGCCACGTAGAGCGACGGATCGTAGCCGCTGGGGATCTCCTCCTGCTTGCGCAGCTCCCAGCTGCCGGCGGCCATGTCGTAGTCGATCACCGACCTGGGGCTCACCAGCGAGCTGTAGGCGAAGCGCAGGGTGGTCGTCGCGTACTCCTGGTTGCCCTCGGGGTAGACGCTATAGGTCGGCTCGGGGAAGGCCACATAGCGCGGGTCGCCCCCGTCGGGCCGGCTGATGCGGATCTGCTGCAGGCCGGCCCTGCGCTCGTAGACCACCAGGTAGTCGGCGAAGGGGGCCACCCCGTCGATCAGCACGTCGGGCCTGTGGGCGAGCAGCTCGCGGCGCTGGGCCGGGTTGGCCGTCGGCGCCTCGAGCAGGCGGAAGTTCTCGGCCTCCTCGTTGGTGACGATCAGGAAGCGCTCGCCCTGGTGCTCGAGCTTATACTCGATCTTCGGGCGGCGGGCCTCGAAGAGCGTGAAGGGCGCCGCCGGGTCATCGGCCGGCCTGTAGTGGACCTCGGTGCCGTCGTGGCTGTAGAGGGTCAGCAGCAGGTAGGCCTTCGAGCGGGTCTTGCTCAGGTTGACCATGAAGCGCTCGTCGGGCTCCTCATAGAGCAGCGCGGCCGCGGCGGGATCATCCCCGAGGGTATGCTGGTAGAGCTGGTAGGGCCGGTGGGCGTGGTCGAAGAGCGTGTAGTAGAGCGTGCGCCCGTCCTCGCCCCACTCGAGGCTCCAGGCCATGTTGGCGACCGTATCGGGCAGCAGCTCGCCGCTGCGCAGATCTTTGACGAAGAGGTCGTAGACGATCGCGCCGGTCGTGTCGAGGCCATAGGCCACCATGCTGTGGTCGGGGCTGATCTTGAAGGGCCCGAGGCGGCAGAAGCTCTTGCCCTCGGCGAGCTGATTGACGTCGAGCAGCACCTCCTCGGGGCCGTCGGGCGCGGCGCGCCGGCAGACGATGGGGTACTGCTGGCCAGTCTCGGTGCGATAGTAGTAGAAGTAAGGGCCGATCCGCTCGGGCACCGAGAGATCCTGCTCCTTGATCCGGCCGCGCAGCTCGGTGTAGAGCCGGCGCTGCAGCTCCTCGGTATCGGCCATCACCGCGGCAGCGTAGGCGTTCTCGGCCTCCAGATAAGGCACGACGGCGGGGTCGTCGCGGCGCTGGAGCCAGGCGTACTCGTCGGGGATCTCGTGGCCGTGCATGCTGATGATGTGGGGCCGCTGCTCGGCCAACGGGGGCTCAGGGAGCTTCGCCATGTCTTCCTCCTAGTACCGCTCGGCCTTCATCGCTCGCTATGACCAGTCCAGGGAGTCGGGACCAAGGACGAAGGACCAAGGACGAAGGTCTGGCAGCGCGCTCCCTTGGTCTTTCGTCCTTGGTCTTTCGTCCTCGACTCCATGCAAACTTCCGCCATGCAGTATTATGCCGCGAGGAAGTGAGCGATGCGCGGGACGATCGCCTCGTGGGCGTCCTCGAGGACATAGTGGCCGGCGTCGTCGAAGCGAGTGGCCGCGGCTGCGGGGAAGCGCTCGAGCCAACCGGCGAGAAAATGGTCGCTGAAGCACCAGTCTTTGCCGCCCCAGAGGATGAGCATGGGCTTGTCGCGCAGGCTCGCCAGCTCGCGGTCGATCCCGTCGACCACGGCCCAGGTGGGGTGGCGCGGCGACATGGGGATGTCGCGCACGAAGCGCTGGATGGCCACGCGGTCGGCCCACGAGCCGTAGGGCAGCAGATAGCCGCGGCGCACCTCGGGCGCCATGGGGCGCTCGACGGCCATCAGGGTGCCGCCCACGGCGAAGCCATTGAGCCCACGCACGGCCAGGTCGCCGATGACGGGGTAGCGGCAGACGGCGATGCGCCGCGGCAGGCGCGGCGAGAGGAAGGCGGCCGTATTCAGGACCACGATCCGGCCGACCCGCTCGGGGTTGCGGGTGGCCCAGCCCATGCCGATCGCCCCGCCCCAGTCGTGGACCACCAGGTCGACCGTGCCGAGGCCGAGGTGGTCGATCAGGGCGCCCAGATTGGCGATGTGGTCGGCGAGGGTGTAGGGGTAGTCCTGGGGCTTATCGGAGAGGCCGCAGCCCATGTGGTCGGGCGCGATCACCCGTCGCGAGCCGCGCATGGCGGCGATCAGACGCCGGTAGTAGAACGACCAGGTCGGGTTGCCGTGGAGCATGACCACGGGGCGGCCGGCGCCCTCGTCGACGTAGCTGAGCGCGCCTGCGGGCAGGGCCAGTCGCCCGGTGCGAAACGGGTAGAGCGTGCGGATCGGCCCAAGGTCGAGCGCCGCAGGGGCGGCGAGGGTCGCGTACATAGAAATCCTGATCTACGGCTGTGAACTGGCGTAGTATAGCATAGGGCGTCGGCGGGATTCCGGGCAGAGGAACGCTCCCCCGCCCCGGCGGGCCTCGGCTATAATACGGCCCATGCGCAAGACCCAGATCCTCACGGCCGACGCCGCCGGCATCGCCGCCGCCGCCGCCATCCTGCGCGCCGGCGGGTTGGTGGCCTTCCCCACCGAGACGGTGTACGGGCTGGGCGGCGACGCCCTGAGCCCGGCGGCCGTGGCCGGCATCTTCGCCGCCAAGGGGCGCCCCGCCGAGGACCCCCTGATCGTCCATCTGGCCGACCCGGGCGACCTGCCCCGCGTCGCCGCGAGCGCGCCCCCCGCGGCCGCGCGCCTCGCCGCAGCCTGCTGGCCCGGCCCCCTGACCATGATCCTGCCCCGCGGCCCGGCGGTGCCCCTGGCCGTGACCGGCGGCGGCGCAACCGTGGCCGTACGCGTGCCCGCGCACCCCGTGGCTCTGGCGCTGATCGGCGCCGCGGGCGCCCCGGTCGCCGCCCCGAGCGCCAACCGCTTCGGCCACACCAGCCCCACCACGGCCGCCCACGTCCTGGCCGACCTCGACGGGCGCATCGAGGCCGTGATCGACGGCGGCCCCACCCCGATCGGCGTCGAGTCGACCGTGATCGACCTGACCACGCCCACGCCCACCCTGCTGCGGCCCGGCGGCGTGAGCCTCGAGCAGCTGCGCGAGCTTCTGGGCGAGGTGCTGCTCGGCGGCAGAGCCGCAGAGACAGGCCCGATGGCGGCCCCGGGCCTGCTCGAGCGCCACTACGCCCCGCGCAGCCCCATGCTCCTCGTGGTGGGCGAGCCAGGCGCCGCCCGGGCCTGGCTGCGCGGGCGGGCCTCCGCCGAGCTGGCCGCCGGGCGCCGGGTCGGCCTGCTGGTGCCCGACGAAGACGCCGCGGCCTTGGCCGACCTGGGCGCCGACGTCGAGCCCCTCGGCCCCGCCGCCGAGCCCGCCGAGGTCGCCCGCCGCCTCTACGGGGCCCTGCGCGCCCTCGACGCCCGCGCCCCCGAGCTCATCCTCGCCCGCGACCTGGGTCAGGCCGGCATCGCCCGCGCCATTGGCGATCGCCTGCGGCGCGCCGCCTCAGGGCAGGTGGTCACGTTGTAGCGAGGGCTGCGCCCCTCGACCCCGCTGTTGGGGTTGCGCCCCGTGGCCC
>CAZKTU010000207.1:0-5734 GCA_964555675.1 uncultured Oscillochloris sp.
GGAAAACGCAAGGATGAAGGATGAAGGCCGTGCTCGACGTCTTCTTCATCCTTCATCCTTCATCCCTCATCCTTCCAGTTACGGTTGGTAGCGTACCTGGGTGCCGACGTGGTCGAGTGAGAAGTCGCGGCTGGTGTTGCTGGCGACGTTGGTGACGCGGACGCGGAAGTTGGCGTTGGCGAGCTCGGCGCTGGTCCAGGTGCGGCCCCAGGTGTCGCCGGCGCCGCCGACGATATAGGCGCCCTCGAAGGTGTTGATCGTGCCGGTGACCTTGGCCGCCGTCCAGCTGGCGCCGCCGTTCCACGAGAGGGCCACGCAGAGGCGCGGGGCGCCGGCGGTGCTGTCGGCCCTGGCGTCGAGGCGCACCTCGATCCCGCTCACTGTGGCCGTGCCCGGCAGGGCGAAGCCGTAGTCGCGGAAGTCGTGGCGGTCCTTGGTGGTGCTGGTGCAGGTGGTCTGGGTGCCGGTGCCGCTGTTGGTGTCGACGGCGAAGAGCCCGTCGTCGGCCAGGGCGTTGGCGGCCGAGGTCTGGTAGCCGTTGTTGTCGCCCGAGCCGGTGGTCACGGCGCTCTGGGCTGCCGGGGCGCGGAAGCCGGTGGCGGTGGGCGTGCAGTAGATCGCGCCCTTGCCGATCACGCCGTAGGGGCAGGCGGCCTGCTCGAGCAGGTAGAGGATGGCGTTGCGGTTGCGGGCGGTCTCGGCCGGGATGACCTCGTCGGGCGGGTAGAAGCCGCCCTGGGTCGCGCTGACCGGGTACATCTCGAAGGTGTAGTTCAGGATCTTGTGCGCGCCGTAGAGCCAGTCGTTGATCGAGCCGTCGGTGATGTAGAGGTCGCTGGCCTGCTGCGGGGTGTAGCCGTTGGTCGCGGCCATGGCCTGACCCATCGCCACCAGCACGTCGCGGTCGTCCTGGGTCATGTCGGCCGGCACGTCGGTGAAGGTGTAGCCATAGGGCCAGAGGATCAGCTCGCTATAGGTGTGGAAGTCGATCGCGACGCTGATCTGCTGCTTGCCGCCCACGACGCGGCTGTTGACGAAGTTGCGCACCAGCTGGGTCTCGGGGGCCGAGAAGGCCACAGGTCCGCGGTAGGTGTCGCTGCTGGTCGTGCCGCTGCTGCCGCCGCAGCAGCCCCAGCGATACCCCCAGTTGCGGTTCATGTCGGTGCCGATCGCGGTCGAGCCGGCGTTCGGCTGGCGATTCTTGCGCCACGAGAGGTAGCTGCCGGTCGAGATGTCGTACTCGCCGCCGTCGGGGTTCATGTCGAAGACGATCCAGATCTCGCGGCCGTTGACCAGGTCGGTGATCTGCTGGTTGGCGCCGTACTCGTTGGTGAGGATGCCCAGGGTATAGAGGGCCTGCTCGACCGTCAGGTGCTCGCGGGCGTGCTGGTGGTGGGTCAGCAGCACCTCGGGCTCGGCCTCGTCGCTGGCGACGTTATCCGAGATCTTGCCGGCCCAGACCGTGCGGCCCTGGTACGAGAGGCCTAGGCTGAAGAGCGAGAAGATCCCCGGGTGGTCGATCGCGGCCTGGTTCAGCTCGGCGACCATCTCGCTATAGTCGTGGTAGGCCGAGTCGGCCGCGGGGAAGGCCAGCAGGCCGGCCTGGGCCTGAGTCGGCGGGGCCGCCACCAGGTTGTACTTCCTGAGCGCCTTGGCCTCCTCGGCCGTGGCCTCGATCAAAATGTAGTCGTGGCCGACCTCGAGGATGAGCGCGCCGGTCATGGCGACGCGCGAGCGCGACTCGGGGGTCGAGAGGCCCTCGATGATGTAGATCGACGTCTCGTCGGCGTCCGGCGCGGTGGTTTGAGCTGCTGTGGTCGGTAGGAGTTGCACAAGGCTGAGCATCCACACCCCGACGATGGCCAGCACGACCCATAGTTTCTGGCGGCCCATGGTCTCCCTTTCATCAACGAAAGAAGTCAACCCACTGGATGGTGAAGGCGCGTTCGCCCTCGGCGAGCATATCGGGAGGCAGGATGACGACGAAGTGGCCGTCACTCAGCGGGAAGGGCGGGTCGGCGATGGTCGACTCGATGCTCACGGGCAGCCAGTCGGGGTTGGCGGGGTCGAGGGCGCGCTCGGCGCCATCCACCCCAACCAGGCTCTGGTACACCGCGTGCCCCGGGCCGCTCGACATCCCGATCACCTGGGTCTGCCCGCCCCAGCTGAGGCGCAGCTCTTCGAGTGCCCGCAGGTGCAGCCGCAGCTCGAGCGCCTCTGGCGTCGCGCCGCCGGCGAGCTCGACGGTGGCTCCGCCGATGCCGCGGTTGCTCCAGACGTCGAGGGCGACGGCCCGTCCGGCGACGGCCACCTCGACCGCGTTGCCGTCACCTGTGGCCTCGGCGCGCACCAACGGCGGGGCCTCTGGCTCGGGCGCACTGGCGCACGCAGCCAGCAGCACGCCGAGGGCGAGCAGGGCGCCGGCGGCCCTGATACGCATGGGCGTCTCGTTCTAGTCAGCCTGGGGAATTATTCCTAGATCCTGGTGGGGGTAGTATAGCGCAAGTGTCAAGAAGTGACTGTACTACTCGCCGATCGTCACCCGGAGCCCGGCCGGCGCCACGGCGACCTGCCCCGGCTCGTGGGTGGCGATCAGGCGGGCGGGCGGGGCGTCGAACTCGCCAGGCGCCACGGCCCGCGCAAGAATGAGCTGGCTATAGACCCCCGGGCTCAGATCGGCCGCGCCCACGCGCACCACCTGGTCGTCGGCGGGCCCCGCGTGCTGGAAAGGCGCTCGCGGCGTGGCGGCGACCAGGGCAAGACCCGCGGGCAGGGCCACCTCGAGCTCGGCGCGCACGAGGGGGCGGGCGACGACGGCGGTGAGCTGGATGCCCACCAGTTGTCCCGCCCGCAACCCCGCCGGGTCGACGGGCGCGCCGCTCGCCGGGTCGACCAGGGCCTGCACGACGCTCAGGCGCGCGGGCGCCCCTGGCGCAGTCTGCGGCACGCTGTAGGCCGTCAGGTAGGTGGCCGGCCCGCGCGTCTCGACCTCCAGCCTCGGGCGCTCGGGCAGCTCGGCCAGGGGGAGCGCTGCGCGCTGCACGGCGCTGAAGGCCGCGCCGTCGCCGAGGATCGCCTCGCCGTCGAGGCGGACACGAGCGGGGCCCGAGCCCGCCGCCGGGGCTCCGTTGAGCAAGGCTGCGGCCACGCGGGCCGCGTCGTAAGCTGTGGGCCAGCCGTCGACGCCCCAGCTGCGCAGCAGGGTCACTTCGGCGCCGGGCAGTTCGGGGGCGGCGGGCCGGCGCGCCCCCAGAGCCTGGGCGGCCGCCGCGGTCAGTATCGTCGGCCCGCGCGGCATGGCCGCCGGCTCCTCGGTCGCCCAGCTGACTGGCGCGAAGCTGCCGGGCGCTGCCGTCTCGCGCACAGCCTGGGCCTGCAGCAGATCGAGCAGGGGGGCGCCCCGCGTGGCGGACACGGCCATGGCCAGGTAGGCCAGGCCATCAGGGCCCAGGCTCGTCTCGTCCAGGCTCGCGGCGCCCGGGTCCGTCCGCCCGGCCCGGCTGAGGGCGTAGGCGATATAGGCTCTGGTGTTGGGGTCGACCGTCGGCGCCACGCGGCCAAGGTAGGCGATGGCGCGCAGACTCGGCGGGCGGCTCTCGCCGAGGGCCAGCCGGACGGCGGCCTGCGCCTCGAGGGCGAAGGCGGTGACGAAGGGCTGCGAGGGCGTCGCCGGCCACCAGCCCCAGCCCCCGTCCTCGTTCTGGGCCTCTTCGAGGCTCGTCAGGGCAGCCAGGGCGACCCGTTCCCAGCGCTCGCCCTCGGCCCCCGGCACGCCTCTGGCCAGGCCCCCGGCCACCAGGGCCAGGGCCGCCCGCTCCTCGACCGAGGGGTCTACCAGGGCTGCCAGGCGCGTCGCCTGATCGGCGAGGGCGGCTCGTAGCCCCGGGGCGACGGCGATCTGTAGCTCGCCAGCGCCCACCCCCGCCAGATCGAGGCTCGTGCCGATGCCCCCCGCCCCGACCAGGGTCTCGCCCCTACGGGCCGCCGGCGCCTCGGGGACGATCCTCAACTCGCGGGCGAGGCCCTCGCGCTGGCCGGGGGTATCTACCGTCATTAACAGGCGCGCCGTCGCCGCCCCGGGGGCGGCCTGGGCCTCCCAGCTCAGGCTACTTGCGGCCCCCGGCGCGAGGGTCAGGCGCCGCGTGGTCGGGGCGGGCGGGCTGAGGGCCAGGCCCTCCAGGGTCAGGGCGACCGTCACCTCGCGGGTGACCGGGCCGCCATTGCGCAGCAGCAAGCCCACGGCCGCCCGGTCGCCGGGGCGCAGGGCCGCGGGCGCGACCAGGTCGAACTCGAGCGGCAGGCTCGTCGTCACCACGCTCTCGGTCGCCCCGAGGAGCGCGGCCCCGCCGGCGCCATAGGCCGTAATGCGCCAGCGCCCGGGCTGCCCGGGCAGAGCGATCCGCCCCGTGGCCAGGCCGGGCGCGCCCGCGAGGTTTTCGATCGGCAGGGCGTAGCCATGGGCGGCGGGTCGCGGCGCTGTCGGCGCGGCCGGCCCGGGCTGGTCGGCGTTAACAGCGGGCGCGAGATCGGCCACGCTCGAGGCGCGCGGCGGGCCGGGGGCGAAGGGCAGCAGGTCGGCCGTGGCCGGCTGGCCCGCCTCGGGGGCGACCGTGACCAGGAGCGTCGCAAGCGTCGGCGCGCCGCCCACGCTCGTCGTGACGGTCAGCGGCAGGCTTGCGCCGGGGAGCGTGTCGGGCTGCGCCAGGGCGAGGGCCACGTCGAGCGGCGCGGCGGGCGCGACCACGCTGAGGGCGATCGTGTCGGCGCGGCGCTGCTCGCCGCCGGTGACCACGGCCCCGACGACGATGCCGGGGGCCATCGTGTCGGTGATCGGCAGCTCGATCACCTGGCCGGGCCGCACCTGGCGCACCTCGGCCCCGAGCAGGCCGCCCCGCTCGATCGTCAGTAGCAGGCTGCCCGTGGTCTCGGGGGTGGCGACCAGCAGCGTCGCCGTATCGCCCGGGCTGTAGCGGTCGCGGTCGGCGACGAGGGCGAGCTGGCCTGCTTCGGCGCGCCAGCCGGCGAAGCGGGCGCCATACACCCAGAGGGGCGTGGTCGCCGTCGTCGCGCCGGTCGAGGCGACCACGTCGTAGGCGCCCGGCCGCAGCTGCACCAGCTGGACGGCGGCGAGCCCGTCGTCGCCCGCCACGGCCTGCCTGACGAGGACCGGGGCGGCAGTCGTTCCGGCGCGAAAGACCTCGACTCCGATGCGGGCGCCGGGGGCGGGGCGCCCGAATCCATCGCGGGCGAGCAGCTCGACACTGCTGCGCCGGTCGCCGGGGATGACTCGGCTCGGCAGCCTGACGGCGACCCTGGTCGCCCCTGGCCCGAGGAAACCGGCGACGCTGGCCACCCCCGAGTCGTCGCCCGGGAGGCTGGCCCGCAGCCTGTAGGCGCGGGCGGTGTCGGCGCCCTCGGCGGGCAGGCTGAGGCTCACGCGTCCCTCGGCGTCGGCGGTCGCCTGGCCCGAGAGCGTGAGCGGAGCCGTAATTTCAGTTGGGGCCTCTGCGAAGCCCGCGGGCGGCGCGGGGAGCGCCATCGGCTCGAGGCGCAGGCTCCAGCTGACCACCGCGCCGGAGAGCGGCAGCCCCCCGCGCGCAACACGCAGCTGCAGCTCCCCCTCGCCGGCTGGTGCCGCCGTAAGGTCGAAGTCCGGGGCGCGGGGCGCGCTGACGGCGATCGGCAGAGCCTGGCTCTCGTCGCCGATCTGGGCGACCAGCGAATAGTCGCCGAG
>CAZKTU010000207.1:5834-12389 GCA_964555675.1 uncultured Oscillochloris sp.
GCCCACAGCCGGCCCACCCTCGGCGCGCAGCTGAAGCCGGCAGCTCGTCTCGGCCAGGGGCAGGGCCAAGGCGCCATCGTCGGTCTGGCGGCGGGCCAGACCGCTCAGTTGCACACGCCCGCCCGGGCTGTAGCCTGGGCGGTCGACGAAGAGCAGGCTGCGCACCGCAGGCGCCGCTGGCAGGGGTGCGCCGATCTGCCAGTCGCCGCGGGCGATGGCCGGCGGACCGCCCTCGCTCACCGCGAGCAGGGGCGGGTCGGCGGGCGCCCTGGCGAGGGCCTGGGCGAGGATGCCGTCCGCTCCGGTCTGGCCGCGAACCAGGGGCGCACCGCCGCCATAGATCGCTACCGGGAGCCCGGCGATGGGCGCGCCGGCCGTATCGGTAGCCCAGGCCAGCACGTAGCCCGGGCCCTGGCGCAGGGTCAGGCGCGCCTCCGAGGCGAGCAGGATCAGGTCGGCCCGTGGGCCCTCGGGCGAGGTGGCCCGTAAGTAGTAGGCGCCTGGCGCGAGGGCCTCGCCGTCGCTCAGGCCGACCGGCACATTGACGACGCCGGGCTGATCGAGGGGCGCGGCCGTGGGCACACGCCAGCTGCGGGCGAGGGTCTGCCCATAGCGCTCGGGGCTGAAGGCGGGCCACTCGTCGGGGCGTAGAGCCAGGGCGCGCAGCAGGGTCGCCTGGTCGAGAGGATAGAGGCTGAGGTCGAGGGCCGAGAGATTGGTGCTGGCCAGAGCGACCTCGGCCGTGGCGCTAATTGGCAGCGTGAGCACGCCGCCCAAGGCCTCGGGGGCCGCCAGGGCGGGGCGGGCGGGGGCGGTGCGCAGGCGCACCACCGTCTCAACGCCCAGGGGTTCGCCGCTACGGTCGCGCGTGTCCGCCGCCAGGGTGATCGTGTAGAGCGTCGACGGTTGCAGCTCGGGGCTCAGGCGCACCTCGGTCTCGCTCACGCTGATCGGCAGCTCGGCCACGGGCGGCTCGATGAACAGCCCCGCCCGCAGGGAGGCCTCCTCCATCGGCGTGCTGAAGGCCAGCCTGATCGCCTCGCCGGGCGGGAGCACCTGGCCCTGGCCGGGGAAGAAGGCCACCAGGCGCGGGGCCGGCTCGACGCTGAAGCGCCACGGCAGATCGGGTGGCGGGCCGAGGCCGCTGCCCGCCGGCTCGGCCAGGGTGACGCTATAGCTGGTGCCGAAGCTCCAGCCCGCGCGCGGCGTAAAGGTGATGACCTGGGTCGCGCCGATCACCTCGGCGGCCAGCTCGCCCTCGATCGGCGGGCTGATCCTCAGGGCTTGGCGCAGCAGGGCGGGGTCCAGCGGCGCAGCCAGGCGCATGGTGAGGGGAGCGCTGGGGCTGACCCAGCGGGCCCCGTCCTCGGGGGCGCGCGCCACCACGGCGGGCCAGCCGGTGGTGAAGCTCCAGCTATAGGGAACCCCCAGCTCGACGCCCCGCAGGTCGGCCAGGCCGGGGCCGAGGGTCGCGGTGTAGCGGGTGGCCGGGGCGAGCGAGGCGGCGGGGACGATCAGCAGCGTAGACTGGTCGGCCCAGCTGGCGCTGAAGGGAATGGCGGGCTCGAGCTGAAGCTCGGGTATGGCCGCCGGGCCGCCGACGGCTTCGGGGGGCACCATGAGCTGGCTGAAGACGACGGCGAGGGCGGTATCGGTGGGGGCGCCGGGGGCGGCCGGCAGGGCCGCCACGACGGCGGGCTGGGGCGCGGTGCGGAAGCGCGTGGCCACAGGGCCGACCAGTGGGCTCCACCAGCGACCAAGGGCCCCGGCGTCGAGGCTAATGGTGTAGGTGACGGCGGGCGCGAGGGCCCGCTCGGGCTCGAAGGTCAGGCTGGTGGCGTCGGGCGACCAGCTGAGGCGGCCCGCGGTCGGCGGGTCGATGCGCAAGGCCGCCTCGGCGCTGGCCCGGTTCATGGGCTCGCTGAAGCGTAGGGTGAGCGTGGCCCGCGGGCGCACATCGATGGCGCCGTTGGGCGGGTCGGCGGCGACCAGGGTGGGTGCGGCGGCCCAGGGGGCGAGCGGTATGAGGAAGCGGGCGGCGACGGCCAGCGCCAGCGCTAGCACCGTGCAGCCGAGCAGCAGCATCCAGATCCGAGCCAGAGGGCGCAGGAGGGGCATCGCCGATCAAATCCCTATATCTCGTGCGCGTCGCGCGGGGAAAGTATAGCACAGGCAGAAAGCCCGCAGGGCCTCGTCGCCGATCGCCTCGGCTGTGGCCAGGGCCTGCGCCAGGGCCGCCTCGGACTCGGCGTAGCGGCCGAGGAAGCGGCAGAAGTGACCGCGCCAGGCTCTGATGCGGGCGAGCAGGTGGGTCGTCTCGCCGGCGGGGAGCGCCGCCAGCCGCGCCTCGGCGGCGGCGAGGGCGGCCGCGCCTTCTTCCAGGTCGTTGCGCAGCTCGCAAAAATGGGCCAGGCCATCGAGCATCAGCGCCAGTGCGGCGAGATCGGCGGCCTCGAGCGCCCAGGCCCACGCGGCGCGCAGATTAGGCTCCTCGCGGGCCATCGCGCTCAGGGCGGCGGGCTGCTCGTCGCCACACAGGCCCTGGGCCAGGCGCGCGGCCAGCTCGCTCATGAAGCGGCAGTGAGCGACCCGGAGCAGCCGTTCGTCGTCAGGGGTCTCGGCCAGGCGCTCGGCGGCATATGGCAGCAGCAGCGGGTGGAGAGCATAGCGCCCTTCGGCCGAGCGTTGTAGCAGCGAGCAGTCCTGGAGGTCCGCCAGATCGGCCAGGCTCGCCCCGACAACACTGCGGGCGGCCTCGGCGCTGAAGCCGCCCCTGAATACGGCGAGGCGGCGGAAGGTGGCCTGGCGGGAGGGGCTGAGCAGGCGCCACGCGTGATCGAAGGCCGCCCGCATGCTGCGGTGGCGGGCCGGCAGATCGCGCACAGAGGTCTGGAGCAGATCGGGGCTGTGCTCGAGCGCCGCCAGAATCTCGGCCGGGCTCAGGCTGCGCGCCCAGGTCGCCGCCAGCTCGATACCGAGGGGCAGGCCTTCCATGAACGCGCAGATCTGGCCTACGATGGTCTGGTTCTCGGGGGTCAGGGCAAAGTCGGGGCGGACCTGGCGAGCCCGCTGGACGAAGAGTTTGATGGCGGCGGGGCCGGGGTAGCTCAGACCTGCGAGGGGCAGCACATGCTCAGCCCGCAGGGCCAGGCGCTCGCGCGAGGTCACCAACAGCTTGATGCGCGGCCCGGCAGCCAGTAGTGCGAGGGGCAGCTCGGCGCCCTCGGCCACCTGCTCGAGGTTGTCGAGAAGCAGCAGCAGCTCGCGCTGACTGGCGGCGACGCGCAGGGCCTCGAGGGGCTGCGCGCCCGCCGTGTTCGCGCCGAGGGCCGCCGCCGTCAGGTTGATGGCCTCGGGCAGCGTGAGAGCCTCGTCGAGGGCGACCTGCCGGGCCCCGTCGGCGAAGCGCGAGGCCAGAGCCGTCGCGGCCTGGAGGGCCAGGCGGGTCTTGCCGCTGCCGCCCGGGCCGGTGATCGTGACCAGGCGACACGCGGGGTCGTCGAAGCGGTCGAGCAGCCACGCCAGCTCGGTTTCGCGCCCGACGAAGCCGTCGGGGGCCGCGGGGAGGTTGCTGCGGCGGGCGGGCCCGGGCCTGATTGCGGCGGGTCTGACGAGCGAGGGGGCGAGCTCGTCGCGGGCGACCCGCTCGAAGAGCTCGGTGGTCTCGGCCTGGGGCGCGACGCCGAGCTCGGCGCCCAGCAGCGCGACGCAGCTCTGATACTGGCGCAGGGCCTCGCTGCGCCGCCCGTCGGCCGCGTAGAGGCTCATGAGTAGGCGGTGGGCCGCCTCGTTGAGCGGGTCGAGTTCGAGCCAGCGTCGGCTGTAGACCAGGGCGGTCTCGGCGGCCTGGGGGCTGTAGCGCTCGTGATGCAGGGCCAGGGCCTGGAGGGCCCAGCCCAGCTCGCGGCGCAGAGCCTCGCGCTGGGCCAGCTGCCAGGCTTCGAAGTCGGGGTTTTGAGGCAGGCTGAAGCCCTGGAGCAGGTCGCCCCGATAGAGGGCGTCGGCGGCGCGCAGCTGCTCGGCGCAGTCGGGGCAGACGGTCGAGCCGTCGAGGTGGTGGGCGCGGACGACGGCCACCAGGGCGGTGAAGCGCCGCGCGTCCACCGTCACCGCCGCGCGGCTCAGGCTGAGCGAGCGCCGGTCGGCGCTGATCCAGGCGACGGGCGCAGCCGTCCTCAGGGCGGGGAGCGTGGCCCGCAGAGCCCCTCTGGCGCGCTCTTGGCTGAGCTCGGGCCAGAGCATGGCGGCCAGCTCGTCGCGGGCCGTGGGCAGCTCGGCGAGGGCCAGGTAGGCGGCGAGGGCCAGGGCCTTGCGGCGCTCGATTGACAGGGGCTGATCGCGCCAGAGCAGGCGCGGCGGGCCACATAACAATATCGTTACTTCGGGCACAAGGAACTCCGCTGGGGCGACCGTGTTGCGATTCTGTTGCGGATTTGTGGCGCCTGGCCTGTATTATACGCGAGCCGCAACAGTAATGGTGCGAATCTTCCCGGCGTTGTGCCGGGCTCTTTGTGTCGTGTCGCACAGAACCATACGTAACTCTACGTAGGCCCGGCGCGCCGCCGCCCGACGTGGCGAGTTTACTACGTAGGATAGGCCGTAGCCTGCCTGATGCGGCAGGCCGGGGTTTGGCGTAGGCTAAGGGGACCTGGCTCTGGTGCAGTGACAGCCGGGGGGCTGCTCAGTGTGTAGGCTAAACTAGCGGGGGACGACCTTGATTACGCTTCGTGCTGCTCGGAATGTTGGCGCTCGGCTGACCTTGATGATCATAGCGGCGGCAGCTGCCCTGCTCTCAGCGATTGCCGTTCCTGCCTCGGTCGCCCGGGCCGAGAGCTATACACCGGCCTGTAGCGCCGCGGCGCTGATCGCGGCGATCGGCGATGCCCAGGCGAGCCCCGCGGCCAGCCGAATTGTGCTGCCCGCTGCATGCACGTTCACGCTAACCACCGTCAATTCCGATGTCTTCAATGGGCCCAACGGCCTGCCGGTCATCGACGCGAGCGGCGGCCCGCTTACGATCATCGGCAACGGCGCGACGATTACCCGGGCAGGGGGCGCGCCCGACTTCCGCCTCTTCGAAGTTCAGGCCGGCGGCGACCTGACCCTGGTCGAGCTGACCCTGAGCAATGGCGATGTGGAGGACAACGGGCCTGGCTCGCCGACCAGCTTTCTAGGCGGGGCGATCCTGAGCCAGGGCACGCTGACGATTATCGGCAGCACGCTGGCGAATAACCTCTCGGGGAACGGCGGCGGCGCGATCTTTAGCAGCGGTGGCGGCGCCAGCCTGACGATTACGCGTAGCGCGATTGTCGATAACGTGACCCTGTCCGAGGGCGGCGGCATCCTGAACGGGGGCGCCATGGCGCTCTCCAGCAGCTCGCTGCTCAACAATGCGGCCGGCAACAGCGGCAGCGGCGATGGCGGCGGTATCTGGAACGGCGGCACGGCGACCTTGAGCGGCGTCACCCTGGCGGAGAACAGCGCCAACAACCTCGGCAACCAGATCTATAACAACGGCTCGATGAGCGTCCAGAGCTCGATCATCTACGACGATCAGCCGGGCTTCAACTGCATTGCCCCGACCGCCCTGACCGACGCGGGCGGGAATATTGAGTTCGATACGACCGAAGCCGCGGCCTGCGGCATCGGCACGGCTGTCGACCCCCTGCTCGGCGCCCGCACGGGCACGCCCCCCTACAGGCCGCTCAGCCTCGGCAGCCCCGCGGCGACGGCCGCCAGCGCCTGCACGACCCTCGACCAGCGTGGCATCTATCGCCTGGCCGACGACGCCACCGCCTGCGCCGCCGGCGCGGTCGAGCTCGGCGACGGCACGGCGACGATCACCTTCGACGGCCTGACGCCAGGCTCCGGCGCGGGCGCCCTCACCACCCTCGACACGGCGTACGCCCCTCGCGGGGTGACCTTCGATGCGTTCAACACGGTCAGCACCAACGGCGCCACCGTCACCGTCTTGACCGACCCGGGCGGCGCCGACCTGCTGGTCAACTTCGCCTACCCGGTCGAATTCGTCAGCGTCGACTACATCGGCACAAGCCAGCCGAACCTGCTCGTCGCCCGCCAGCTAACCGGCAGCGCGTCGACGATCGATAACGCTGACGACCCACTGATCGCCACGGCGAGCAGCCCGACCGCCGGCGTGCTCGCGATCAGCGGCCAGTGCATTCGCTCGCTGCAGATCGAAAACCAGAATTTCAGCTTCGTGCTCGACGATCTGGTCTTCCGGCCCCAGGCCGGCAACGACGCCGACGGCGATACTATTGTCGACGCCTGCGACCCCAGCGAGTTCGTCGTCACCAACCTCAACGACACCGGCCCCGGCTCGCTCCACGACGCGATTCTCGAGGCCAATGCCGAGCCCGACCGCTCGCTGATCCGCTTCGCCATCCCCGGGGCCGGCCAGCAGACCGTCACTAGCGCCGTGACGCGCCCCGTGATTACGGCGCCCGTGACGATCGACGGCTACACCCAGACCGACTCGCTGCGCAACCGATTGGCCCAGGGCTGGAACGGCGTGATCCAGATCGAGCTCAATGG
>CAZKTU010000208.1:0-12361 GCA_964555675.1 uncultured Oscillochloris sp.
GTATCCGTAGCGGAAGCTGCGGATGGATCACCTCCTTTCTAGGGAGCAATCCCAAAACCCAGCAATGGGACGGGCCGCACGGCCAAAACTTCGAACCACACTCGATTGGCAAGGTGCCTGCATCTGCCCCGGGTCACAATGACGTGACCCGGGGTTTTTTTTGTGCTATCCTCACCCCATGCATAGCTTCAGCGGGATCGTCTTCGACGCCTACGGGACTCTGCTCGACGTCGGCTCTGTCTCCGCCGCCTGCGAGGCCCGCTTCCCCGGCCACGGCGCCGCGCTCACGCGCCTCTGGCGCCAGCGTCAGCTCGAGTATAGCTGGCTGCGCAGCCTCATGGGTCGCCACGCCGACTTCTGGCAGCTCACCGGCGACGCCCTGGCCTACGCTTGCGCCGCCCTCGGCCTCGCCCCCAGCCCCGCCGAGTTCGCCGATCTGCGCGCGGCCTACCTCACCCTCGCGCCCTTCCCCGAGGTCCCCGCCGCCCTCGCCCGCCTGGCCCCGGCTCGCCGCCTCGTGCTCTCGAACGGCACAGGGCCCATGCTGCAGGCCGCCCTCGGCCACGCCGGGCTCCTCCCCCAGCTCGAGGCCGTGATCAGCGTCGAGGCCGTGGGCGTCTATAAGCCCGCGCCTCAGGTCTACGCCCTGGCCACGGCCCACCTGGCCTGCCGCCCCGCCGAGGCCCTCTTCGTCTCGTCGAACGGGTGGGATATCGCCGGGGCCGCCAGCTTCGGCCTCGCCACCTGCTGGCTCAATCGCAATGGCGCGCCCGTCGAGGGGCTCGGCTTCGCCCCCGACCTGACGGCGCGCGACTTGGGCGAGCTGCTCGCGCAGCTATAGGTTCGCCGGGAGCAGCCGCTCGACGACCACTACGTCGCGCCAGATCCCGTCGAGGCGGGCGTGGTGCTGGTGGACGCCGACCTCACGAAAGCCTACCGAAAGCAGCAGAGCCCGGCTGGCCCCGTTCTCGACGAAGACCCGCGAGACCAGCTTCCAGAAGCCCGCCGCCTCGGCCGCCGCGATCAGGGCCAGCATGGCCGCGCGCCCGGCCCCCCGGCCCCTGGCCGCGCGCGCCACATAGACCGAGAACTCGGCGATGCCCGCGTAGCACTCGCGGGGACTATAACTCGAGGTGCTGGCGAAGGCGAGCAGGGTCTCGCCCTCCTCGACCACCACCACCGGGTAGCGCCCGCCGAACCAGGCCCGCACATCCTCGGCGGCGCGGGGCCTGGTCTCGAAGGTGGCGATGCGGTCGGCAATGCCGTCGTTATAGATTGTGGCGATCGCCTCGGCGTCGGCGAGGGTCGCGGGGCGTGTGTGCATACTCTCTCGGCTCAGGCGTTGACGTCGACGACGACCCGGCCGCGCACCTGGGCCCTGGTGATCGTCTCGCTGTACTGGGGCACGGCGGCGAGGGGGATGACCTCGGTCATGCGGTCGATCAGCGCGCCGGGCAGGTCGCGGGCGAGGCGCTCCCAGGCGGCGCGGCGCTCGTCGGGCGGCACCAGCACCGACTCGACGCCCACCAGCTTGACCCCGCGCAAGATAAAGGGGAAGACCGAGGTGGTGAACTCGGCGCCGCCCGCGTTGCCGACGGCGGCCACGACGCCGTGGTAGGCCACCGAGCGGAAGATGCCGGCCAGGGTCTGCCCGCCCACCGTGTCGACGGCGGCGGCCCAGCGCTCAGTCTCGAGGGGGCGCCCGGGGGCGGCCAGGGTCGCCCGGTCGATCACCTCGACGGCGCCCAGCGCCTTCAGGTACTCGGCCTCGGCGGGGCGACCGGTGGCGGCGACCACCCTGTAGCCGGCGTGGGCCAGTAGGGCGACGGCCACGCTGCCCACGCCGCCCGCCGCGCCAGTGACCAGCACCTCGCGTGCGGTTGGGCCGAGGCCGTGGCGCTCGAGGGCCTGCACGCAGAGCATGGCGGTGAAGCCGGCCGTGCCGATCGCCATCGACTGCTGCAGGCTCAGGCCGGCGGGCAGAGGCACCAGCCACTCGGCCTTGACCCGGTTGAGCTGGCTGAAGCCGCCCCAGTGGCGCTCGCCCACGCCCCAGCCGGTGAGCACCACCTCGTCGCCGGCCTTGTAGTCCGGCGAGCTCGACTCGAGCACCGTGCCGGCGAAGTCGATCCCCGGGGCCATGGGGCTCGCCCGCAGGATCTTGCCCTTGCCGGTCACGGCCAGACCATCTTTGTAGTTCAGGGTCGAGTAGGCGATGCGCACCAGGACCTCGCCTGCGGGCAGGTCGGCCACCCGCACATCGCGCAGCTCGACCCGGCGCTCGGCGCCCTCCTCCACGACCAGGGCGCGAAAGACGTCGTCGCTCATGGGGGCTCCTCTGGCTATGGGTTCGTTCATCAGACGCGGCAGGCTCGATTATAATGGAGCGGTCCGGCTTTGCCAAACGGAGGCAGCGATGATCCTGGCCATCGACCATCTGGTGATCCTGGTTGGAGATCTGGCCGAGGCTGTTGAGGATTATGAGGCCCTGGGCTTCCACGTCTCGCCGGGTGGCGAGCATGTGGACGGCGCGACCCATAATGCTCTGGTCAGCTTCGCCGACGGCGCCTACCTGGAGCTGCTGGCCTTCAAACGCGACGCTCTCGAGCATCGCTGGTGGCGTCATAGCGCCGCCGGCGAGGGGCTGATCGATTTCGCCCTGTTGCCCGGCGCGATCGAGGCCGACGTCGCCGCCGCCCGCTCGCGCGGCCTGCCGATGGTGGGGCCCTTCCCCGGCGGGCGCGAGCGCACCGACGGCGTGCGCCTCGAGTGGCAGACCGCCCTCGCCGAGGCCCCCGAGCTGCCCTTCCTCTGCGGCGATGTGACCCCGCGCGATCTGCGGGTCCCCCTGCCCGGCCGCCACAACAACGGCGTCACGGGCCTGTTCCGGGTGACGGTGGCCGTGCGCGACGTAGAGGCGAGCGCCGCCCGTTATGCCGCGCTGCTCGGCCAGGCCCCCCTGGTCGAGCCGGGGCGCCGCCTGTTCAAGCTCGGCGGCAGCTATATCGCCCTCCAGGAGCCGGGGGCCGCCACCCTCGAGAACGCCGCCGTCGAGGCCCGCCTCGAGCGCCGGGGCGAGGGGATCGCCTCGGTCGCCCTGCGACGCGATAACTTCGCCAGCGTCCCCCGCACGCTCGACCTCGACCTGGCCCACGGGGTGCGGCTGGTGGTCGCCTAGTATGCCGATCGCGCACCCCGCGGCCCTGCTGGGCCACATCCGCACCCTGCACGAGCTGATCCGCGACGCCGTCGTGGCCGCCTTCGAGCGCGAGGCCCTCGACGAGCTGGCTGGCGTGGCCGAGGACGGCGAGGGCGATACGATCTACGCCATCGACCGGGTCAGCGAGGAGCTGCTGGTCGCCTTCTTCGCCGAGCACGTGGCGCCCACCTGGCCCATGGTCCTGATCGCCGAGGGGCTGCCGCCCGCGGGCGTCACCCTGCCGGCCGGCAGCGCGCCCGAGCAGGCCGCGATCCGGGTGATCGTCGACCCGATCGACGGCACCAGGGGCCTGATGTACCAGAAGCGCTCGGCCTGGGTGCTGACCGGGGTGGCCCCCAACCGCGGCCCCGCCACCAGCCTGCGCGACATCGAGCTGGCCGTGCAGAGCGAGATCCCCCTGCTCAAACAGCACCTCTGCGATACACTCTGGGCGACGGCCGGCGGCCCGGCTCAGGCCGAGCGCCTCAACCGGCTCACCGGCGAGCGTCGCCCGCTCACCCTGCGCCCCTCGCGGGCGAGCAGCATCGCCCACGGCTTCGCCACGATCAGCCGCTTCTTCCCCGGGGCCCGCGACGAGCTGGCTGCCATCGACGAGGCGGTGATGCGCGCGGCTCTCGGCCCGCCCCAGCGCGGCAAGGCCCAGTGCTTCGAGGACCAGTACATCAGCAGCGGCGGCCAGCTCTACGAGCTGATCGCGGGCCACGACCGCTTCGTCGCCGACCTGCGCCCGCTGATCGAGCCCCTGCTGGCCGCCAGGGGCGAGGCCCTGGGGATCTGCTGTCACCCCTACGACCTCTGCACGGCCCTGATCGCCCAACAGGCCGGCGTGCTGCTCAGCGATGGGGTCGGGGGCGCGCTCGACGCGCCTCTGACCCTCGAGGCCGAGGTGGCCTGGGCGGGCTATGCCAACGCTGCGATCAGGGCCCAGATCGAGCCGGCGCTCCTGGAAGAGCTGCGGCGACGGGGGCTGATCTAGATGCCTGGTGAGCTCGACCGCTTCGTCACCGCGGCCCGCGCCGAGCGGGGCGCCCTGTTCGAGGCCGCTGCCCCGATCGTGGCCGCCCGCGCCCCGGCCTGGATCGACCTGATGGGCGGCAGCGCCGCCGCGGGCGGGGCTCTGGCCCTGGGCTGGCCCCTGGGCGCGGGCGCGCTCGTCGCCCTGCAGCCCACCGCGCAGCCGGTCCTGCTGCTCCACGAGACCTCGGGCGCGGCCTCTGCGGTGCCCCTGGGCGAGGTGACCCAGCGTGACGGCTCGCCGCGCGAGTACGCCGACGCTGCCGCGCGCCTGGCCGAGCGCCCGCTCGTCGAGCGGGTCGCCGGCGGGGTCTGGCTGGCCCTTATGCGCGAGGAGTTCGTCCGCTTCCCCGGCGGGGCCCGCGCCCTGCTGCGCCCCGCGGGTGGGCGCGGCCTCGGGGCGCCGCCCGCGGCCGGGGCCGCCGTGGGCCTGGGTGCAGCCTTGGCTCAGGCCCTCGTGTCGGCCTTCAAGATCCACCTCGCCCCGCGCGAGCTGGCCTTCGCGGTGCAGACGGCTCTGGCGCGGGTCGCCGGCTTCGAGCCCGGCGCCCTCGGGCCCCTGGTGAGCGTGTGCGCCCACGGCGGGTCTCTGCTGCCGGTGCACCAGCAGCCCCGCTGGCTGTGGGGCGAGCTGCATTTGCCGCCGGGCACGGCCATCTGGGCCATCGTCCTCGGCGATGGGCCGCCCGGCGTCGCCGCCGAGCGCGCCGAGGCCGCCACAGCCATGGCCTACGCCCTGGCCGCCGAGGCCGCGGGCCTGAGCCGCGCCGAGGCCGACGGGCGCTGGCTGGGCTACCTGGCGAACCTCGGCACGCCGTTCTTCGAGGCGCGGGTGCGCGGCCGCCTGCCCGCCGGCCTGGCCGGCGGCGAGTTTCTTGCCCGTTTCGGCGCGCCGGCGGGCGTCAGGGTCGAGCCTGACCACGTTTATCAGATACGGGCCGCGGCGGCCCTGGCCCTCGAGGAGCACCTGCGCTCGCGCATGACCGCGGCCCTGCTGCGGGCCGCCGCGAGCAAGGCCCAGCGCGACGAGGACCTGGCCCTGGCCGGCGAGCTGATGGCCCGTTCCCACGGCGGGCAGCGGGCCGCCGAGCTCGGCGACCCCCGCGCCGATGCCCTGGTCGAGCAGATCTACGCCGAGGGGGCGAGCCAGGGGCTCTATGGGGCCCGCGCCGCCGCCGCCGCCTCAGGGGCGACCCTGGTGGCCCTCGGGCGGGCCGAGGCCGAGCCGGCCCTGCGGGCGATCGTCGAGGGCTTCGGGCGCGCCACGGGCCTGGCCGTCACCCTGGTCGGCGGCAGCTCGTCGGGGGCGAGCGCGGCCGGCACGCGCGAGGTAAGGCCGGACGAGTAAGATACCTCTGCCAACCGCCAAAGCTAGTCACGGTGAAAGTGTATGAGCACAACCAGGACCTGCCCGAGCTGCGGGGCCGCCGCCACAGAGAGTGAGCGCTTCTGCGCCAACTGCGGCACGCGCTTGCCCGAGGCCCAGCCCGCCGTCGCCCCGACCGTGCCCCTGAATCTGCCCGCCGAGCAGCCCGCGCCGCCGCCGACCCTCGCCCCGACCCCCGAGGGCCTCAGGATTCCCACCGATGCTGCGCCGGGCGGACCAGCCGCGCCGCCGCCGGCGAAGCGCGGGCTCCCGCTCTGGGGGATCATCCTGCTCGCCCTGGCCGGGCTGTGCGCGATCAGCTGCGCCGGGGTGGCGATCTTTGTGACCGTGGTCGGCCAGCAGGTGGGCTCGGCGGCCGCCACCGCCGTCGTCGAGCTCGAGCCGACCATCGAGGCCCTGGCCACCGCCGAGGCCGACCTGCAGCCGACGCGCGAGGTCATCCTGAGCCTGCCCACCGACAGCGCGGGCGCCGGCGGCGCGGTCGGGGGCGAGGCCCCTGGCGCGGCGAGCGTGCTACAGACGGCCGAGGCCGCCACGGCGATCGCCGCGGGCGGCCAGCCGGCCGAGGATGTCTTCGCCAACGCCAGCGAGGTCTTCCGCGACGAGTTCGAGGATAACCGCAACGCCTGGTTCACCGGCGAGGTGAGCGATATCGAGACCGACGCGATCGAGGACGGGGTCTTCAAGGTCTTCTGGTCGGGCAAGGGCACGACCTACGAGCCCTATATGGAGCGCGAGTTGGGCGACTTCGTGGCCGAGCTCGACTGCAAGGTGCAGCAGGGCGACGTCAACGGGGCCTGTGGGATCATCTTCGGCCACGAGACCGACGTCGGCTTCTACAAGTTCGAGGTCTACGAGGACTACTACAGTCTCTACATCGTGCCCTCGGACGAGAGCGCGCCGCCCCTGATCGAGGGCGACCCGGCCGAGATCATCAACCGGGGCGACTGGAACCGGCTGCGGGTAGTGCGCCAGGGCGACACGATCAGCGTCTTCCTGAACGACACGCCCCTGGGCACGGTCAGCGACAGCACCTACGGGGTGGGCAACGTCGGGGTCTCGACCGCCTCGTTCGCCGACGAGGGCGGGGTCGAGGTCTGGTTCGATAATTTTACGATCTGGGAGCTTCAGTAGCGCGCGTGAACGACAAGAGGGGTGAGGCGGCACAGCCGCCTCACCCCTCTTGCTGCATCAACCCTATGCCTGGGGCAGAACCTGGAACTGGGTCATCATATCGTGGTCCTCGTGGTCCACGTTATGGCAGTGCATCATATAGGGGCCGGTGAAGTGCAGGTACTCCTCGGGGTCCCACTTGATGATCACCTGGGCCTCTTCGTTCTCGCCGAGGGCCACGACATCCTTGCGCCCGCGCTCCCAGAGCTGGGGGGCGCGCCAGACGCCGTTGACCTTGCGGCGCAGGATCTGGAAGTTGATCAGGTGGATGTGGATGGGGTGGAACCAGCCGCCCGAGTTATTCTTGAGGTGCCAGATCTCGGTGGTGCCCAGGCGCGGGTTGGCGTCGAAGCGCCTGGCGTCCCAGATCTTGCCGTTGATCGCGTAGTAGCCTTTGCGGCGCTCGAAGAGGAAGGTGCGGGTCTTGACCGAGCTGGCCACAGCCTCGGGCGTGGTCAGGTCCTCGTAGTGGACCCACTGGGCCATGTTTGCGGTGAGCTGAGCGAGGCTGGCGCTGTCGTCACTGGCCGGGCCGTCCACCTCGAAGGCCATCACGCGGGCCATGGGTGTGCCCTCGGCGTCGCGCTTGTCGCGGTTGAGCAGGTAGACGGTGGTGCCGACCGGAATCTGCGAGAAGTCGACCAGCACGTCGTTGCGCTCGCCGGGGAACATGCGGATCATCGGCACGATGGCCGGCGCGCGCAGGAAGCCCGACTCGGTGCCGACCTGGATCCACCTGAGCTGGTTGGTGAAGGCCAGGTCGTAGCGACGCCAGTTGGAGCCGTTGAGCATGCGGAAGCGGTACTTGCGCTGCTTGACCTTCAGGCGCGGCCAGGGCGCGCCATTGACCAGCTGCACATCGCCCCTGACGCCCTCGTGGCCGTTGTTGTCGTAGACCAACTCGCCGCCGCTGTCGAAGAGGCGGTCCTGGAAGACCAGGGGGATCTCGTACTCGCCCTGGGGCAGATTGAGGGCGGCCTCGACGTCGTCGCGCACCAGGTACATCGCGGCCATGCCGCGGTAGACGTGCTCGGCGGTGTGGTGGATGGCGTGGTCGTGGAACCAGTTGGTGGCGGCGCCCTGCTGGTCGGGGTAGTCGTAGGTCCACGACTTGCCGGGCTGGATCAGGGTCGGCATCTTGACGCCGTCGATGGTGATATCCTCGGCGTAGCCGTCGTGCTGGGGCGCGGTGACGCCGCCGTGGTAGTGGCAACTGATCGGGTCGGGCAGGGTGTTGGTGACCGTCACCAGGGCCCGCTGGTTGCGCTTCTCGATAAAGGTCTTGCCCGGAAAGGACCCGTTGTAGGTGTACAGGGTCGTCATCAGCCCGGGCAGAATCTCTTTCTTGACGATCTGGGTCGAGACGCTGTAGTAGTCGGTGTCGCCCTCGGTGCGGTCGGGATAGAGATGCTCGGGGATCGGCAGGGCCACGCTGTACTTCTCGACCGCCGGGCTGCGCAGAATCGCGCTCGGGTTGCCGGCCTGGCTCACCGCCAGGTCGCTGTGAGCGTGCTCGAGGCTGCTCGCCTTGCGCATGCCCATGTAAGCCAGGCCGCCCCCCGCCCCCGCCGCGAGGTAGGCCAGAAAACGCCGTCGGCTAAGCCGCTGCTCACTCATCGCTAGTTCCCCCCTAGCTAGTGCCTGATTGTTGTGATCCCTACCAGAACGCGTCTAAGCAAGCCCCTCCGGTGAAGGACCTGCTGCGGTCACCGGCTGTCCCCACAGCCGGCGGTGCCTAGACGACAGTGTGATAGGTCTCCCCCCACTCAACACTACCATAGGGGGCGGGGGCTGCGTAGCGACTATGAGCACTGGTTGGGCGCGACCTAAGTCCACGAAAGTCTGATCAGTCCAGGACTAAAGTCCCGGGCCCATGGAGAGGGCGCGAGAGGATGTGGAGGGCCTGGCCCTCCACATTCGCTCCGTTCATCTCACAGCTCGACCCCGATCGCCCGCTGGACATCCTCCTCGGCCTCGATCAGCCTGAGGACGGCGAGGGGGGCGGGCTCGTCGAGGGTGAGCACCATCATGGCCTGCTCGCGGGGGGCCAAGCGCCCGACGTACATCCCCGAGATATTGACGTCTGAGCCGCCGAGCAGGGTCCCGACGTGGCCGATCATGCCGGGGCGGTCGCGGTGGTAGGTGAAGAGCAGGGCGCCCTGGGGCACGAAGCTGACCGTGTAGCCGTCGGCCTGCACGATATGCGGCTCGCCGCGCAGCACCGTGCCGCGGAACTCGCGCACGGCGTCGGCGGTCTGCACCTTGACCACCAGCAGGCCGGTGTAGCTCTCGGCGTCGGGGTCGGTGCGCTCGGTGAGGCGCACGCCGCGTTCGCGGGCGATCAGGGGCGCATTGACCGGGGTGATGCGCATCGAGCTGTTGGCCTCGAGCAGGCCCTGGAGCACGGCCAGGCGCACGGGGTGGCTGTCGATGTCGGCCAGCTCGCCGCGCAGCTCGAGGTCGTAGCTGCGCACCGGCTCGTCGATCATCTGGCAGATCAGGCGGCCCATCTGGCGGCCCAGGGTCAGGTAGGGCTGCAGCACGCCCCAGGCCTCGGGCGCGACGAAGGGCGCGTTGACCGCGTAGCGCGGGGTGGCCCCGCTCAGGGCGGCGGCGACACCCTCGGCGACCTCGCTGCCGGCCGAGATCTGGGCCTCGGCGGTCGAGGCGCCGATATGGGGCACGGTGATCACTTTGGGGTGGTGGGTGATCGCGGCCTCGGGGTCGGGCGGCTCGTTGCTGAAGACGTCGAGGGCCGCGCCGCCGAGCTGCCCGCTCTCGAGGGCGGCGAGCAGGGCAGCCTCGTCGACGATGCCGCCGCGGCTGGCGTTGATAATGAAGGCGCCGCGCTTCATGCGGGCGATGCGGGCTGTGTCGAGCAGGTTGCGCGTGCCGTCGACCAGGGGCACGTGCAGCGAGATCACGTCGCTGCGGGCCAGCAGCTCGTCCATGGTCACCAGCTCGACGCCGATCTGCTCGGCCCGGTCGAGCGAGACCACCGGGTCGTAGGCCAGCAGATGCATCTCGAGGGCGCGGGCCCTGACGGCGACTTCGGAGCCGATCCGGCCCAGGCCGACCAGGCCGAGGGTCTTGCCGCGCACCTCCCAGCCGACGAACTTCGTGCGCTCCCACTTGCCGCCCTGCAGCGAGGCGTGAGCCTGGGGGATGGAGCGGGCCAGGCTGATCAGCAGGCCGATGGTCAGCTCGGCGACGGCGATATTGTTCGAGGCGGGGGCGTTGACGACGATAATGCCCTGCCTGGTGGCGGCCTCGACGTCGATATTGTCGACGCCGGTGCCGGCCCGGCCGATCACGCGCAGCTGCCTGCCGGCCGCGATCACCTCGGCGGTGACTTTGGTGGCCGAGCGCACCACCAGGGCGTCGTACTCGCCGATAATCTCTAGCAGGGCGGCCTTATCAAGGTCGAGCCGCACGTCGACCTCGCCGGCGCCACGCAGCACCTCGAGGCCCTCGGCGGCGATCTTTTCGGTTACCAGGATGCGGTCCACTGGATATACTCCCTTTGTTACGTGTGGGTTCAGGTTGCCCCAATTATATGGCGCGCGGTTTCAATCCACGGGCCCGGCCCGCTCCTCGACCTCCTCGCAGAGGGCGTGGAGGATGAGGCCGTGGACCTCCTGGATGCGGGCGCTGTTGGCGCTGGGCACGACCAGGGCGTGGTCGGCCATGGCGAGCGCGGCGCCGCCGCCCTTGCCCAGCAGGGCGAGCGAGGTGACGCCGCAGAGGCGGGCCGCCGCGAGGGCGTTGGTGATGCTCGGCGAGTTGCCCGAGGTGCTGAAGACCACCAGCAGGTCGCCGGGGCGGGCCAGGGCGGTGAGCTGACGCGCGAAGACGACCTCGTAGCCGAAGTCGTTGGCGATACAGGTGAGCGCCCCGACGTCGGTGTTGAGGCAGACCGCCGGCAGCGGGCGCCGGTTGCCGCGATAGCGGCCCACCAGCTCTTCGGCCAGGTGGATGGCGTCGGCGGCGCTGCCGCCGTTGCCGCATGTGAAGAGGGTATGGCCCGCGAGCACGGCATCGCCGATCTGGCGGGCGAGGTTATCTACGGCCGCGGCCTGGGCCCTGAAGGCCGCGAGCACGGCCTGGAGCTCGTCGGACTGCGCGCTGAAGGATGCCATGGTCTTCCACTCGCTAGGCTAGCGTAGCGAGCGGATTATACCCCGAATTGGCAGAGAGGCTTGGAGAGCCCTGGGCCCTCCAAGCCTCCCTCAAAAGGTGCAACCTCAGGCGCTCGCGGCGCGCAGGGCCCGCTCGAGGGCGGCGCGCACCCGCGCCAGGCGGCGCAGCTCGGTGGTATCGTCGGCGCCGAAGCTGTCATCGCCCGCCGCCAGCGCCGCGGCCCGGCGCTCGAGCAGCTCGCGGTCGAGGGTCGCCAACTCGGCGATGAGGGCGGCAATGCGCCCGGGCAGCTGCTCGCGGGGGCTGCGCTGCACGCTGCCGCCCACGCCGCCGCCCAGGATCTCGCTGGCCTCCTCGGCCGCGCCCACGACGCCGCGGGTCTCGCAGTAGTGCCGATCGCCCTCGGGGTAGATGTGGTACTCGGGGTGGATGTCGCCCTTGGTCTGCAGGTGGTAGTAGACCGCGCCGGCCACATTGATGGGCAGGGCCGGCCAGCCGTCGCCGCCGTGGATCAGGCGGGCGTAGCGGGCGCCCTTCTCGGCGCGGGGCACCTGGTCGGTGTTGTGGATGCCGTACTCGGTCACGTACCAGGCCATATCGGGGAAGAACTGCTGGTGCAGGTTGATCGCGTCGCGCAGCTCGCCCTTGGTGGCCGGGCCCTGGTCGGGCTTGAAGGCGTAGTACTCGTAGAAGTGCACGCCGACGTAGTCGCACATGGCGATCTGCGGCTGGGCGATCTCGTAGAAGCGGCGCATGTTGCCCGCGGGGTCCATCATGAAGCCGGGGGAGATCAGGGTGGCCTGGGGGAATTCCTGGCGGCAGCGTTTGATCGTCGCTTCGAGGAAGTAGGCCCAGCGCCAGATGAAGTCGTCGTCCTGGTTGAAGACATTGGGCTCGTTGCCGAGCTCGATCATGAGCGTCGGCGCGAGGGCGTACCAGGGGGCGATCTCTTGCACGACGCGGTCGGGGTTGAGGAAGTCGTAGTCCCAGTACTTCGCGTTGGGGCCGCGGGCGCCGGCGATATGCTTCTTGGAGAGCGGGTCGACGGGGCGGGCGTAGCTGGGGTCGCCGCTGACCGTGCGCACGATCAGATTGGGCACCATGGCTACCACGCGGCGGCGTGTATCGTCGGCCCAGCTCTGGGGCAGGCCCCAGCCGGTGACGAGCTTGACCACATCGTAGTCGCCGAGCCTGACACAGTCCTCGAGGGTATCGAGGTTGTCGACATAGGTGAGCACCACGCCGCGCTGCCGAGCCATGGCTGTCCTCCCACTGTTTTGCTGTGTCTCACCACACTGATTGTGCTGAGTAGTTGTTTTCGGGAGGGCCATGCCCTCCCGAGCCCTCCTACCAGCCATCGTAGCGTGGAGGTGTTACCAGGTGCCTAGCCCCCGCGTTCCCAGGCGGCCACGGCCAGGCCCGAGGCG
>CAZKTU010000209.1:0-12222 GCA_964555675.1 uncultured Oscillochloris sp.
GCGGCGGGGCCGACGACGAGCAGGGGGACGGGGGCGGCGCTATGGACGCTGGTAGTGGCGTCCTCGAGGTTGCCGTGGTCGCTGGTGATCAGCAGCGAGGCGGCGGGGTCCAGCCCGTCGAGCAGACCGCCGATCAGCCCATCGACGCGGGCGAGAGTCTCGGCGGGGCCGCCGGGGCCTAGCCGGCCGTGGCCCGCGAGGTCAGTCATGAAGCACTCGAAGAAAACCAGGTCATAGGCGCGGGCGAGGTTGGCCAGGCGCGCGCCGGCCTGCTCGGGGGTGATCGGCGCCAGGTCGGGGGCCTCGCCGCGGGCGTGGAGGGCCTGGCCGGTGATATCCCAGCTGAGGGCCCGGCCGGCGCGCAAGTCGTCGAGGCCGCGTAGGGGCAGGCCGGCGGCCTGGGCGGCGAGGAGGCTGGCCGACGGCCTGATGCGGCGGCGGGCGACGGCCTCGAAGAAGGCGGGCGGGAAGACATTGGCGAAGGCGACCGAGCGCTCGGCCTCGGCGGCGCGCCTGAAGAACGAGCGCTCGCCGAGGAGCGGGCGCAGGGCCACGGGGGGGAAGTTCGGCTGATGGCGGCCGTGGAGGGCGGGGGCGTTAACCCCGGCGAACAGAGCAACGTGGCCGGTGCCGCTCTGGGGGAAGCCGGGGACGCCGAGGGCCGCGTCGATCGGGCGCAGCAGCAGGGTGGGGGTTACACAGGCTTGCTCGAGGGTGAGGGGGCCGCCGAGAAGCGCCCTCAGGCGCGGCGTCGGGCTTACGGACAAGGGATTGGCTGACGAGGCGGGGGCGAGGCCGACGCCGTCAAGGAAGACGAAGATAAGCGGCATTATTTGATTTGACAAGCATGGGCGACTCACCTATAATGCGCCCTATTGTAAAACATAGTTGTGACATCCGCCGCGGTTCGACCCTCCAGACTGGAACATCAAACCTGATGGCCAAGGAGAGCCAGCCACCTAGCGGAGCCTGCAAGTAGGCGCCAGCGTGGATGTCTCTGCGGCCGAAGCTTCGGTTGGCCGTCGGGGCACCTCAAGCTAGAAAACGGGATATGATCTCGCGCCTACCTGCTTGAAGGTGGCGCTTTTTGTTGGTTAGGGCCGTGCGGGCTCACAGCTGTGATAAAAACTCTTCAGGAGGCTTTGAAGCATGTCGGTTCAACCGGACCAGATCACTCTGGAGGACCAGGAGGATCTCGACTGGATCTCACTGCTCGACGAGTATGACTATGCGCGTCCTCAGCGCGGCGAGCTGCGCGACGGCATGATCATGCAGATCGAGGACAACGGGATCCTCGTCTCGATCGGGACGAAGCGTGAGGGCGTCATCCCCTCGCAAGACCTGCGCCAGATGGGCGACGAGTTCCTTGGCGGGCTCAAGGTCGGCGAGACGATCCAGGTCTACGTCCAGGAGCCTGAGAACCGCGACGGCGATCTGATCCTGTCGCTGACCATGGTCCAGGTGGCCAAGGACTGGGAGAACGCCGAGCAGCTGTTCAAGGACGGCGGGATCACCCGCTGCAAGGTGATCGGCTTCAACAAGGGCGGCCTGCTCGTTCAGTTCAACCGCATCCGCGGCTTCGTGCCGGCGTCGCAGGTGGCCCAGCTCCACGGCCGCACCGCCGCCGAGGAGCGCCAGCAGGCCTTGCAGAAGATGGTCAACCAGGAGATCCCGCTGAAGGTGATCGAGGTTGACCGCGAGCGCAACCGTCTGGTGCTCAGCGAGCGCAGCGCGACCCAGGAGTGGCGCAAGGCCCAGAAGCAGCGCCTGCTCACCGAGCTGCAGCCGGGCGACGTGCTCTCGGGCCGCGTCAACCAGCTCACCAACTTCGGCGCCTTCATCGACCTGGGCGGCGCCGACGGCCTGGCCCACATCTCCGAGCTGAGCTGGCAGCGGGTCAACCACCCGCGCGAGGTCCTGCAGCCCGGCCAGGAGGTCAAGGTCGTAGTGGTCGAGATCGACCGCGAGCGCGAGCGCATCGGCCTGTCGATCCGCCAGCTCCAGGCCAACCCCTGGGACACGATCGACCAGCGCTACACCCTCGGCCAGCTGGTCAGCGGCCCGGTCACCAACGTGACCCCCTTCGGCGCCTTCGTGCAGGTCGAAGAGGCCGTCGAGGGTCTCATCCACGCCAGCGAGCTGGATGTCGACCCGCAGACCCAGCCCCGCGACGTGCTGCAGCCCGGCCAGACGGTCACCGCCAAGGTGATCAGCCTCGACCGGCAGCGCCAGCGCATGGGCCTGTCGCTGCGCCGCATCGGCGAGAGCGACAAGTCCGCCGAGGCCCCCAGGGCTGAGGATGAGGCCGCCCCGACCAGCGAGACCCCCGTGAGCGAGGCCCCCGTGGTCGAGGCCGAGGCCCCCAGGGTCGAGGCCGAGGCCGCCGAGGCCACCACCAGCGAGCCCAACGCCGAGGCGTAGGCCCGACCAGGCGACAAGGAGACAAGGAGACAAGGAGACAGCGACAGCGATGGCTGCGTTGCTCCAGGTCTCCTTGTCTCCTTGTCCGTTCTATGCTATCGTTGCTCGGCGTGACCGATGACCCAGGAGCAAAACGATGCGCGTGCTCTCCGCCGATGATGTGCGCCGCGCCGTCCCGATGGCGGCAGCCATCGACGCCGTCGAGGCAGCCTTCGTGAGCCTCTCGGCCGGCCAGGCCGATGCGCCGCTGCGGGCCCATATTGCGACGCCCGAGCGCGAGGCCACCAGCTTCTTTATGCCCGCTCGCATCGCCGGCCCCGGCGCAGCCGCCCTCGGCCTCAAGGTGGTCTCGGTCTTCCCCCAGAACTTCAGCCGTGGCGAACCCAGCATCTACGCCCTGGTCACCGTGCTCGACCCCGCGAGCGGGCGCCCGCTGGCGGTGCTCGACGGCACCTACCTGACGGCGCTGCGCACCGGGGCCTCCTCGGGCGTGGCCAGCAGGCACATGGCGCGCCCCGACGCGCGCGTCCTGGCCCTGTTCGGGGCGGGGGCCCAGGCTCTGCCCCAGGCCCTGGCCGTGTGCGCCGTGCGCCCGATCGAGCGGATCTGGATCGTCAACCGCAACCGCGACCGGGCCCAACTGCTCGCCGCCCGCCTGCGCAACGAGGGCCTGACGATCGACCTGCGGATCGCGCCCAGCGTCGAGCAGGCCCTGGCCGAGGCCGATGTAGTCTGCACGGCGACCTCGGCGCCAACCCCGCTCTTCGCCGACGCGGCCCTGCGCGCGGGGACCCATATCAACGCCGTCGGGGCCTACAAGCCCACCCTGGCCGAGGTGCCCCCAGCCACGGTGGCCCGCGCGCGCCTGGTCGTCGACCAGCGCCAGGCCGCCTGGGCCGAGGCCGGCGACCTGATCCAGGCCCGCGACGCCGGCCTGATCGACGCGGCCCACGTCGTGGCCGAGCTCGGCGAGGTTGCCGCAGGCAGGGCCCAGGGGCGCACCAGTGCGGACCAGATTACCATGTTCAAATCAGTGGGCAACGCGGTCCAGGATGTCGCCGTAGCCGCCCTGGCCCTGGCCCGCGCCGAGGAGCTTGGCCTCGGCGTCGAAGTACCACTCTAAACCGGGCGCCTGCGCGCCCAAGCCGAAAAAGGAGCACAGCCTTGAGGAACATTTGCGTCGTCGGGACCGGGTACGTCGGTCTCACCACCGGCGTCTGCTTCGCCGATCTGGGGAATACCGTCACCTGCATCGAGATCAACCCCGATAAACTCGAGCAACTGCGGGCCGGCAAGTCGCCGATCTACGAGCCCGGCCTCGAGGAGCTGCAGGAGCGCAATATGCGGGCGGGCCGCCTGCGCTTCACCGACGACTATGCCCTGGGTCTGGCCGATGCCAGGCTGGTCTTCATCACGGTCGGCACGCCCATGGGCAACGACGGCGCCGCCGACCTGACCTATGTCAAGGCCGCCGCGCGCGGCATCGGGCAGTACCTCAAGGCCGACGCGATCATCATCGACAAGAGCACCGTGCCCGTCGGCACCGGCGATATGGTCTTCAACATTATCGCCGAGCACGCCGCCCCCGGGGTCACCTTCAGTGTGGTCTCGAACCCCGAGTTCCTGCGCGAGGGCAGCGCCCTGAGCGACTTCTTCAAGCCCGACCGGATCGTGCTCGGCTCGGACGACCGCAAGGCCGCCGAGGAGGTCGCCGAGCTGCACGCGCCCCTGGGCGCGCCGGCCTTCATCACCGACCTGCGCACGGCCGAGATGATCAAGTACGCCTCGAACGCCTTCCTGGCCACGCGCATCTCGTTCATCAACGAGATCGCCCAGATCTGCGAGAAGCTGGGCGCCGACGTGCGCGAGGTGGCCCGCGGCATGGGCGCCGACAAGCGCATCGGCCCCCACTTCCTCGACGCCGGGGTCGGCTACGGCGGCTCGTGCTTCCCCAAGGACGTGCTGGCCCTGCACCATATGGCCGCCACCGCCGGCTGCCATCCGCAGCTGCTTCAGGCCGTGATGGATATCAACCAATCGGCTCGCGACCGCTTCGTGCAGAAGGTCGAGACCCTGCTGGGCGACCTGAACGGCAAGTGCGTCGGCGTGCTGGGCCTCTCGTTCAAGCCGAACACCGACGACATGCGCGAGGCGCCGAGCGTCGATATCATCAGGGCTCTGCAGGCCGGCGGGGCCCGCGTCAAGGCCTACGACCCCGTGGCCATGGAGAACGCCGGCGAGCTGATGCCCGAGGCGACCTTCTGCGCGACCGCCTATGACGTGGCCAAGGAGGCCGACGCCCTGCTGCTGATCACCGAGTGGAATGAGTTCAAGCAGCTGAACTGGGAGAAGATCCGCGGCTTTATGCGCCAGCCGATCGTGGTCGACGGGCGCAACCTCTACGAGCCAGCCGAAATGGCCGCTCGCGGCTTCGTCTACTGGGGCGTCGGCCGCGGCACCCAGCCCACCCTCACCTCGCAGGGCGAAGAGGTGGCCGCCTAACTACTCGCAAGCCATGCTTGCGAGTCGCCGTAGGACCGAACAGGGTTCTCAGGGAGGGCTTGCCCTCCCTGCGACCCTCGTGCCGCGGCGTTTGCGCGGCCAGCATAGCTATGCTATAATCTGGCCCATTGCGGGCGATTAGCTCAGTTGGTTAGAGCGCTTCCTTCACACGGAAGAGGTCACTGGTTCGAGTCCAGTATCGCCCACCAATCGCCCACAGCAGCTCGCCAATCGGCGGGCTGTTCTGTTTCTCACCTTATGAGCCTTCCCCGCTTGGCCCTCCACGCCGCCTCGACCGCCTCGCTCGCCCTGGCGCCCCTGCTGGCCATGCAGGGCCGCGCGGTCCGCAGACGCCTGCCGCAGCTGCCGGGCGCGGCCGGCCCGCAGACTGGGCTAGTCGACGGCCCGGCGCCCGCGCTGCGCCTGCTCGTGTTCGGCGAGTCTACCGCCGCCGGCGTGGGCGCCGCCAGCCACGCCGAGGCCCTCGCCGGGCAGAGCGCCGCGGCCCTGGCCGCACAGCTGGGCCGCGCGGTCGCTTGGCGCGCCGAGGGGCAGATCGGCATCACCGCCTCGGCCGCGCGGCGCACGCTCGTCACCGCGCTGCCCGCCGCGCCCTTCGACCTGATCCTGATCGCGCTCGGCGTCAACGATACGCTGCGCATGCGCAGCCCCGAGCGCTGGTCAGCCGACCTCAGCAGGCTGATCGCCGCGCTGCGCGAGCGCGTCGGCCCCGCGCAGGTGTTCCTCGCCGCAGTGCCGCCCATGGGGCGCTTCCCGGCGCTGCCGCAGCCGCTGCGGGGCGTGCTGGGCCTACGCGCCCGGCTGCTCGACACGACGGCGGCCACCCTGGCGCCCCGCCTCGTCGCCGTCAGCCATCTGCCCGTGACGGTCGCCCCAACCCCGGGCCTGTTCTGCGCCGACGGCTTTCACCCCGGCCCGCGAGGCTACGCGCAGTGGGGCGCACTGTTGGCCGCGGGGATGGCCGCCACCCTCAGCCCATAGCCCAGGGCGAGTGGTCGAGAGCGTCTACCGGCTCTGGTTCGCGGCCCCCCGGGGCGACGAGCGAGGCCTGGTATGCAGCGTTTGTGGGCGAAGCATAAACCGACCACCCCCTTCATAGCTGCGGCATCCCATCTTCACAGGCTCTTCACAGGCGTTGGCTAGAGTGGGCCTACGACACATTGCAGGCCCGGGCCGCAAGCCCGCTACGCCAGAAGGAGAGTCCACCATGCTACGCACCATGTTCACCCGAGCGGGAAGCCTGCTCATCGCCGGCGCCATCGCCCTCACCGTCGCCTTCGGCGCGCCCGCCGCCGCGAGCGCCGCACCCGGCGCCGCCGCGAGCGCCTACAGCCAGCAGCAGCCCGGCCCCGGCCGCCTCGCCGGCAAGCTGCTCGTCCGCGCCCTCGTGCGGGCCACGGCCGACGCGACCGGCCAGGAGCCGGCGGCGGTGCGCGAGGCGCTGCGGAACGGTCAGAGCCTGGCGGCGTTCGCCGCAGCCAACGGCAGCAGCGGCGACGCGGCAGTCGCGGCCGTGGTGGCGAAGGCCGAAGCGCGCCTCGCCAAGGCGGTCGAGCGCGGCCGGATCAGCCAGGAGCAGGCCGACACTATGCTCGCCAAGCTGACCACCAAGGCGACCGAGCTGGTCAACGACACAGGGCTGGGCGCGAAGCTCGCCGCCGGGCGCGGGTAGTGCCGGCGTGCTAGACTACTGAGCAGCCATAGGGCGCGGGGCGCAGCATACTGCGCCCCAACGCCACGACGAACCAGCAGCGGCAGTGGCCGCACAGCAGGAGCAGCCCATGCCTCAGCGCGTCCTGATCGTCGACGATGTCCGCGAGTTGGTCAGCGGCCTGGCGGTCTACTTTCAGCAGGCCGGCTTCCTCACCTCGGCGGCATATGACGGGCGGGCCGCACTGGAGCTCTTTCATCGCGAGCGACCCGACCTGGTGATCCTCGATGTCATGATGCCCGAGCTGGACGGCCTCGAGGTCTGCAGGCGCATTCGCCGCACATCGACCGTACCGATCATCATGCTCACGGCCCGCGTCGAGGAGGCCGACACCCTGGTCGGCCTCGAGCTCGGCGCCGACGAGTATGTGCCCAAGCCATTTCGCGCCCGCGAGGTGGTGGCCCGGGCCCGGGCCCTGCTGCGGCGGGTCAGCGGCGAGCTCGCCGGGGGCGAGCTGCTACAGGGCGCCGGGATCACCCTCGACGCCGAGCGCCGACAGGTCAGCGCCGCCGGCCGCCCGGTCGAGCTGACCCCGACCGAGTTCGCCCTGCTGGCGGCTCTGATGCGCAACCAGGGCCGCCCGCTCTCGCGCTCGCAGCTGCTCGACGCGGCCCAGGGCGACGCCTTCGAGGGGTACGAGCGCACCATCGACGCCCATATCAAGAACCTGCGTCGTAAGGTCGAGGCCGACCCGGCCAACCCCCAGGCCATCCTCACGGTCTTCGGAGTCGGCTACAAATTCGCGGAGCGCTAGATGAGCTCGCTCTACCGGCGCATGACGGTGACCCATACCCTGGTGGCCCTGCTGGCGGTGCTGCTGGTCGCCGGGCTGGCCGGCGGGCTGATCCTGCGGGCGTACATCGCCGCCTCAAGCGCCCAGGCCTTGCGCCAATCGCGCACCCTGGCCCAGCGCCTCAGCGGCCCCCTGGCGCAGACCTTCATCGCCAACCGGGGCTGGGCGGGGGTGAGCAACCTGCTCGAGCGCCGGCTCGCCGTGGGCGATCTCGAGGGGCGCCTGCTGATCGTCGACGAGCGCGATCAGATCGTCTTCGACAGCGCCGACGAGCTCGTGGGCCGGGCGGTCCCGCTGCGCATGCGCCCCTTCGGCGTGCCGATCGAGGCCCGCGGCCGCGTGGTCGGCACTGTGGCGATCATCCCCAGCGAAGAGCAGCAGAATGTGGCGGATCGGGCCTTCGGCAGGGCCCTGGCGACGATCGTGGTGACCGGCAGCCTGGCCGCCGTGGGGGTGGCCCTGGTCGTGGCCGTCTTCGTCGCCCGCCGCCTGGTGCGCCCGCTGGGCGAGCTCACCGCCGCGGCCAACCACCTGGCAGCGGGCCAGGCCCACGAGCCGATCGCCCTGCCGCAAGAGGCCGAGCTGGCCGAGCTGGCCCGGGCCTTCAATCGCATGGCCGCCGAACTCGAGCGCCAGGAGCAGCTGCGCCGCCAGATGGTGGCCGACATCGCCCACGAGCTGCGCACCCCGTTGAGCGTGCTGCGCCTACAGGTCGAGAGCATCGAGGATGGGCTGGTCGCCGCCTCGCCGGCGAGCGTCGGCGCACTCGGCGGCGAGATCGACCTGCTCGGGCGGCTGGTCGACGACCTGCGCCTGCTATCACTCGCCGACGCCGGCCAGCTCTCGCTGTCACTGCAGGCCGTCAGCCCCAACGAAGCCCTGGCGGCCGTGGCACGGGCTGCAGCGCCACGGGCGCGCCAGTGCGGGCTGCGCCTGAGCGTGGAGGAGGCGGGGGCGCTGCCGGCGGTGCGCGCCGATCCGCAGCGGCTCGCCCAGATCCTGGGCAACCTGGTCGAGAACGCCCTGCGTTATACGCCGAGCGGCGGCGAAGTGGTGCTCCGAGCGCGGCTCAAGGGGGGCCCCGGGCAGGGGGTGACCTTCGAGGTGCAGGATAGCGGCCCCGGCATACCTACCGCCGAGCAGCCACATATCTTCGAGCGCTTCTATCGCACCGACCGGGCGCGCACCCGCGAGAGCGGCGGGAGCGGCCTGGGCCTGGCGATCGTACAGCGGCTGGCTATAGCCCAGGGCGGCGAGGTCGCGGTCGAGAGCGCGCCGGGCCACGGCGCAACCTTTCGCCTGAGCCTGCCCCTGGCCTGAGACGGCTCAGCCCCCGATGCGCTTGACCCCGTAGCCCAGCGCCACGAGCGTAGCGGCAGCTCGCTCGCGCTGGTCGCCCTGGATCTCGATCGCGCCATCCTTAACGGCCCCGCCGGCCCCGCACTGCTGCTTCAGGCGCTTCAGCAGGGCCTCGAGGGTCGCCGGATCGTGGCGCAGCCCGCTGACCAGAGTCACCGTCTTGCCGCCGCGCCCTTTGCGGTCGAGGCTGATACGGGCCGTCTGCTTCGCGGCCGACGGGTAGGCCGGCGAAGCCGCCGCGGCCGCGGGCTCGGGTTCCGGCTCGGGATCGGTTGTGTAGACCAGGCGGCTGTCTGGGCGGCCCTTGCTCATCGTCGCATACTCCCGCGCTACGGCGCCCTCTTGCCGGGCGCCCCTCGATTGTAGCACGAGCCGCGCCGCGGTCGGAGCTCGTACAGCAACCCGTGTAACGTAGGAGATAGGCGCATAGGATACACTGTGCTACTGTGGTAAACAGCGCAATTCAGCAACAACATACTCCCGCGCATAGTGACCATACCCGCAGAACTGCTCAGCGCTGAGCCCATGTTCACTACCTGGGGAGCTAGAGCCAAGATGACCAGCAAGCGCACCGGAGCCAATCGCGGGGTGAAGCTACGAGCCGCCCGGAGGCGCACGAGTAACCTCGAGCGCCGGCTCGCCGAAAGCCTTGCCCCAGGCCACAACCCAGGCAGCTCTATGGCCCCGTCCGCAGCACAGAGGGGCGAAGGCGCCGACGTCACAGCCCACGCACAGGAGCGCAGCGATCAGGTGCTGGCCGACGCGCAGGCCCTCTATGGGATCAGCCGCACCCTGGCGGGCATCGGCAGCCTGAGCGACAAGCTGCGGACGGTGATTGATCAGCTGGCCGCGCTGCTGAGCCTCGACCGGGTGGTGATTATCACCTTCGACCTGGAGCAGCGCCGGGTGACGGGCTTCTACAGAGGCGGCCCCGGGGTCGCCGATACAGTCGAGGTCTCGTACGACGAGCTGACCCGCGGCCTGAGCGGCTGGGTGCTGCACGAGCGCCTGCCGGCCCTCTCGCCCAAGGGCGCGCCCGACGAGCGCGAGGACGCCGAGGTCCAGCGGCGGCGCACCGAGACGAACTGCGGCGACATTATCGTGGCGCCGATCTGCTTTCAGGAGCAGATCTTCGGCACCATGACGGCGATCAACGGGCCCACACAGCGCAGCTTCAGGCAGCCCGACGTCGAGCTCGTCCTCTCGCTGGCGAACCAGGTGGCCGTCGCGATCGAGAACCACAACCTCTACCAGGCTATGGCGACAGAGGTGCGCGAGCGCAAGCGGGCCCAGTTCGAGCTCGAGCGCGCCTACTGCGAGGTCGAGCAGATCGTCTTCGAGCGCACCACCGCCCTCAGCCAGGCCGAGCGCCTGAGCCAGGCGGCCCTGGACGCCCTGCCCGAGCATATCTGCGTGCTCGACGAGCAGTGTACCATCATCGCGGTCAACCAGGCCTGGCACGACTTCGCAGCGGCCAACCCGCCCACCGCCCCCGAACACTATATCGGCTCCAACTACCTCGGCACCTGCGAGGAGGCGACTGGCGACTTCTCGGACGAGGCGGCCTCGTTCGCGACAGGCATCCGCACGGTGCTGAGCGGCGAGCGCGACCACTTCAGCCTCGAGTACCCATGTGATGCGCCCGGGGGCGAGAAGCGCCGCTTCGTCGCCAAGGTGACCCGCTTCGCCGGCAATGGGCCGCTCAGGCTGGTGATTGCCCACGAGAACATCACCCAGCGCAAGCTCACCGAGGAGGAGCTACACCGCCAGCACGCCTTCGCCCAATCGCTCCTGAGCCTCTCGCATGAGCTCGAGCGCGCCGAGACCAACCAGGACGTCCTCACCGCGGCCCACGCGCAGGTAGAGGGGCTGCTCGGCTTCGACCAGCTCCGCTTCTACCTCTTCGACGACGCCCACGAGTACGCCTGGTCGCTGGCGGCCAGCGGGAAGGCGCCCACCGTATTGATCAGCGAGCCGGCAGAGCGCCTGCCGATCAGCGCCCTGCTCGAGACGGTCGCCACGGACGAGGAGATCGCGCTGGCAGCGGACGAGCCCAGTGTGGCCCGGGCGCCGGGCCGTTTCAGCGCAAACCTGCCGCTGCTGCTGAATGGTCGCCACGTGGGGGTCCTCGAGACAGGCGCCTCGGGCGGTTCGCGCCCGATCAGCGAGCAGGAGCGCACGTTTCTGACGGCCGTGGCCAGACACGTCTCGGTCGCCCTCGACCGGATCAGGATCAATCTCGAGCTCAAGGCCCTGTTTGCGACCATGGCCGACGGCGTGGTCTACCAGAACGCGGCCGGGCGCATCACCTTCGCCAATCCATCGGCCGAGCGCATCCTGGGCGTCTCGATCGAAGAGATGCGCGGGCGGAGCTTCCTTGACCCGTGCTGGCAGGCCTGCCACGAGGACGGCTCGCCCCTCGTCGGCGACGAGCACCCCTCGATCAAGGCCCTGCGGACGGGCCGGCCCGTGCTCGATACGGTCATGGGCCTGCGCCATGCCGACGAGCGCCCGATGCGCTGGATGGTCGTCAACGCTAGCCCGCAGCTGCGCTCGGGCGAGAGCACCCCGCACCAGGTCTTCACCACCTTCACCGACATCACCGAGCGCAAACGGGCCGAGGAGGATCGTCGCGAGAGCGAGGAGCGCCTGCGCTCGTTTATCGAGCAGTCTTCAGAGGGCGTGGTCATGACGGACGAGACGGGCTGTATCCTCGAGTGGAATCGCGCGCTGGAGGAGCTGACCGGGATCGACCGCTCCGAGGTGATCGGCATGGCCTTCTGGGATGTACAGAGCATGATGCTGCCGCCGGGACACATCCCCGAGCGCATGGCCGAGAACCTGCGGCGCGCCATGGAGGTGGCCCTCAAGACCGGCCAGTCGAGCTTCTTCGGGCGTCCCGTGGACGCCATCCTGCAGTCCAGGCGGGGCGGGCTGAAGTCGATCCTCCAGACCTCGTTCCCGATCAAGACCGACAAGGGCTACCGTATCGGCAGCGTGATCCGCGACACCACCGACCAGAAGCAGGACGAAGCGCGGCTGCAGATGCTCGGCGGCGCCCTCGAGGCCGCCGCCAACGCGATCGTGATTATGGATCACTCCGGGCACATCCAGTGGGCCAACAAGGCCTTCACCAACCTGACCGGCTACGAGCTGGACGAGACGATCTACCAGCAGCCCCGCGAGCTCCTCGGCGCCGAGCACCACGACAAAGCCTACCTCGAAAGTATCTGGGAGACCATCCTGGCGGGGCAGGTCTGGAAGGGCGAGCTGATCAACCGGCGCAAAGACGGCAGCCTGTACGAGGAGGAGCTGACGATCACGCCCTTGCTCGACGAGCGCGGCCGGATCAAGCACTTCATCGAGATCAAGCAGGATGTCAGCGAGCGCAAGCGCAACGAGGCCGCCCTGATCG
>CAZKTU010000210.1:0-12056 GCA_964555675.1 uncultured Oscillochloris sp.
CAGCAGCTCGCGCAGCTCGACGCGGGCCCGCGGGTCGAGGCCGCTGGCCGGCTCGTCGAGCAGCAGCACGGGCGGGTCGTGGACGAGGGCGTGGGCCAGGCAGAGGCGCTGCTGCATGCCGCGCGAGAGGGTCTGCACATAGGCGTTGCGCTTGCCGCTCAGGTCGACCAGGCTGAGCAGCTCGTCGACCGAGCGCTTGCGGCGGGCCGCGTCGATCCCGTAGCAGCGGGCGAAGAAGTCCAGATACTCCCAGACCCGCAGGTCGTCGTAGACCCCGAAGAAGTCGGGCATGTAGCCGACCAGGCGCTGGGCGCCGCCGGGGACGAGCCGCTGGCCCTGCATGCGCACCTCGCCGGCGCTGGGCTCGAGCAGGCCGGCCAGCAGGCGCAGGGTGGTGGTCTTGCCCGCGCCGTTTGGCCCGATGAAGCCGTAGATGCTGCCCTGCTCGACGGTGAGGTTGAGATCCTCGAGAGCGACCATGCGGCCGTAGCGGCGGGTGAGGTTGATGGTCTCGATCGCGGGTGTCACGAGATAGTCCCCTTGATCCTGGCGTCGACATAGACGCAGCCGAAGTTTACCTGGGGCTGGCCGCCGGTGATGCGCACCCTGAGGGCGCCGTGGCTGCCGAGGAAGCGCTCGGGCCCCTCGACGGCGATGCGCCGGCCGCTGATCGTCTGCGGCGTCCACTCGCCGCTCGCCCAGTTGTACAGCTCGATCACCGTGTCGTTGGCCCACGGCCCGTCCGCGGCCGTGAGCAGGCTCAGCTCGCTCGCCTGGAGGCCATAGAGGTCGCGGGGCAGGTTCAGCTGCATGATCGCCGGCTGTGGCCCGAGGGTGATCCCGATGCCCTGGCCGCCGAAGCAGACCGAGGCCATGCCGCTCTCGAAGCGCGGGGCGAACCAGCCCTGGCCGAGGTTGAGCTCGCCGGCGGGCAGCTCGAGGCGGGGCGTGGCCGAGATGATCGCAATATGCTGCTGGTCGGCCCGTAGCTCAGACGGCTCGATCGCCAGGGTGGCCGTGTCGGCCCAGGCCAGCAAGAGGGGCTGGCCGCCGCGGGGCGAGGGCCCGTAGTTGTAGAGGGCGTCGAGGATCCTGACCCGCTGCTGGATGTCCGGGGGCAGGGGCTGACCGCCCAGCTTGCTCTGGCGGTCCATCTCCTCGCCATAGACCAGATAGCTCATCGGCAGGGTCGGCCCGAAGGCCCCCGGCTGGCCCGACTGGCGGCGCGCCAGCTGGCCCGAGCGCACCTCGCCCGGCGCCAGGTCGCCCAGGCGCACAACCTGCTCGCCCTGGATGAGGGTGACGTCCTTCAGGGCGATGGAGCTGTTGTTGCGCACCTCGCCCGTCAGGGCCTCGCCGCCGAGCCGCACGGTGGCCGCGAGCCCCCCGAGGGCGACGGTGCTGTCGGCCGTCAGGGCGCGCATCGACCACTGGGCTATGGCGAAGTCGCGGGCCTCGGCGGCCGGGACGCTGCTCTGCAGATAGATCCCGCTGCCGGCGGGCGAGTTGACGTCCCAGGGGCCCTGCACCGAGATCGGCCTGAGCATCGGCGGCGCCGCCACACTCGCCGGGCCGGCCAGCCGCAGGCTGTAGGCGCGGCGCTCGGGCGAGAAGACGCCCACGAAGGTGCGCACGCGGGCCTGCTCGGCGCTGCCGTCGATCGGCTCGATCAGGGTCACCTGGTTGAAGACGATGTCGCCGCCGCGCTGGGCGTAGCCCAGGCCGTAGGTCAGGCCGGCGAAGACCAGGGTGATCGTCGGGACGACCACCCAGCCAAGGGCCTGGCGGTCGAGGCGTCGCAAGATCAGGTAGGTGACCGGCCCGGCCAGGACGATATAGGCGACCACCAGGCCGGCCAGCAGCCCGAGGGGCGGGAACTCGAGGGCCGGCAGGCTGGTGAGGGTCGAGGCCAGGTTGCCCTCGACGAAGCCGTCCAGGGTCATGGTGTCGGGGGCGAAGCCGGGGGGCAGCTCGAGCGTCGGGCGCAGCAGCTCCTCCCACCAGAGCGGCGCGCCCTCCCAGGCGAGCAGGCTGGGGTGGCCGAGGGGCAGGGCGACGACGATGACCGCGCCGCGCCCGATGCTCCGCTCGAGGGCGGCCCCGGCCCCTGCGGCGATGGCGTCCATCGGCACAGCGTAGGTGCTGCGGCCGTCGGGGCCGACCTGGGGCAGCAGGCGGGCCACCGGCACTGTGGCCCCGTCGTTCGCGCCGCCGAAGAGCGAGCCGGCGGGTATCGGCTCGACCGCGGCGACGGCGGCGGCCCGCAGCTCCTCGGGCAGGCCGGCCAGGGTTGCGCTCAGCCCTTCGCCGCCGCCGAGGACGAGCTGGCCGCCGCGCAAGACCCACTCGGCCAGGGCCGCGCGCTGGCCGGGCCGCAGGTCGGCCGTGGGCAGCTCGTCTACGACCAGGGTGTTGAGCCCGCTCAGGCCGAGGGCGTGCTCGGGCAGGTCGGCCGGGGCGATCGGCACGCTGATCAGGCTCTGACCGCCGGGAAGACGGGGGGGGAGCCTGACGGGGGCGCCCTGCCCGCTGACGACGCCGATGATGCGGGCCCGCGGGTTGGCCGGGGTCAGGGTCAGGGTCTGGGTGCTCAGCTCTTGCTCGCCGTCGAGCACACGCACGATCAGGCGGCGCGAGGCCGGGGTCATGTAGGCGTAGACGGTGATCGACTTGCGCCCGCTGTTCGGCAGTTCGACCTCGGCGGCGTACTGAGCGCCCTCGCGGGTGCCGACGCGCACCTGCACCGTGCGGTCGACGCCGCTATTCTCGAGCTCGACGACGACGGGCAGCCAGGTGCCGACGCGGAACGCGCCCTCGTAGGCCGGGCGGGCGGCCACGACGATCGGCGTGGTCTGCGGCCGCGGCGCGGCGAGGGCCGGCCCTGCCACCAGGGCCGCGAGGGCGAGCAGTAGCGCCTGGAGCAGGCGGCGAATGGATCTGGTCACGGCCGGCGCTCCTTCACGGCGTGGGGCGAGTATCTCTAGCAGAAGACGCACGAGCGGCGGCGGAAGTTCCACCGCCGCCGCCAGTATAGATGCCAGGGAGTTGTTCGCGGAATGAGAGCGTCGTGAGAGTGGTGTGACCAGACAAGCCGCGCCTGGGCGGCGATGGCGTAGGGTTATCGGCAGTCGGGGCAGACCGGCGCGAGGAGCAGCGGGGCTTGCGCGCGGTGGGCGGGGCCAGGACGCGCCGAGGGGCGAGGTTGCCCTCGGGGAGGGGCCTCAAGCCGTGGGCGTCGAGCTCGGGCGGTGGATCTAGCCGTTGCGGCGGCGGATGCGGCGCGGGGTGCGCTCGATCACCAGGAGGGCGGGGGCCTTGGCGGTCCGGCGGGCCGAGGCGACCACGATCAGGGCCAGAACCGCGGCGAGCATAAGGAGCACAATCATTGCCATGACGGCATGTCCTTTCAGCTGTGGGGACCTGCGCCGCGCAGCAGCGCGGGTACACAGATAGTATAGCGAACTCTTTGCGCTACGTCCATACCATTTAATGAGTTCTTCATCACAAAATGGGACGGCGCGGCTGTTCGCTAGGCCTCGTCGAGGCGCTCGGCCGGGGCCGGCCCCGGGCCGAGGATGGCCAGGGCGCGCACGATCTCGTCGGCGACCTGTTCGGGGCTCAGCCGGTCGGTGTGCACGGTCCAGTCGGCCAGAGCGTAGATCGGCTGGCGGCTGGCCTTGAGGGCGCGGGCCTGGGCGAGGGGGTCGCCGGCCGCCAGCAGGGGGCGCACGGCGTCGGGGGCGTCCTGCTCGCGCTGCCGCTGGATGCGGGCGAGCAGGTTCGCGGCGCGGCCCTCGAGGGTGACGACCCAGCCGGCGCCCGCCATCAGGCGCCGGTTCTCTAGCCGCAGCGGCGCCCCGCCCCCCGTGGCCACGACGCACGGGCTCAGGCCGGCCACTGTGCGCAGGGCCTCGGTCTCGCGGGCGCGAAAGCCGCTCTCGCCCTCGCGCTCGAAGATCGTCGGGATATCCATGCCGCTACGCTCGACGATGATGCGGTCGAGGTCGTAGGCCCGCCAGCCGAGCTGCGCGCCCACTAGCCGGGCGATCGTCGATTTGCCCGCCCCGCTGAAGCCGATCAGGTAGATGCTCTGGCCCGCCACCATGCGCTCCGTCTGTCACTAAGGTTCGTAACCGAGGTACGCTCTTCGCCGCTATCCGCGGCTGGGGGGTACGGGGCCTTCGACCCCTCCACACCTCCCGCTTCGGGCGATCTTAGGCGAGAGGCCCGTGTGCGTCAAGGGCCGGCCCACCGGCGATGAGCGCCGGGCCGATCTCCGCCTCTGGTCGCTTCCCGCCGGCGGGTGTCGCCGTGGTATAGTTGAGCCACCGCGCCCCTGACGCTGGAGGAGACTCATGAGCAACAGCGCCCTTGCACCGCTGATGGTCGGGCGGCAGCAGCAGCTGAACGCCCTGCACGCCCTCCTGGCCCAGGCTCGTGCCGGCCAGGGCCAGGTCGTGCTGCTCGCCGGCGAGGCCGGGGTGGGCAAGACCCGCCTGCTGCGAGAGTTTACGCGGGCCCTCGAGGCCGCCGGGGGGGTCGCGGTTTATGTGGGCCACTGCTACGACGAGGCCCCCGCCTCGCCCTACGGGCCCTTCGTCGAGCTGCTGCGCAGTATAGGCGAGGCCGCCGAGCCCGCCATGGGCGACCTGCGGCGCCTGACCCCCGCCCTGGCCCCCACGGGCGCCGACAGGGCTTCGGGCGACCCCCACGCCGAGCGCCGTCTGCTCTTCCAGACGATCTACCAGGCCCTGCGCCCCCAGGGCGAGGCGGCCCGCGTCCTCGTGCTCGAGGACCTGCACTGGGCCGACCAGGCCAGCCAGGACCTGCTGCTCTATCTGGCCCGCGCCACAGAGGCCGACCCGGTCCTGCTGATCGGCTCGTACCGCAGCGACGAGATGCACCGGCTCCACCCCCTGGCCAACCTGATCGCCCGCCTGACCCGCGACCGTCGCCACCACGAGCTGCGCCTCGCCCCCCTCAGCCGCGACGAGCTGGCCGAGATGCTGAGCGCCACCCTGGGCGCCGCTCCGCCCGCCGAGCTGCTCGCGGCCCTCTACGAGCGCACCGAGGGCAACCCCTTCTTCGCCGAAGAGGTCCTCGGGGCCATCCTGGCCGACGGCGGCCCGGGCTCGCTGGGCGTCGGCCGCGCGGCGAGCCTCGCCCCGGCCATCCCGCTCTCCATCCGCGAGAGCATCCTGCGCCGCGCCGACGACCTCGACGAGCCGACCAGGGCCGCCATGAGCGCCGCCGCGGTGATCGGGCGGCGCTTCGACTTCGAGCTGCTGCTGCGCCTGACCGGCATGGAGGAGCAAGCCCTGCTGCGCGCGCTCAGCGCCCTGGTCGAGCGCCAGCTGATCGCCGAGGAGCCGGGCGGCCCGGAGGATCGCTATCGCTTCCGCCACGAGCTGATCCGCGCGGCCCTCTACGAGGAGATGCTGCGCCGCGAGCGGCGTCTGCGCCACCACGAGGTGCTGCGGGCCCTCGAGGAGCTGCGCAGCGCCGACCCCGACGCTGTCGTCGACCAGCTGGCCTACCACGCCCTGATGGCCCGCGCTCTGCCCGAGGCCGCCCGCTACAGCGAGCTGGCCGGCGACCGCGCCGTCCGCGTTCACGCCTACCGCGAGGCCCTCGGCCACTTCGAGGCCGCCCTCGAGGCCGGCGAGGGGCGTTCCGACGAGGCCGGCCGGGCGAGCCTGCTCGCGCGCCTCGGCAACGCCGCCTATAACGTGGGCGAGCCCAGGCGCGCCGCCGACTACTGGCGCGAGGCTCTGCCGCTCTACGAGGCCATGGGCGACCGCCGCAGCGCCGCCGATCTGCGCCGCTGGCTGGGGCGCTGCGCCTGGGATGTCGGCGACGTGGCGGGGGCCTTCGTCCAGACCCGCGCGGCCCTGGAGGCCCTCGAGGGCGGTGAGCCCTGCCGCGAGCTGGCCATGGCCTACAGCGCTCTGTCGCACCTGCACATGCTGCAGATCGGCGATGGGCTCGAGCATATACACGAGTCGATCGTCTGGGGCGAGCGGGCCCTGGCCATGGGCGAGGCCCTGGGCGATGAGCATGTGATCACCCACGCCCTCAACAACGTCGGCGTCGCGATGTTCGAGGCGGGCCAGATCTCCGAGGGGCTGCAGCGCCTCGAGCGTAGCCTGGCCACGGCCCTGCGCCTGGACCTGCCGGTCGATGCGCTGCGGGCCTACATCAACCTGGGCGGGAAGCTGGTCCAGAGCGGCCGGCGCACGGAGGCCCTGGCTCTGCAGCGCCAGGGCTGGGCCTACGCGGCGCGCCACGGCTACATCCGCGGCTCGGGCAAGCTGCTGCTCAGCCTGTGTGTGAGCGAGTTCGAGGCGGGCGAGTGGGACAGCGCCGAGCTGCGACTGGCCGAGGCCCTGCGGCCCGGCTTTATGGGGCCGATCGACGACCGGCCGCTGCTGAAGATCGTCCAGGCCATGCTGCTCTGCGGCCGCGCCCAGTACGCCGAGGCCCGCGAGCTCCTCGAGGGCCTGCTGGCCACCCAGAGGGGCGACGAGCCATGGACCGGCGCGGCCCACCACCTGATCGACGTCTACGAGGCCCTGGGCGAGCAGGCGCGCGCTGTGGCTGTCGCCGATGCCTTGTTCGCCCGCGTATGCGCCCCGCTCGCCCCCGGCGAGCCCCTCACCGCGCTGCGCTTCAAGATCTTTAAGCTGACGGGCGTGGTCGAGGTCTTCCTCAGGGTTGGCCGCCGCGACGAAGCCCTGGCTTTGCTGGCGGCGCAGGAGGCTTGCGCACCCACGGGCGAGGGCCAGCAGGTCTTTCGGGCTTACACGAGCGAGCTGAACGCCCTGGCTCAGATCGAGCAGTCGCCCGCTGCGGCGGCCGCCCTGCTCGAGGGAGCGATCGCGCTCTATGATGCCGACTCTTTCCCCCTCGACGCCATCCGTGCTCGCTGGCGCCTGGGCGAGGCATTGCTGCTGGTCGGCGGCCCTCAGGCTCTGGCCGGCGCCGAGGAGGCTCTGCGCCAGGCCCGGGCCCGGGCCGAGCATATTGGCGCCACCCACGAGCTCCGGCAGATCGCCGCCGTCGAGGCGCGCCTCGCCCCGGCCCCTGTCGCGCCGGCGCGCAGCCAGACCGCGGGGCAGCCGCGCCCGGTCGACGGGCTGACCCCGCGCGAGCTCGAGGTGCTGGCCCTGGTCACGCGCGGGCTCTCGAACCGGGCCATCGCCGAGGCCCTGGTGATCTCGGAGAAGACCGCCGAGGTACACGTGCGCAACATTCTCGGCAAGCTGGGCTTCAGCTCGCGCACCCAGGCGGCGACCTACGCGGTCGAGCGGGGCCTGGTCGCGCGCACGGCCTGATCAGGGCGCGGCGCGCTTGATCACGACCATGGTGATATCGTCGGCCTGGCTCTGCCCGCCGGCGAAGGCCGTAACCTCGGTGAGCACCGCGTTGATGATCTCTTGGGGGCCGCGCTGGTGGTTCGCGCGCAGCACGGCGGCCAGGCGCTCGTCGCCGAACAGCTCGCGGGCGGGGTTCATAGCCTCGGTCACCCCGTCGGTGTAGAGCAGGATCACATCGCCGGGGGCGAGGTCGAGGCTGCGCTGCTCGAAGGTGGGCTGGGGGACGATGCCGAGCACGATACCCTGGGCGCGCAGGGGGCGCACCTCGCCGGCGGCGGCGTCCCAGTGGAGCGGGTAGTTGTGGCCGCCGTTGGCGTAGGTCACCAGGCCGGTGCGCGTCTCGAGCACGGCGTAGAACGTGGTGACGAAGAGGCCGGCGCGCGAGTCGGCCAGGATGAGCCTGTTGGCGCGCTCGAGCACCTCGGCGGGCTGGCGTCCGTCGATGGCGGTCGCGCGCAGGAGCGTGCGCGAGAGGGCCATGAAGAGGGCCGCGGGGACGCCCTTGTCGGTGACATCGGCGATCACCACGCCGAGCCGCTGGGCCGACGAGAGGTCGGGCATCTCGGGTGAGCCGAGGCGGGTGCCGCCGCGAAAGATCACCGTGGTAGGCCGGGCCGGGTCGGCCGGGGTGGGCTGGCCCGGGGCGGGCGGCAGCTCGATGAAGTCGTAGAAGTCGCCGCCCACCTGGCGCGCGGCCCGGTAGTAGGCCTCGATCTGGTAGCCGGGCACGACCGGGCAGCAGTTGGGCAAGAAGCTGGCCTGGATCTCGCGGGCCAGGTCGAGCTCTTGCTCGAGCTTCTCGCGGGCCAGGGCCTCCTGGTGCAGGCGCTCGCGCTCGAGGGTCTGGACGAGCAGGTTGGCGAGGATGCCCAGCAGCTGGGTCTCGTCGTCGAGGAACTGGCGCGGGCCGCGCGTATTGACCATCAGGGTGCCGACGGGGGCCCCGCCCAGCTCGACGGCGAGGCCCATGTGGCCCTGGAAGGCCTGGCGGGCGAGCAGGGGCGGCAGGGCGCTGAGGGCGCCCGTCGCGAGGTCGGCGCTGCGCTCGGGCAGGTACCAGAGGTGCGGGCTGGCCGGGTCGAGCGGGACGGGCCAGGCCAGATCGGCCGGTAGGTTCCAGCCGTACGAGGCGCGCAGCACCGCCCGACCGGCCGGCTCGTCGGCCTCGACGAAGGCGCAGGCATCGGCCTCGAGCAGGCGTGCGCCGACGCGGACCAGGCGCTGCAGGGCCGGCTCGAGCGACTCGCTCATCAGCAGGTCCTGCGAGAGGCCGAGCAGGGCCCGCTGCTCTTGGACGCGGCGCACCTTGGCCTGCTCGTAGAGGCGGGCCCTGGCGATGGCGGTGCCGAGGATATGGCCGGCGGCCGAGAGCAGCTGCAGCTCGGCGGGCGAGATGCGGCCCCACTGGGTCGTGGCCACATTGAGGATGCCCATGGTCTCGTCGCCGCTGCGCAGGGGCACCGAGGCGTGTTGGGCCAGGCCGCGCTTGTCGCCGACGGCGCTGCGCAGGCGCGAGCAGCGGACCATGTTGAAGGACTTGTCGAGCTTGCCGGCGGCGCACAGCTCCTGGCACTCGCACTCATCCTCCCAGGCGGGGCCGGGGTAGGTGATCGCGGGGGGGAGGTTATGGCGCGCGGCGAGGGTGTAGCTCTCGGCCTCGCTCTTGAGGAAGATCCAGCCGGTCGAGAGGCCCATGAGCTCGACGATATGGGCGAGGGCCGTATCGAGGGCCTCGCGCAGATCGATGGCGCGATTCAGGGTCTGGGCCAGCGCGTTGAGCGTGGCCAGCTCTTGGATGCGCTGTTGGGCGTCTGTGGGCGGCATAGAAGACGACCAGGGACCAGGAAGACCAAAGCCTGCAACCGCCGGCCCACGCAGAGCGTTGTTGGCCTTGGTCCCTGGTCCTTGGTCTGCGGTGCTACTTCTTGCGGCAGATCGCGACCCCGTCGCGCAGCGGGATGATCACCGACTCGAGCTGCTCGTGGCTCATCAGGCGTTTGTTGAACTGCTGGATGCCGCGCACCACGGGGGGCGCGTCCTCCTCGAGGACCTGGGCGCTGCAGAGCACATTATCGGCGATCAGCACGCCGCCCTGGCGCAGCAGGGGGACACACATCTCGAGGGCCTGGGTGGCCTGGCCCTCGTTGGCTGCGCTGCGCAGCACATCGAGGAAGATCAGGTCGAAGTCGGGATCGAGGGTGGGCATGATCGTCGACCAGTCGCCGTGGTGGATGGTGATCTGCTCGCTCAGGCCGGCGCTGGCGATCACCTCGGTGGCGAGCTCGACGCGCTCGGCGTGGCGCTCGATCGCGGTGAGGTGCCCGTCGGTCTGCTTGAGGGCGCGCAGCAGATAGATCGCAGCGTAGCCAGTGGTGATGCCGATCTCAAGGGCCTTGCGGGCGCCCATACTCAGGGCCTGCAGGTACAGAAACTGCCCCTGCACCGGGCCGACCAGCGACAGACCGTGGATGCGCGCGCGCTCTTCGAGCTCGGTGAGCACCTCGTCGCGCGGCGGCATGAGGTCGAGCAAGTAATCCTCAATGGCGATATTGGTGATGTCGTAGCGCACGGCTCTCCCTCCGTCGATTCTCGTCAGGCGGCAGTCGTCAGCAGAGTCCGATCGCCGGCAGCGTACCGCCGAGTGAGTCGCGTCGTGTTCGCGGTGATTGTATCACATCCCGCCCGCTGTAGGGCGGCCCGCGGCTCTAGGCATCGGGGCCTCTGCTGTGGTATCATTCCGATAAAGTACAACGTGTACAATATGCGCACTTCCACACTCTATCTAAGGTAAAGCCGTGGCCGCCATCAGGATTCTGATTGCCGAAGACAACGATCTGGTCTCGCTTACGCTAGAGGAGCAGCTGAAGGGTCTGGGCTACGATGTGATCGGCATCGCGCGCTCGGGCGCCGAGGCCGTGAGCCTGGCCGCGCGCCTCAAGCCCGACCTGATCATGATGGATATCAGGATGCCCGAGATGGAGGGCACCGAGGCGGCCGCGCGCATCCGCGACCAGTCGCCCATCCCGATCATCATGCTCACGGCCTACGCCGACAAAGAGACGATCAAGAAGGCCGAGGCCGCGGGTGCCCTGGCCTATCTGGTCAAGCCGGTCAACGAGAACGAGCTGCCGCCGGCGATCAATATCGCCATGGCCCGCTTCAAAGAGATTCAGGGGCTGCGCAACCAGGTCGACGAGCTCGAGGAGTCCCTCGAGGCCCGCAAGGTGATCGAGCGGGCCAAGGGCATCCTGATGCAGCGCCTCGGCCTCAACGAGCGCGATGCCTACGAGCGCCTGCGCCAGCGCGCCCGCGACAAGCGGGCCAAGATGAAGGATATCGCCCAGGCGATCATCGAGGCCGAGGAGCTGCTCGGCTCGTAGCATCTTGACGGCCCCCGCGGCGGTGTGTTATAGTCGTCGCCAGAGCGAAGGTAGTAAAGGGAAGTGCTTCCAATGGCCCGTCCGGTCAACAGCTTCTACTTTTATTACTTTACCGGCCCACATATGGCCCGGTCGCTTCGCACTGTCTAGAAACTCCGGTCGAAAGACAACCTTCAGAGGGCGTGAGGCGAACGAGCTTCACGCCCTCTCTGTTTGTCTCAACGCAGCAGAGGGAGGCCCCCATGTCCACCAGGTGCCGAGGCGTCCGCGGCGCGACAACCTGCGAGTCCAACACCCGCGAGGCGATCCTCGAGGCGACCCGCGAGATGCTCGCGCTGTTGATCGAAGCCAACGAGCTGCACGCCGAAGATCTCGCCAGCGCGATCTTCACCACCACGCCCGACCTGACCGCCGAATACCCCGCCGTCGCCGCCCGCGCCCTCGGCTGGACCGACACCGCCCTGCTCTGCGGCCACGAGATGGGCGTGCCCGGCGGCCTGCAGCGCTGCATCAGGGTCCTGGTGCTCTGGAACACCGAGCGCCGCGCCGACGAAGTCGTCCACGTCTACATCAGGGGCGCCAAATCCCTCCGCCCCGACCGCTCGGCCGCCCTGGCCGCGTTCACCGCACCCCCGGCAGACGGCGCCCAGTAGGCGCTGTTTTTTTGCGCTTTGTACTCAACGAGAAGGAGTAAGGAGATGATCGTCGTCATGCAAGCCGGATCAAATGAGAACCAGATCGACGCGGTGCTCGAGCGCCTGGGCGAGCACAATCTGCGCGGCCACCTGGTGCGCGGCGAGGAGCGCACCGTGATCGGGGTCGTCGGCGCCGCCATCCCGCCCACCCTCAAGGAGGAGCTGGAGCACTTCACCGGGGTCAAGGAGACGGTGCGCATCACCCAGCCCTACAAGCTCGTCTCGCGCGAGCTGCGCCCGGCCGATACGGTGGTCGATGTGCGCGGGGTCAAGGTGGGCGGCGGCCACTGTGTCGTGATCGCCGGGCCCTGCTCGGTCGAGAGCGAGGAGCAGATCATGGCCACGGCGCGGGCCGTGCGCGAGGCCGGGGCCAGTATGCTGCGCGGCGGCGCCTTCAAGCCCCGCTCGTCGCCCTACACCTTCCGCGGCATGGGCGAGCAGGGCCTCAAGCTCTTGGCCCAGGCCCGCGAGGAGACCGGCCTGCCGATCGTGACCGAGGTGATGACCCCCAACGATGTCGAGCTAGTGGCCCGCTACGCCGACGTGCTGCAGATTGGCGCGCGCAACATGCAGAACTACCAGCTGCTCGAGGAGGCCGGTCGCAC
>CAZKTU010000211.1:0-8227 GCA_964555675.1 uncultured Oscillochloris sp.
AGCGACCGGGAGGCGTGGAGGGCCAGGCCCTCCACATCCACCTGCTGCGGGGCCGGAGGCCCGAGCCCCCGCCGCGGGCAGCGGCAAAGAGCGTAACTCGGTTACGAACCCTGTCTTAGCGGCGCGGCGGGCGGCGGGTACGTTTCGGCGCGCCGCCGCGCTGGACCATGGTCTGCCAGGCGGCGTCGGTGTCGACGGGGCGGGTGAGCTGGGTGTCGCTGACCCGGTTGGCCTGGGTATCGTTGAGCGTGGCCAGCTCGCGCTCGAGCTCCTCGTCCTCGCGCGAGCGGTTGGTGTAGTCGCCCCAGACGCGCCAGAGCACGACGACGAGGGCCACGAGCAGGGCGGCGGCCAGGGCGAAGAGCAGATACAGCGTGGGGGTCAACGGCGGCCCTCTTGGCGCAACTTAAAGAAGATCCCTGCGGCCTCGGTGCGGTTGCCCACGCCCAGCTTCTGGTAAATATTCTGCAGGTGGAACTTGACCGTGTTGTCGCTCACCTTGAGGCGGTGGGCGATCTGGGTGTTGGTCAGGCCCTGAGCGACCAGCTCGAGCACCTCGGCCTCGCGCTCGGAGAGGTCGGTGGCGGGGCCGGGGCGCTGGCGCTGCTGGCGCAGCCAGCGCTTGGCGGCCTGGGGGAAGACCAGCTGGCCCTGGTAGACTTGGCGGATGCAGGCCACGGTCTGCTGGGGGGCCTCGGTCTTCAGGGCGAAGCCGTCGGCCTCGGCCTCGAGGGCCGACTGCATGGTGTCGCCGTCGTAGAAGGCCGAGAGGATGAGCACCTTGGCGGGCAGGCCGGCGGCGCGGATCTGCTGCAGACAGGCGATCCCACCGAGGGTCGGCATCTGCAGGTCGAGCACGACCACGTCGGGCTGCAGGGCGCGCACGGCCTCGAGGACCTGGTCGCCGTCGCTGGCGGTGCCGACGACGGCCATATCGCCCTCGCCCTCGATCAATGAGCGCAGGCCCTCGAGCACCAGGGCGTGGTCGTCGGCGAGGTAGACGCGGATCATAGGCAGGTCGTCGCGGGCGCAGCCTGCTGCGGCCCGACTGGCACCTCGACTCGAATGCGCGTCCCGAAGCCGGGGCTGCTCTCGATGCTGAAGCGCCCGCCGAGCAGGGTGACCCGCTCGCGCATGCCCTCGAGGCCGAAGTGGCCGGCGAGGGGGCGCTGCATCACGGCGGCCACGTCGAAGCCCCGCCCGGTGTCGGCGACCTCCATGACCAGGCAGCCGCCGCCGCTGCTGAGGGTGACGCTGTGGTGGTTGGCGCCGCCGTGGCGCACGGCGTTCGAGAGGGCCTCTTGCAGGATGCGGTACATGCTGATCTTGACCGGCAAGGGCACTGCGGGCAGCGGACTGGCGAGCTCGAGGCAGACCGGGTTGCCGGTGAGCTCCTCGTGCTGGATGACCAGGCCCTCGAGGATGGAGACCAGGTCGCGGCGCTCGAACTCGGGCGGGCGGAAGGCGCCCATGAAGGTGCGAATGTCGTTGAGCGCGGTCTCGAGCAGGCCGACGCTGCGTCTGATGCGCTCGATCTCCTCGGGGGGGTGGCCTGGCTGCTGGGCCATCCGCCGCTGGACCACATAGAGCTGCGAGAGGGCGGCGAAAATGTTCTGCACCGGGCCATCGTGGATGTCGAGGATGATCCGGCCGACCTCGCGCTCGGCGATCTCGAGAAAGCGCCCAGAGGGCTCGTGGGTCAGGCCAGGTTGATGCTCGCTGATCATGGCTGCGCCGCCTTTCGCTGGATAGCTCCATTATACACCCGTGAGTCACACGCGAGCTATGCCGCTTCACACGGCTTGTGAGCGTTGCACATCGGTGCTATAATCCGCTGCCATGCACGTCCTCCAGATCGCATGGGAGTACCCTCCCCACATTGTCGGAGGCCTCGGGCGGCACGTGGCCGAGCTGCTGCCCGCCCTCGTCGGGCAGGGCGCGCAGGTCACTGTAATCACGCCCCGCCTGCGCGACGGCCCCCGCGAAGAGATTGTCGACGGCGTGCTCGTGCGACGCGTCGACGTCCCCGACTCGCCCTGGGCCGACTACCCCAGCCTGGTCGCTCAGACGACGCAGGCCCTGCAAGAGGCCGCCGCCGAGCTACAGGGGCGTCTGGGCCGCTTCGATCTGATCCACGCCCACGACTGGCTGGCCACCGAGGTCGCGGTCGCCCTGAAGCACCGCTGGCAGGTGCCGCTGATCGCCACGATCCACGCCACCGAGCGCGGGCGCGGGCGCGGCGGGCTCCATGGGCAGGCCGCCCAGCGCATCAACGACCTCGAGTGGCTGCTCACCTACGAGGCCTGGCGGGTGATCGTCTGCTCGCACTTCATGGCCGGCCAGATCGCCGACTACTTCCAGACCCCCGTGGACAAGGTCGATGTGGTGCCGAACGGCGTCCATATCAGCGGCACGCCCTTCCGCGACGCCGACCACTGGCTCAGCTTTCGCCGCCGCTACGTGGCCGACGACGAGCGTATGGTCTTCCACGTGGGCCGCATTGTTTACGAGAAGGGCCTGCACGTGCTGCTCGACGCCTGGCCCAGCATCTGCGATAAGCACCGGGCCCGCCTGGTGATCGCCGGCACGGGCGAGTATCTCGAGAGCCTCAAGGCTCAGGCTGCCGCCCTCGGCATCGCCGACACGGTGCGCTTCGCCGGCTTCATCGCCAACGAGGACCGCGACCGGCTGTATCACGCCGCCGACCTGGCGATCTTCCCCTCGCTCTACGAGCCGTTCGGCATCGTGGCCCTCGAGGCCCTGGCCAATGCCTGCCCCCTCGTGGTCAGCGACGCGGGCGGCCTGGCCGAGGTGGTGCAGAATGGGATCACGGGGCTAGTGGTGCCGGCCGATAATGCGGGCGCGCTGGCCGACGCAGTCACGGCGGCCCTCGGTCGGCCTGACATGGCCCGCTCGCGCGCCGCCGCGGCCCTGCGCGAAATCCGCGACTACTACACGTGGCCGCGCATCGCCTGCGCCACCGCAGCGGTCTACCAGCGGGTAATAGAGGAGTGGCAGAATAGCGAGTGGGGAAAGGAGCATATTCACTCGTAAGGATGCCCCCATGAGTACCGCCGATCTGCTCACCCAGGGCATCGCCGCCGCCCGCGCCGGGCGCAAGGACGAGGCCCAGGCCACTCTACTCAAGGTACTTGAGGCCGATGACCGCAGCGAGATGGCCTGGCTCTGGCTCTCGGGCATCTTCGAGACCCCCGCCGAGCGTAGAGTCTGCCTCGAGAATGTGCTCACGATCAACCCGGGCAACGCCCACGCCCGCCGCGGACTTGAGCTGCTCGACCGTACCCACCCGGCCCCCACGCCTGTGGCCCCGCCCGCCCCCGAGGAGGCCGCGGCCCCGCCCGCCCCCGAGGAGGCCGAGGCGCCCACACCTCAGGCCGCCCTGTTGCCTCGCCCCGCCGACGGCGGCGCCCCCTCGCAGGCTACGCTCGCCCTCGTCGCGGCGCCGGCCACGAGCGATACGATCGAGCTGCCCCGGGCGCCCGCCGAGACCGCCGCCCCCGCCCGCCAGCCTTGGTGGCGGCCGCGCAAGGCCGCCCCGGCCGTCGCCGCCGCCCTCGTAGCGACGCCCGCCGCCCCGCCCCCGCCCGCCATCGTGGCGCCCCCGCCTCCGCCCGAGGCCACCCTCACCTTGCCCGCCGAGGCCGTCGTGGCGGACGACGCCGAAGAGCCCTGCCCCTACTGCGGAGCAACCACCATGCTCGCCCATCGCAGCTGTCCCACCTGCCGCAAGAGCCTGATGGTGCGGGGCGCCAGGCGGGAGAAGCGCTCGGTGGCGCTGTACATCCTGGTCGCGCTCTATGCCCTGAGTAGCCTTGGCGCACTGGCGGGCGGGGTCATGACGATCATCTCGCTGGTGGGTCTCGCTTCGGCGGCCTCGGCCCTGGGCATGGAGCTCCCCGTCGCCTCCCTGGCCGGCGCGATTGGCGGGATTGTCCTCGGCGTCGTGCTCTGCTTCGCCCTGACCCTCGGCCTCTACCGCCGCCGCCCCTGGGCTTACGCCATGCACTGGCTCAGCCTGGGCCTCGGGGTCCTCAGCACCCTGGCCCTGCTCGTGATCAGCGCCGTGGCCGGCGCCTCGCTTGCGGCGGCCCTCGGCCCGCTACAGGCCGGCGCCTCGGGCGACGCTGCGGGCTCTCTGGCCGCGGCGGCCGGCTCGGTCGGCCTGGTGCTAGCCTGCAATGTGCTCAGCCTGGTCGGCATGATCGCGCTGACCGTGCTCAGCCACCGCGACTTCTACGGACCCATGGTGCGCATGAGCAACGCCGGCCTGACCACAGAGGGCGACCCCTACAATCTGGGCATCGCCTACCGCAACCAGGGCATGTGGTATATGGCCGCCCACAACTGGGAGCTGGCGGCGCGGGCGAACCCGCGCGACCTGACCGTGCGGCGGGTTCTGGGCCTGGCCTACGCTCAGCTCGGGCGCTTCGAGCAGGCTCGCGACGAGCTGGCGGTAGCGCTGGCGATGAAGCCAGGTGACCCGCAGCTCAGCCAGGACCTCGCGCTGGTCGAGCGGCTCGCGGCGAAGCGGGCCCTGGGGTGATGGGTGAGGGGCGGAGGGGCCGGGTAGGTTATCTTGTGGTACACTACCCGTTATTACACCCTGTATTCTGCATCCTCATATCCATTACTCTATGCCAGGCAATAGCTTCGGACAAGCCTTTCGCCTTACCACTTGGGGCGAGTCGCACGGCCCCGGGGTCGGCTGCACGGTAGACGGCTGCCCCTCGGGGATACCCCTCGCGGTCGAGGACATTCAGCGCGAGCTTGACCGCCGGCGCGTCGGCCAGAGCAAAGTCAGCTCGCAGCGGCAGGAAGCCGATCAGGTACAGATCCTCTCGGGCGTCTTCGAGGGTCGCACGACCGGCACGCCGATCAGCATGATGGTGCTCAATACCGACGCCAAGCCCGGCCACTACGAGAATATCAAGGACCTCTACAGGCCGGGCCACGCCGACTACAGCTGGGACGTCAAGTACGGCTTCCGCGACTGGCGGGGCGGCGGGCGCTCGTCGGCCCGCGAGACGATCGGGCGTGTGGCCGGGGGCGCGGTGGCGCGGCTGCTGCTGGCGACAGTCGGGGTGCGCATCTTCGCCTACACTCTGCAGCTTGAGGAGTTGCGGGCCCAGGTCCTCGACGAGGATGAGATCGAGCGCAATATCATGCGCTGCCCCGACCGCGAAGTGGCCGCGCTCATGGTCGAGCGGGTCGACCAGGCCCGGCGCTCACTCGACTCGCTCGGCGGGGTGGTCGAGGTGCGCGCCCGCGGCGTGCCGCCCGGGCTGGGCGAGCCGGTCTTTGATAAGCTCCAGGCCGACATCGGCAAAGCCATGTTCTCGATTCCCGCGATCAAGGGCGTCGAGATGGGCGAGGGCTTCGGCGTAATCGGCCTGCGCGGCTCGGAGAATAACGACCCCTTCACCAGGCGCGCCGACGGCAGCATCGGCACGACCGCCAACCGCCATGGGGGCATCCTCGGCGGGATCTCGACCGGCGAGGAGATCACGGTGCGCCTGGCCGCCAAGCCGCCGGCCAGCATCGCCCAGCCCCAGCAGACGGTCGACCGCGATGGCAACCCGGCGACGATCGAGATCCACGGGCGCCACGACCCGACCGTCCTGCCGCGCCTGGTGCCGATCGCCGAGGCTATGCTGGCCCTGGTGCTGGCGGATCACCTGTTGCGGCAGCGCCTGGCCCGCGTGTGAGGGGCCTGCCATGACGCTCTCACGTAGCCAGTACTCGCTGCTCCTGGCGGCCATCGCCGGCCTGTGCTGGGCCGCGGCCCTGGCGCTGCTGCTCTTCGGCGGGCTGGCCGCCGGCGACGACCCCCTCTCGCTGCAGCGGCTGCTCTTCTACGGCCTCGGCCTGGCGGCGCCCCTGCTCACCTTCGCCCCCGTCGAGCGGGCCATGGGCCTGAGCGGCCTGACCGTCGAGGGCACTGTGGGCGCGGCCCTGCTGCTCTACTGTCTGGCCTTCGTGCCGGCGCCCCGCGATTGGATCCTCGACCTGCCCGACCTGCCCGTCTATGGGCTGTTGCTGGCGGCCCTCTTTCTCTGTGGCGCCGCGGTGAGCAGGCCCTTCATCCACGCCGGCACGGCGCGCCTCTTCGAGGCCCGCGCCCGCGCCCACGACGGTCGTCGCGTGCGCCGCCAGTCGTACGAGCTAGGCCTGCTGCTGGCCGTCATCGCCGCCCTCGCCGGCCTGCGCGTGCTCACCTGGGTCAGCCTGCTGCTGCTCGCGGTGGCCCTCGCCATCGCCGAGTTGCTCTTCCTCTCACAGTTTCGCGCCGAGGCTACCTGAGACCTGGAGACAAGGAGAAACCAATGATCCGCATCTCGATTATCGGCCTCGGCCTGATCGGCACCTCAATCGGGTTGGCCCTGCGCACCGCGGACCCGAAGGAGGCGCCCCTCGGCCCGATCGAGGTGGTGGGCTGGGACCGCGACCCGCGGGCGGTGAAGGAGGCGCGCGGGCGTCTCGCCATCGACAAGGAGGCGCGCACCCTGGCCGAGGCGGCCCGCGACGCCCAGATCGTCGTGGTTGCCACCCCGGTACAGGCCATCCGCGACATTTTCAACCAGCTGGCCGCGCTGCTGCCGGCTGGGGCGGTGGTGACCGACGTGGCTAGCACCAAAGCCGAAGTTGGGCGCTGGGCCGCCGTCCTCCCCTCGGGGGTCAGCTATGTGGGCGGCCACCCCATGGCCGGCAAGGAGAAGTCCGGCACGGCTGCCGCCGACCCCGACCTCTTCAAGGGTGCGATCTACTGCCTGACCGTGGGCCGCAGTGTCGACCAGATCGCCATCGACGGGGTCGAGGCCATGGTGCGCACCATTGGGGCCAAGCCCTACTTCATCGATCCCGAAGAGCACGACGCCTATGTGGCCGGGATCTCGCACCTGCCGCTCCTGCTCTCGGTCGGCCTGGTCGAGGTCACCGGGCGTAGCCCCGCCTGGCAAGAGCTGGCGCCCCTGGCGGCCACCGGCTTCCGCGATGTCTCGCGGCTGGCCTCGGGCGACCCCGAGATGCACCGCGACATCATTCTCACCAACAAGGCCGGGATCACCCGCTGGCTCAACGAGATGGTCGGCTTCATGCTCGATCTGCGCGACCAGCTCGAGACGGGCGAGGACGCCGAGATCGAGGAGTTGCTGCGCCGCGCCAAGGAGCGCCGAGACACCTGGCTCGAGAGCAAGCCCAACCTGCGCCCCGGCGAGGCCGCCTTCGAGCAGCAGCCTGAGGTCGAGCGCCCCAACCTGCTCTCGTTCAGGTTGCCTAACCGGCGCAAATGAGCGCGGGTGGCTAGCCGAGGTTAGGCCCTGGCCGTCGCCCGCGGTCAGGGCGGGTCTGCGCCTCACCCGTACGGGGTGTTTGGCTTGACATGGCCTAAAACTTCGTGCTACACTTCACGAAATCTCCCAACCAATCCTCAGGAGGCCAGCGTGGACCGACTTGACATACCCCCGGATGTCGTGATCCGCCGGCTACCCCTCTATGCCCGCAGTCTGCGCTATCTGCTCGAAGAGGGTATCCACTCGGTCTCTTCGCAGGAGCTTGGCGAGCGCATCAATGTGACCGCCGCCCAGATTCGCAAAGATCTCTCCTACTTCGGCGAGTTCGGCAAGCAGGGCATCGGCTACGATGTCGAGAAGCTGCTCAACCACATCGAGCGCATCCTCGGCCTGACTCATCGCTGGCCGGTGGTGCTGGTCGGCGTCGGCTATCTCGGCCAGGCGATCGCCCGCTACGACGGCTTCCACACCCAGGGCCTGCAGATCGTCGGGCTCTTCGACAACGATCCCGCCAAGGTCGGGCAGATGGTCGGCGAGCACCCCATCCTCGACTACGGGCAGCTTCACGCTGTGATCCACCAGCACCACGCGCGCCTGGCGATTATCGCCGTGCCGGCGACCCACGCCCAGTCGGTCGCCGACCTGCTGATCGACGCCGGGGTGCGGGCCATCCTCAACTACGCCCCGATTATTTTGCAGACCCCCGACGACGTCTGGGTGCGTTATATCGACCCGGTCGCGGTGCTGCACAGCATGACCTACTACCTCGCCCGCGAGAGCGGCGAGCTCGGCTAGGATGCCGGCCGAGCTTGTGGGAGCGGCGTGGGCGCACACAGGGCGCACACATGGGTGCGCCCGTACAGTGGGAGCGGCGTGGGCGCACACAGGGCGCACACATGGGTGCGCCCGTACAGTGG
>CAZKTU010000211.1:8327-12047 GCA_964555675.1 uncultured Oscillochloris sp.
CACATGGGTGCGCCCGTACAGTCCTGAAGATCGCGCCATCTCTTGTATCGTCTCTCTTGGTGAGGAGTGGCGGCCTATGGTATAGTGATGGTATCCACATGATCGGTACCCTCAGCGTCTAGCCTGGGAATATGATGAAGCCATTTGCGGCTCTCAGGCGCCAGCACCTGCCCCTGCTGCTGCTGGCCCTTGTCTACCTGCTGGCGGCGACGCCTCTCATCTGGCCGCAGGACGTCCGCCTCGCCCGCCTCGCCCCCGACCTGGCCGCCACAGGCCCCCTGACCCCCCAGGCTAACGCCCGCGCCGCTCTGGCGACGCTGCAGGCGCGCACGCCGGCCCAGATCGACGCTTCGTTCGACCCCGTCACCGGGGTGGCCGAGTTCGTCACCCCGCGCAATGCCGCCGACCGGCTGCCCTACACCCCCACCCCGGCCGAGCTCGGTAAGCCCGAGGCGATCGCGCGGGGCTTCCTCGACCAGAACCGGGCCCTCTTCGGCCTGCGCAGCGCGACCGACGAGCTACAGCTTCTGCGCTACCAGCCCGACCATCAGCTCGGCTTCGCCCACCTCAGGCTCGAGCAGGTCTATAAGGGGCTGCCGGTCTTCGGCCGCCAGCTCATGGTCCACCTCGACCCCGAGCAGCGCGTTGTGGCCGTCAACGGCCAGTTCCAGCCGGCGATCGACGTGCCGACTGCGCCGGTGATCAGCGCCGAGCAGGCCATGGAGACGGCTCTGGCCGACCTCAAGGGTGAGAAGCTGCTCCCCTTCGAGCTGGCCAAGATCGAGATCCACCCGGCCCCCGAGGATACCCGGCTGATGGTCTACGTCGACCACCAGGGCAATGCGAGCCTGACCTGGGAGGTGACCATCCTCACGGCGGCGCCGCTCGGCCAGTGGTCCTACTTCATCAACGCGAGCCGCCCGGTGGTGGTGCATGCGATCGACGGGGTGATGCCGATCAAGCGCCGGCGCACCTTCACCGCCCAGAATACCACCCGCATCCCCGGCCGCCTGATCATCGACGAGGGCGAGCGGGCCCGCGACCCGGTGGCTCAGGCCGCCCACGACGGCGCCGGCGTGGTCTACGACTACTACTTCGGCAAGTTCCAGCGCAACTCGATCGACGGCCAGGGCATGCCCCTGGTCTCGACGGTCAACTTCGGCAGCGACCCCCAGGACGCCGAGAACGCCGCCTGGGTGGGCGATTATGGCCAGATGATCTATGGCGACGGCGGCCGCATCTTCAAGCCGCTGCCCTACGGCCTCGATGTGATCGGCCACGAGTTCACCCACGGTGTGATCGATAGCTCGTCGCAGCTGGTCTACGAGGTGCAGTCGGGCGCGCTCAACGAGTCCTACGCCGACGTCTTTGGGGTCATGATCGACCGCGACGACTGGCTGATCGGCGAGGATGTGATTAAGTCGCCGCCCTTCCCCACACCCTTCCTGCGCAGCCTCGAGGACCCGAACGCCGGCGGGATCTACGACCCGCGCGACCCCCTGGCCGGGGTTGGCCAGCCGGCCACGATGCAGGAGTACGCCAACCTGCCCAATACCCGGCGGGCCGACAATGGCGGCGTCCATATCAATAGCGGCATCCCCAACTACGCCCACTATCTGCTCGCGACGGCGATCGGCCGCGACAAGACCGAGCAGATCGCCTATAGGGCCCTGACCCAGTACCTGACCCCGACCTCGGACTTCGTCGACGCGGCCAATGCGAGCGTGCGGGCGGCCCAGGACCTCTTTGGTCAAGGCCCCGACGTCGAGGCCGTGCAGCGGGCCTTCGCCCAGGTCGGGATCACCTCGGCGGGCGCGAACCCCACGGGCCCGGTGGTCAACCCCGGCGATGTGCCCGCGGGCGGCCCCGCGCCGCAGCAGCCCCAGGCCCCCTTGCCCGCCGGCTGTAGCGACATCGTGGTCTCGGGCGGCTTCGAGCAGAACGCCGGCTGGACGGAGGTGGTGCGCGGCGATACGCGCATCATCGATACTCAGCTGCCCCGCAGCGGCTCGCGCAGCGCCTGGCTCGGCGGCACCGACCAGGAGGCGACCCAGCTGCTTTACCAGGATATCAGTATCCCGGCCAACGCCACCAACGTCGAGCTGCGCTACGCGCGCCTGATCCACTCCGAGACGACCGGTTTGCTCGGGGCCTTCGCCGCCGAGGCCACCTTCGGCGTGGTCTTCGCCAACACCAATGGCGACCTGGTGGCGACGATCGAGGAGCTCGCCTCGTCGCAGGGCGATGATCAGTGGAATGACGTGAGCTTCGACGTCTCGCGTTTCGCCGGCAGGACGGTCAGGCTGGCCTTCTTCGCCGAGAACCCGCGCGGCAATGTCTCGAGCATGTTCGTCGACGATGTGGCGATGGTCGCCTGCACCACCGGCAGCGGCCCCGCGGCGCCGCCCACGGGCTCGAACGAGCTGGTCTTTATTCAGGGCCAGATCACCGATGCCAGCACGCGTCGCGGCATCGAGGGTGTGCAGTTCTTTGTGCTGCAACCGGGGCTCAGCGCCAGCCAGGCCGCCCGCGACGACAATATTACCTCGGACGAGGTGCTGACCTTTGGCGTCACCGACCGCCAGGGCATCTTCCAGACCGAGGGCCCGGTGCCCAAGGGCCAGCGCTACAGCGTGATCGTCTTCGGCGCGGGCTACAGGCCGATCATCGCCGATAATGAGGTCGCCGTCCCCGGCGACGCGACCAACCCCTACCGCGTGGACGCCGAGCTGCGCCGAGGGCGCTGAGCAGCAGGAGAGGGGGAGGCAGCTTCCTCCGCTGAAGACTATGAGTGAGAAGCGCGATATCAGGTGCTGCATCTGCGGCGAGGAGCTGACCCCGCCCATCAGGACCCTGGGCGGGCGGGCCTACTGCGAGCGGCACTATGCGACCGTCAATAAGCCCCACACCGGCTTCTGGCGGGCCACCCTCCTCCAGATCGGCGGCATGGCCGCCCTGGCCGCCGTCGTGGCTCTGCTGGCCCAGTTTGTGCTCGGGCCCCTCAGCGGGCCGGGCCTGATTGTGGCGGGCGTGCTGCTGGCGATCGTGCCGTCGGCCCTCTGGTTGGGCTTCTTCTACCAGCAGGACCGGCTGGAGCCCGAGCCGAAGAGCCGGGTCGCCGCCGTCTTCATCCTGGCGGCCCTGTTCACCGACGTCTTCTTCCGGCGCATCGTGACCGAGTGGTTCCGCCCCGCCGAGTGGGCCAGCCGCGACAGCCTTACCTCGCTGCTGGCCTCGATCCTGATTATCGCGGTCTCGGCCCAGCTGATTATCTACGTGGTGGTTCGCCTGCTCGTCTACAACTCCGAGGAGTTCGACGAGCGTATGGACGGCATCATCTATGGCACCGTCGCCGGTCTGGGCGTGGCCACCATGACGAACCTCTACTATGTGCTGGGCAACGACGGGGTCGCCCTCGGCCCCGGCGTGGTGCAGACGGTGACTACGGCCCTCGCTCAGGCCTCGTTCGGCGGGCTGCAGGGCTGGTTCATGGCCGAGGCCAAGTTCGAGCACAAGCCGGTGTGGTGGGTGCCGGCGGGCTTCGCCCTGGCCACCCTGGCTAACGGCCTGTTCAGCTGGCTGATCGGCGAGGTCAGCGCCAGCGGGCTGCAGGTCGATCCCTGGCGCTCGCTGATCTTCGGGGTCATGGTGGCCCTCTTCGCCTTCTTGCTGCTCGCCCTGCTGATGCGCCGCAACACCGAGGTGACGCTGCGCCGCTCG
>CAZKTU010000212.1:0-1086 GCA_964555675.1 uncultured Oscillochloris sp.
TGCCCGGTCTGCTCGGCCACCCTCGACACCTTCCTCGGCATCTTCGGCAGCGAGGCGGGCAACCTGGCCCTCAAGGTCCTGGCCACCGGCGGCCTGTACCTGGGCGGCGGCATCCCCCCGCGTCTGCTGCCGCAGCTGCGCGGCGGGCGCTTCCTCAGCTCGATGCAGAACAAGGGCCGCTTCCGCGAGCTGATGGAGCGCATCCCGGTCCACGTCATCCTCAACCCGAAGACCGCCCTCTTCGGGGCGGCCGCCTACGCGATGATGCACCTGTAGCAAGACGAAGGCTGAAGGATGAAGGCTGAAGGATGAGGGCCCTGAGCACACTGCTCTGCCTCGTACTGGGCGCAGCTCTGGCGGCCTGTGGCGCGGCGCAGCGACCGGTGCGCGTGGCCTCATCCCTCGCCCCGACGGCCCAGGAAGCGTCCACCGCCGAAGCCACGCCCGCCGAGGCGCCGACCGTGCTGGCCGACCTGGGCGCCGGGCAGAGCATCACCCTGAAGCTCGGCGAGCGCGCGAGCCTGGGGAGCGGCGGGGCGAGTGTGATTTTCGAGCGTGTGGTGGAGGACTCGCGCTGCCCGTCCAACGCCCAGTGCCTCTGGCAGGGGCGCGTGGTGATCGCCGGCAGCGTCACCCTCGACGGCCAGAGCCTGCCCTTCACCCTCGGCACCCTCAAGGGCTTCGCCGACGCGCCGGCGAGCTTCAGCGCGGGGCCGTATACCCTGAGCATCGACGCGGTCGAGCCCTATCCTGAGACGCCTGAGGGTATTGCCGACGAGGATTACCTGTTGACACTGGCGGTCGACTCATGAGCATCGAACTGCCCACGCCCCTGACCGACCTGCGGCGCCGGGCCCCCGTGGCGCGCACGCTGATCGCCGAGGTGCTGAGCGAGCTGCTCGGGCCGGTCGAGCTGGGGTACACCTTCCATCGCGAGTGGAACGGCTGCTGGAAGGTGCGCGTGCAGATCGCGGGGGCCGCCAGCGGACAGCTGGAGTTCACACTGCTCGACACGCCGGGCGGCGGTATGCTCGCCCTGCCGCGACCTCTGCCCGAGCGCTGGCGCACCCAGACCGGCATCAAGGC
>CAZKTU010000212.1:1186-11900 GCA_964555675.1 uncultured Oscillochloris sp.
TCGGACGCAGTACTAGACCGCGCGGTAGCGCGGCACCCCCGCCTCGTCCTCGGCGACCTCGTCGAGGTTAGCCACGGCGAGCAGGCCGCGCTGGTCGAGATACTCGACATAAGCGCCAACCTTCTGTAAGGCCAGCAGCTCGTCGTAGCCGCCGATCTCGGGGTAGAGGGCCGCGGTCAGCTCGGCGATCGAGCGGGGTGTGGCGCAGGCCTCGTGGATGCGCGCGATGCGTGCGGCCTGGGTCGCCTCGATGCTGGCGATGGCGCCGGCGAGGTCGGTGACTGGCCGGTCGTGCCCGCCCAGGGCCAGGTTGATCCCGGCGAGGGGGGTCAGCTTGCGCAGCGACTGCAGGAAGTGGTCGACCCCGGTCGAGGCGTTCAGGCTCTCGGGGGCGAGGAAGACCGCCACGTGGGGCAGCACGTGATCGGCGGTGAAGAGCACATCGTCGAGCCTCAGGCAGACCTGGCCGGGGCAGTGGCCGGGCACGTGGATGACCTGAAAGAGCCCGTCGAGGGTGTCGCCGTCGCGCAGGACATCGTCGACCTGCACCGAGCGAAAGAGGCCCTTGCTCCAGCCGTACATGCCGAGGAGGCGGACCCGCACCGGCTCGGGCACGCCGGCGCGGCGCATGAAGACGGCCAGGCGGAAGCGGGTGAGGGCCAGACGCTCCTCGTGGTTGGCCAGCACGCGCCGGTCGAGCTCGTGGACGGCGATCGGCGCATCGGTGAGGCCTGCGACCATATTGAGGCCGCCGTGGTGGTCGATATGGGCGTGGGTGATGATAATGCGGTCGAGATCGCCCCAGGCCAGGCCCTCGCCCCACTCGGCGGCGATGCTGGCCATGCCCGCGCGCAGCTGGGCGTCGCACTGGCCCTGGCCGCTGCCTACGTCGATCAGGGCGGCATAGTGGCCGACGATCACCAGGTGGGCGTAGCCCCAGAGGTTCGGAAAGACCTGCAGCGGGATGCGATAGATCCGGGCGCCGCGCGCCGTTTCGAAGCGCGTGATCGATGCGTCGGCCATGACCTGAATCCTTCCGAGTGAATTGCCGAGTTCTGTTATTATAGTGCGATACCAGAACCGATCTGATGCACTGGCGTCAATGAAACGACCACAGCCTCTGGCCACGTTCCTTGGCGTCGAGTCCGGCGAGGGCCCGCTGACTGCGGCGCTCTTCGGGCTGTCGTTCCTGGTCAGCGCCCCCTTCGTCCTGGCCTACACGGCGGGCAATGCGCTCTTTCTGGCCGACTACGGCTCGGGCGGCCTGCCCTATGTGTACCTCGCCTCGGCCGGCGTGATGGTCCTGGTCGGCGGCCTCTTCGCCCGCGCCGAGCGCAGCCTGCCCCTGGGCGGCCTGCTGATCGGCTGCTGGCTGGCTCTGATGCTGGCCCTCGGCCTGCTCTACGGCGGGCTGCGCGCCGGCACTGCGTCCTGGCTCAGCTTCGCCACCCTGGTCTGGGCGCTGATCCTCTACAGCTTCGGCGATCTCGCCTTCTGGGCCCTGGTCGGCCGGCTGCTCAACCTGGCCCAGGGCAAGCGCCTGTTCGGCCTGGTCGGCGCGGGCTCGATGGTGGCGCGCCTGGTGGTCTATAGCGCCCTGGCCCTGGTAGTGACGAGCATCGGCACGGTGAATCTGCTGCTCTTCGCCCTCGCGGGCATGCTCGCCGCCCTGGGCTTGCTGGTCGCCATTTTGCGGCGCTACGGGCCGCGTCTGGCCGTTGCGCCGCAGCCGCGGGGCGGCACCTCCGCGGCTCGCCCGGCGCGAGCGGGCGCGCGCACGCGCTACATCGTGCTGATCATGGCGCTGGTGCTGGTGGGCGACTTTGGCTATATTTTCCTCGAGTACTTTGTCTTCGAGCAGCTTTCGAGCGCCTTCCCCGAGCCCGACCAGCTGGCCCGCGCCCTGGGCCTCTTCGCCGGCGTGGCCTATTTGCTGGCCTCGCTCTTCAGCGCCATGCTGACCGGGCCCATCCTGCGGCGCTTCGGGGTGCGCTGGGGCATCACCAGCGAACCATTGCTGATGGCCCTGGCGATGGCGACGGCCCTTGCCGCCGCCCTCGTCGCCCCCGGCGGGGCCCTGCTCTTCTTCGTCATCATCGGCTCCAAACTGGTCGACGAGGTGGCCGAGGCCGCGCTGAATCGGCCGGCGAGCCAGCTGCTCTACCAGCCCCTGCCCGCCGCCGAGCGCATCCAGGCCCAGGCCCTGGCCACCGGCATCGTCAAACCCGTTGCGGTCGGTGTGGCGGGCCTGCTGCTCATCCTGTTTCAGAGCTGGGGCATCACCGGCGGCGCGCCTCTGGCGGGCTTCGTGCTGGCCCTGTCGGTGGGCTGGCTGATCCTGGCGGTGTTTACGTACCGCGGCTACGTGGCAGCCCTTGGTCGGGCCCTCTCGCGCCGCCTGGTCGGCAGCGCGACCCTGACCCTCGACGCCGCCGGCCTCAAGGTCGTCGAGCGGGCCCTGGCCAGCCCGCGCTCGGTCGAGGTGCTGAGCGCCCTCGATCTGCTACAGAGCGAGCGCCCCGCGCTGTATGCCGCCCGCCTGCCCGCCTTGCTCGCTCATCCCGAGCCGGGGGTGCGGCGCGAGGTGGTCACCAGGATCGGCGCCCTAGGCCTCGTGGCTGCGCTGCCCGCCGTGCGCGCTCTGGCCTCCGCCGAGCCCGAGCCGAGCGTCCGAGCCGCCGCGGTCGAGACCCTCGGGCGTCTGGGCGGCAGCGCCGAGGCCGCCCTGACCGATCCCGCCCCCGCGGTGCGCGCCGCCGCTCTGGTCGCCCAGCTGCGCCACGGCGACGCCAAGCTGGCCCGGGCAACCCTGGGCGCCCTGGCCGCGAGCACCGACCCGGTCGAGCGGGCCCTGGCGGGCGAGGTTGCCGGCGCCGCCGGCGATGGCGCGACGGTCGCAAGTTTGCTCCAGGATCGCGACCCACTGGTGCGGCGCAGCGCATTGCGCAGCCTCGGCCCGACCCTGCCCCCCGAGCTCTGGCCTGGCGTCGTTGCGGCCCTGGCCGATCCCGTTAGCCGCTCGGCGGCTATGGCTGGCCTCGCCGCCGGCGGCCCCGCCGCCATGCCCGCGATCAGCGCCGCCCTCGACGACCCCGCCCTGGCGAGCGAGCTGCGGGTGCGGCTGGCCCGGGCCTGCGGGCGCATCCGCGGCCCCGCCGCCAGCGCGGCCCTGCTGAGGCAGCTCGGCGTGCCGGATGACCAGCTGCGCGAGGCCTGCGTCGCCGCCCTGCGCCGCTGCGGCTACGCGGCCGGCCAGGCCGAGCCCGCGATCAGGGCCCGCATCGCCGCCGAGCTGGCCCTGGCAGAGCAGAGCGCGGCGGCCCTGGTCGACCTGGCGGGCGAGCCGCGGGCCGAGCTGCTGGGCCAGGCCCTGCGCGGCCACCTCGCCCAGCAGCAGCGGCGCGCCTTTACGCTGCTGGGCTTCATCGTCGAGCCGCAACTGGCCCGCCAGCTGGCCGATGGGCTGGCCGCGCCCTCGGCCGAGCGCCGGGCCTACGCCGCCGAGCTGCTCGACACGCGCCTGCGCCCCGAGCTGAGGGCGCTCTTCGCGCCGCTCGTGGCCGGGCGCAAGCATGGGGGCGCTAATGATGTGCTGCCCCGCCTCGCCGCCCTGATCGGCGGGCCCGAGGCCGCCATCCCGCCGTGGGTGCGGGCCTGCGCCCTCTACACGGCGGGGCTGATCGGGGGCGACGAGCTGGCCGAGCCAATCCGGGCGTGCCGGGGCCACCCCTCGGCCCTGGTGCGCGAGCTGGCGGCCTGGGCCGAGGCGAGCGGCGGCGCCCCCCTCGCCGGCGGCGATGTCGAGGGCCCCGCGCGGGCCGAGCAGGGAGTAACGATGCTGACCACAGTCGAGCGGGTGATCATCCTCAAGGGCGTCAGTATCTTTGCCGCGACCCCCGACCCGGTGCTGGCCGAGTTGGCCGCCCTGCTGGCCGAGGAGGAGATCCCGGCCGGGGGGGCGATCTTCGCCGAGGGCGAGCCGGGCAGCAGCCTTTATATCATCGTCGAGGGCGAGGTGCGGGTCCACGACCAGACCGTCACCTTCAACCACCTGGGCGAGCGCGATGTCTTCGGCGAGATGGCCCTGCTCGACCCGGCCCCGCGCTCGGCCTCAGTGACGGCGGTGAGCGATACGCTGCTACTGCGCCTCGACGCCGAGCCCTTCTACGAGCTGATGGACGACCGCATCGAGATCGCTCGCGGCATTATCGCCGTGCTGACCGCCCGCCTGCGCGACCGCATGCGCGACCTGCAGGAAGCGCGGCGCGCCCAGTAGCGGCCCGCCCGCTGGGTTGTGGTATCCTACCTCTATGGACACTGCCAACAGCCGGGTTAAACCCGAGATTATGAGCCCCGCCGGGTACTGGCCGCAGCTGCAGGCCGCGATCGAGGCCGGCGCCGACGCGGTCTACTTCGGCCTCAAGCACTTCTCGGCCCGCGCCAAGGTGGGCTTCACCCTGGCCGAGCTGCCCGACGTGATGCGCACCCTGCATCAGCGCGGCGTGCGCGGCTATATTACCTTCAACACGCTGATCTTCAACCACGAGCTGACCGAGGCCGCCCGCTCGCTGAGCGCGATCCTCGCGGCCGGCGCCGACGCGCTAATCGTCCAGGATCTGGGCGTCGCCCGTCTGGCCCGCCAGATCGCGCCCGACGTCGAGCTGCACGGCTCGACTCAGATGAGCATCACGAGCGCCGAGGGCGTGGCCCTGGCCCAGCAGTACGGTGTCAGCCGGGTCGTGCTCGCCCGCGAGCTGGCCCTGGCCGAGATTCGCGCCATCCGCGCCCAGACCGACTGCGAGCTCGAGATGTTCGTCCACGGGGCCCTCTGCGTCTCCTACTCGGGCCAGTGCTTCTCGTCCGAGGCCTGGGGCGGGCGCAGCGCCAACCGCGGCCAGTGCGCCCAGGCATGCCGCCTGCCCTACGACCTGCTGGTCGACGGCGAGCGCAAGCCCCTCGGCGACGCGCGCTATTTGCTCTCGCCCGGCGACCTCTACGCGGTGCACCAGGTGCCCGAGATTGTGAAGCTCGGCGTCTCGGCCCTCAAGATCGAGGGCCGCTACAAAGACGCCAACTATGTGGCCCTGACCACGCGGGCCTATCGCCAGGCCGTCGACGAGGCCTGGAACGAGCAGCCTCTGAGCATCAGCCGCAGCGAGGAGATCTACCTCGAGCAGGCCTACTCGCGCGGGCTGGGCGCCTTCTTCGTCTCGGGCACCAACCACCAGACGGTGGTCAGCGGGCGCTCGCCCCGCCACCGCGGCGTGCTCATGGGCAAGGTCGTGCGCGCCATGCCCGACACCGTGATCGTCGCCCCCGCCGAGCAGAGCGCCGACGCGCCGCTCAAGGCCGGCGACGGGGTGGTCTTCGACGCCGCCGACTGGCGCAGCCCCGAGGAGAGGGAGGAGGGCGGCCGGATCAATAAGGTGGTGCCGCTGGCAGGCGGGCTGCTCGAGCTGCGCTTCTGGTACGAGACGATCGACAGCGCCCGCATCAGGCCGGGCGATCTGCTCTGGCGCACCTTCGACGCCGAGCTCGAGCGTGTGGCCCGCCCCTACACCCAAGCCGCCGCCCCCGTCCACAAACAGCCGCTCCGCGCCCGCGTCACCGCCCACGAGGGCGAACCCCTGCTGATCGACTGGGCCCTGCTGAACAGGCCCGATCTCCACGTGACGGTGCGCTCGGACGAGCCCCTTGGCCGCGCGGCCAACCGGGCGATCAGCGCCGACTATCTGGGCGAGCAGCTCGGCCGGCTGGGCACGACGCCCTACGAGCTGGCCGAGCTCGAGCTCGACCTGCGCGGCAGCCCGTTCGCCCCGAGCTCGCTCCTGAACGGCCTGCGCCGCAACGCCGTCGAGCAGCTGGCCGCGCTCCAGGGTCGCCCGCCGGCGGTCACCCTGCGCGACCCGGCCGAGACCCTGGCGGCGGCCCTGGCCGCGACCCGAACCGAGGCTGCGGCGGCCGGCCCGAGTGCGCCGCAGCTGCATCTGCTGGTGCGCACGCCCGAGCAGCTCGACGCCGCCATCGCGCTACGGCCCGCCAGCATCACGCTCGACTACCTCGAGCTCTACGGCCTGCGCCCCGCGGTTGAGCGCGTGCAGACGGCGGGTATCACCGCCCGCGTGGCCAGCCCGCGCGTGCTGAAGCCCAGCGAACAGCGGGTGGTGCGTTTCCTGCTCAAGCTGGAGTGTGCCATCCTGGTGCGCTCGGCGGGCCTGCTCGAGGCCCTGCGAGCCGAGCAGCACCCGACGCTGATCGGCGACTTCAGCCTCAACGCGGCCAACACCCTGACCGCCGCCACCTTCCTCGAGCTGGGCCTGAGCCGCATCACCCCGACCTACGACCTCAACGCCGCCCAGGTCGCCGAGCTGGGCCGCGCCCTCGGCGGCGGGCGCCTCGAGGTGGTGGCCTACCAGCACCTGCCGGTCTTCCACACCGAGCACTGTGTCTTCTGCCGCTTCCTCTCGACCGGCACCAGCTACAAAGACTGCGGCCACCCCTGCGAGCAGCATCGCATCGCCCTACGCGACCAGCAGGGCCGCGCCCACCCCGTCATGGCCGACGTGGGCTGCCGCAACACCGTCTTCGGCGCCGAGGCCCAGGAGGCCAGCCGGCACCTCGATGCGTGGCGCGCGGCGGGCATCGAAGACTTCCGCCTCGAGTTCGTCCACGAGACCGCCGAGGAGGTCGAGCGCGTCGGCCAGGCCTTCCAGGAGTATCTGGCGGGCGCCGCGAGCGCGGCAGAGCTGGGCCGCCGCCTGCAGCGCATCGCGCCCCAGGGCGTCACCGAGGGCAGTCTGTTCGTGCCGGCGGGCTACGAGCTCATCCCGCTGATGTAGCTGCGGGCGATGCGCCAACCGCCACACGCTCGCAAGCCGTGTGGTAGACTGCGGCGGGCCGTCATCAGGCGGCCGTCAGCAGGAGCATCAGTGGCAACAGAACAGCCGGGGCTCATGATCTTGATCGCCGGGCCCTACCGCTCGGGCACGGGCGACGATCCCGACAGGCTCGCCGCCAACGTCAGGCTGATGGAGGCCTACGCCCTGCCGCTCTTTCGCGCCGGCCACACGCCGATCGTGGGCGAATGGCTCGCCCTGCCCCTCGCCCAGCTTGCGGGCAGCCGGCAGGTCGGCGACAGCGCGTTCGCCGAGGTCTTCCACCCGATCGCTATTCGCCTGCTCGCCCGCTGCGACGCCGTGCTGCGCGTGGGCGGCCCCTCGCAGGGCGCCGATGAGATGGCGCGCATCGCCGGCGAGCAGGGCGGCCGGGTGTTCTACCGGCTCGCCGAGGTGCCGGGGTGCGCCGACCTGCCGGAGCCGGGCCTGGAGTGAGCAACTGGGGTGCGTCTGGCGCCGGCCCGAGCCTGTGGTATACTTCACAGACAATACTCGCGCCGCCTATTGAAGCCAAGAGACCAGATCCGTATGCCTGTCCGTGTGCCTCTCACAGCTACAGGGCCGCTGACCGAAGCGACCTTCCTGAGCCGCCCTAACCAGCTGCTGGTCGAGGCGCGCGTAGGCGCCAGGGTTGTGCGAGCGCACATGGCCGACCGCGGCCGCCTGATCGATCTGCTGACCCCGGGCGCGCGGCTGGTCCTGGCCCCCCGCGACGAGATCGGCCGTAAGACCTCCTTTCAGGTCGTCGGCGTCTATAGCGGCGACGAGCTGGTCTCGCTCGACACCCAGCTGCCCAACCGACTCGTGGTCGCCGCCTTGGCGACGGGCGCCCTGCCCCAGTTCGCCCGCTACACCAAAGTCCAGCGCGAGGTGACGATCGGTTCGCACCGCTTCGACTTTCGCCTGGGCGAGGGGCTGATTACCTGCATCGTCGAGGTGAAGTCGGTCGGCAAGGTCGAGGAGGGCCTGGCCCGCTTCCCCGACGCCCCGACCGAGCGCGGCCGCCAGCACCTCGAGCTCCTGGCCCAGATGGCCCGCAGCGGCCAGCGCTGCGCCGTGGTGTTCATCATCCAGCGCCACCAGGCCCGCGCCCTCGTGCCCGACGACGAGGTTGACCCCGCCTTTGCGCGGGCCTTGCGCGCCGCCATTGCCGCGGGCGTCGAGATCTACGCCTATCTCTGCCCGCTCACCACCGATGGCCTGACCCTCGGCGCCGCGGTGCCGATCTTCAGCTCGCCAGACGCCATCCCCAACACCGACTGGCGCTGAGCTGGAGGTAGCCGGGCCGTTTACGGGCGCGGCGCCCGCGACCCGGGCTCTCGGTGTACAATAGGGTCATGTCGGCATTCACCCTGGCCGCCAAGCTGACCCCGCCCCCGCAGCGCGAGGGCCTGATCCCCCGCGAGCGCCTGGCCGCGTGGCTCGCCGCCCAGGCCCGCGCACGCCTGACGCTCGTGGCGGCCCCCGCCGGCTTCGGCAAGACCACCCTGCTCAGCCAGTGGCTCCAGACGGCCGGCGCCGCGACGGCGGGGCCGCCCCCCGCAGGTCGCCCGCCGCCCGCGTACGCCTGGCTCTCGCTCGACGAGCGTGACAACGACCCGACCCGCTTCTGGGGCTTCGTGGCGGCCGCCCTCAACGAGGTCGCCCCCGGGGTGGGCGATCACGCCCAGGCCATGCTGCGCTCGCCGACGCCCCCGCCGCCCGAGGTGGTGATCGCCGCCCTGCTCGACGAGCTCGAGCGGCTCGACCACGACGTGATCCTGATCCTCGACGACTATCATGTGCTTGAGGCCGAGGCCATCCACGCCGGGGTGACCTTCCTGGTCGACCACATGCCGCCAGGGCTGCGCCTCGTGCTCGCCGGGCGCGGTGACCCGCCCCTGCCTCTGGCTCGGTGGCGCCTGCGCGGCCAGCTGGCCGAGCTGCGTATGGCCGAGCTGCGCTTCACCCCCGCCGAGGTGGCGGCCCTGGCCGGCGTCGAGGGGCTGCGCCTCGCCGAGGCCGAGGTGGCGGCCCTGGCCAGCCGCACCGAGGGCTGGGCCGGGGCCCTGGCTCTGGCCGCCCACTCGCTGCGCGACAGCGACGACCCGCAGGGCCGCATCGCCGCCTTCGCCGGCAGCCACCGCCACCTCTACGACTACCTGGCCGACGAGATCCTGCGCCGCCAGCCGGCCGCGCTCCAGCGCTTCTTGCTCGACACCAGCATCCTCGATCAGCTCTGCGCCGAGCTGTGCGATCGCCTGCAGGGGCCGGACTCTGCCGAGGTGCCGCCCCTGTCCGCGGATCGCTCGTCACAGCAGTTGCTCGATCAGCTCGAGGCCCGCGACCTCTTCCTGCTCCCCCTGGACGAGGAGCGGCGCTGGTACCGCTATCACGCCCTCTTCGCGGAGTTCCTGCGCGAGCGGCTGCGGCGCGAGGAGCCGGGCCGGCCGGCGCTGCTGCACCGGCGCGCGGCGGCCTGGTACGCGGCCCAGGCCATGCCTGTCGAGGCAGTGGCCCACCTGCTGGCCGCCGGCGAGCTCGAGCAGGCCGCGGTGATCGTCGAGCGCGAGGGCCGGCCGTTGTTGCTGCGCAGTGAGGTGACTACGGTGCTCGGCTGGCTGACTGCCCTGCCGCCCGAGCTGCTGCGCTCGCGCCCAGCCCTCTGCCTGATCGAGGCATGGGCCGGGGCGATCGCCGGGCACTTCGAGGCGGTCGAGCCGGCCCTGGCGGCGGTCGACGCGACCCTGGCGGCCTACACGGGCGACCCCGACACGCCGGCGCCCTTCTCGGCGCCCTACACCCCGCGCAACCTGGCCAGCGAGACGCTGGCGGTGCGAGCCACGGTGGCCGGGCTGCGCCGCGAGAGCGCCCGCGCCGTCGATCTGGCCCGGCGCGCCCTGGCGGCCCTGCCCGACGACTCGGTGCTGGTGCGCTCGGTGGTAGCCCTGATGCTCGGCAACGCCGCCTACCAGCAGGGCGACTTCGCCTCGGCGGCCCCGGCCCTCGAGCAGGCCGCGGTCGCCGGACAGGCCGGCGGCATGCCGATCATCGCCATCTTCGCCCTGCGCCAGCTCGCCGAGCTGCAGGCCCGCGCCGGCCAGCTGCACCGGGCCGCCCGCACCTACGAGGACGCGATCGCCCGCGGGGCGGCCCTCTACCCGCAGCGCGAGGGCGCCGCCCCGCGACCGGTGCCCGTGGCCGGGACGGCCTACGTCGGCCTGGGTATGCTGCGCTACGAGTGGGGCGAGCTCGACGCCGCCGAGGCTTTGCTGCGCGATGGGCTGCGTCTGGGGCGCCAGGGCGAGAATGTCGAAATCTTGCTGATGGGCCCGATCGGGCTGGCCCGGGTCCAGCTCGCCCGGGGCCAGCCCGCGGCGGCCCGGGCCACCCTGGCCCAGGCTTTGGCCTACGCCCGCGGGACGGGCGTGCCCCGCCTCGCCAACTGGCTCGCGTCCGAACAGGCCCACCTCGACCTGGACCTCGGCGACGTGGCCGCCGCGGTCGGCTGGGACCAGGGGCGCGGCCTCGACCCTGGGGGCGCTCTCAGCTACCTCGAGGAGATCGACTACCTCGCCCTGGCCCGGCTGCGCATCGCCCAGGGGCGCGGCCCCGAGGCCCTGCGGCTGCTCTCGCGCCTGCGGGGCCTGGCCGAGGCCCAGGGGCGCGGGGCCTCGCTGGTCGAGATCCTGGCTCTGACCGCCCTGGCGAGCCGCACTGCCGGCGACCAGGATGGCGCTCGCGCCGCCCTGGAGCGCGCCCTGGCCCTGGCTGCGCCCGAGGGGTATCTGCGGAGCTTCGTCGACCTCGGCGAGCCCATGCGCCGCGCCATCGACGAC
>CAZKTU010000213.1:0-11745 GCA_964555675.1 uncultured Oscillochloris sp.
GCGTGGTGAATCCCTAGAATCCACGCACGCGCTCGATGGTCACGCGGATGGCGGTGGAGTACTCGGCGGCCATCTTTTCGGGGGTCGAGCCGATGCCGGGGATGGCCGCGCCGTACTTGGCCAGGTACGCCGGCAGCTGATCGACAGGCGGCGCGGCCGGGTCGACGGCGGCCGAGCCAAGCAGCACGATCACATCCTCGCCGCCCTCGTCGGTGTTGAAGTTCAGGGCCACCCGCGGGCGCTCCTGAATATGGCGCACCTTGGCGGCGCCAGGCTGCGAGTAGAGCAAGAGGGTCCCGCCCTCCATAATGAACCAGATCGGGTTGGGCTGGGGCGTCCCACTTCGGTCGGTCGTCACCAGCCAGATCACCTGCTCCTCGGCCAGCCGGCGCTCGACCCGCTGCCCGAAGGGCGTCGTCGTATCCCAGGGCGTCATAGAGGTCTCCTTCTCGCTGGAACAGCTTCCCGGCCCTGTCGGCCAGGCCCGGACAAGATGGTACAATAGCTGCCGCCGGAGCCGCTGTCAACTATAAAGGTCTTTTATGTCGAGCTATAGCCCGCTGCGGGTCGGACTCCTGGTCGGGCGCGAGCGCAGCTTCCCCGACGCCCTGATCGCCGCGATCAACGAGCGCGACGAGGGCGTCAGCTGCGAGTATGCCATGCTCGGCGGCACGCGCATGGGCGAGACGCCACCCTACGCCGTGCTGGTCGACCGCATCAGCCACGAGATCCCATACTACGCGACCTTTCTGAAGACGGCGGCCCTGGCCGGCGCCGTGGTAATCAACAGCCCCTTCTGGCGCGCGGCGGACGACAAATTCTTCGGCGCCTCGCTGATCACCCGCCTGGGCATCGCCAGCCCGCGCACCATCGCCCTGCCCAACCAACGCTACGTCGACAGCATCATCAGCGACTCGCTGCGCAACCTGGTCTACCCCCTCGACTGGCGCAGCATCATCGACTATGTCGGTCTGCCCGCCGTGCTGAAGCCCCACTGGGGCGGCGGCTGGAAGGATGTGACCGTCGTCCACAGCCTCGAAGAGCTCTGGGCGGCCTACAACCGCAGCGGCCCCCAGGGTATGATCCTGCAGGAGTATATCGCCTGGGAGCACTATGTGCGCTGCATCTGCATCGGCCAGGAGCGCGTGCTGCCCATCCGCTACAACCCGCTGGCCCCCTTCCACGAGCGCTACGTGGTGGACCACAACCACCTCTCGCCCGAGCTGGGCGCGCGCGTGCTGCATGACGCCCTGCAGATCAACCGGGCCATGGGCTACGACATGAACACGGTCGAGTTCGCGGTCAGGGGCGGCGTGCCCTATGCGATCGACTTCATGAACACGGCGCCCGACTTCGACCGGGCCTCGCTGCCGCCGATCTATTTCGACTGGGTCGTACAGAACATGGCCGACCTGCTGATCGCCCGCGCCAAGCAGGCCGGCACGCCCCCCGAGCCAAACTGGCGCGTGCTGATGCAGACCCTGCCGCCCCTGGGGTAGGGCCGAGCCTACCAGGCCACCGGGTCGCCCACGGCGGCGCGCACCAGAGTCGGCACGGCGGTGGCCACATCGTCGCGGATCACGGCGTCGGCCTGGGCGTCGAGGTAGGTCGCGTCGAGGTTGACGATCACAATCCGAGCGCCCCGGCGCGCCGCGGCCAGGGGCAGATCGCAGACCGGCGCAACCTCGAGCGAGGTCCCGGCCACCAGCAGTAGGTCGCACTCCTCGAGGGCCCGCTGGGCCAGCCAGAAGACGCCCTGGGGCAGCCCCTCGTCGAAGAGCACCACATCGGGCTTGAAGGCGCCGCCGCACGAGCAACGGGGCGCGCGCCCGCGCCGCACCGTCGGCAGCAGCGGTTCGGTGGGCACCTGGCGCCCACACTCCTGACAGGTCGCCGAGCGCAAATGTCCATGGAGCTCGAAGACCCGCCGCGAGCCGGCGGCCTGGTGCAGGCCGTCGATGTTCTGGGTGATCACCGCGCTCAGCCGGCCCGCCGCCTCGAGCTCGGCGAGGGCCAGGTGAGCGGGGTTGGGCCGGGCCACGCTGATGGGCGCGAGCAGCCCGCTCAGCCAGCGATAGAAGCCATCGGGGTCGCGCTGGAAGGCGCCCAGGGAGGCGACCTCGGCAGGGTCGCGCACAGCCCAGATCCCGTCGGGGCTGCGGAAGTCGGGTATGCCTGAAGGCCGGCTGTAGCCGGCGCCGGTCAGGGCCACGACCCTGCGGGCCCCCGCCACCAACTCAGCTGCCAGCCCTAGTGTATCGCGCATGAAATGACCTCGTCGTCATGGGCTCAAGGGGGGCGAGCGCACGGGGCGCCCCGCTCCGCCGACCCCGAATCATACACCAGGCGCGGCCGCGCCGCAAGCCGCTACCCCTCGCCGCGACCGGCGGGGCTGAGCCAGCTGGTGTTGATCGCCGCGAGCTCGCCCGGGTCGGGCCCCGCGCGCAGCTCGATCGCCACCAGCCACTTCACCCAGACGAAGCCGCGCTCGCCCGGGGCCACCAGCCGCGCCGGGCCGCCGTGGCCGTGATCGAGAAGCTCGGCGCCGACCCGCGTCGCCACCAGGACCCCACGGGCCTGCTCGCGCGGCAGGCTCCAGCGGTAGCCCGTGACCGATACGAAGCGCACCCAGCCCGCCGCCTCGTCGGCGCCTGCCTGATCGAGCAGCGCGCCCACCGTCATGCCCGACCAGCGCTGGGTCGTGTAGAAGCCGCCGGTGCAGTCGAGGGTCGCCTCGAGCGCGTCGCCCCGGTCGAGGGCGGCCAGTTCTAGGCTCAGCGGCCGCGCCACCAGCCCCTCGACCCGCAGGCGCCAGGCGGCCGGGTCGAGGGGCCGCGGTCGGTCGGCGACCCAGCTGACCACCGGGAAGCCATTGCCGGTGAAGTGGGCCCAGGCCCGCGAGCCGGTGAAGCGCCGCTCGGCCCCGCCGAGGCCCAGGACGCCGGCGAGGCCGTCCCTGAGGGGGCGGATCAGGGCGGCGCCCGCGAGCACCGCGATCGCCGTCAGGGCCTGGCGTCGCCCGAGCAGGTCGGGCCGTCGCAGGGGCCTGGCCCGGGCGAGCATATGGGCCGAGGCGGCGGCGATCAGGGCGAAGCCGAGCAGGATGTGCCAGTTGAGCAGGTTGTAGCCCAGGGCAAAGAGCGTGCCGCCGCCCGTCCAGCCCACCCCCGAGGCCAGCACAGCCAGGGCGAGCAGGGTAGCGGCGAGGCCGGGCCAGGCCCGCCGGTCGCCGGGAGCCTGGCGCAGGCGACCCCAGACGCGGCGCAGCTTGGGCACGAGCAACAGGGCCATCCAGAGGCCGCCGAGGCCGTGCAGGGTGACGATCCACCACTCCTCGGGCCGCCCGGCGGTCAGGCTCCAGAGGCCGGTGCCGAACGACCAGGCCAGGCTCAGGGCGAGGGCCCAGTCGACGCTGCGCGGCCGCACTACTTGCCCCCGGCGCTCGGGGCAAGCAGACGCAGGGCCTCGACGATCGCGGGGTCCTCCTCCTCGCTGAAGCGGGTCCAGTCCTCGAAGACGGGGATGTCCGGCTGCACACCCACGCCCTCCAGGTTGCCGCCGCCGGCCAGCTTGAAACCCTCCTGAGCGACCCAGAGCCGGGCCCCGCCCGTCAGCTCGTAGGAGTAAATCGTCTCGGTATTGCCGGCCGAGGGCGAGCCGAGCACCACAGCCCCGGCCTGGCTCTGGAGCACGGCGGCGATCAGCTCGGCGTACGAGGCGGTGCCGCCGTCGATCAGCACGACCAGGGGCACGCCGCGCAGATCGGGCTGGGCGCCGCGCTCGATCTCGAGCGGGATATCGCCCTTGCGGCTGGTGAAGCTGCCGACCTCGCCGCTGATGAAGTGGCCGAGGATGCCGGTGAGCACATTGCGCCAGCCGCCCGGGTTGCTGCGCAGGTCGAGGATCAGGCCGCGCAGGGGCTGAGGCGCGGCCACCTCGGCGAGGGCCTGGCTCACCTGCTTGTCCATATCATTGACCCAGAGGGTGGTCACATTGAGGTAGCCGATCTCGCCGGGCAGGCGCCGAGCCGCCGGGGTGATCCGGCCCTCGACACGACGCCGGGTGATCACCACATCGCGGGCCTGGGCGCCGGGGCGCACCACGGTCACGCGGACCTGGCTGCCCTCGGGGCCCTGGATGTCGCGGCCGGCATACGAGCTGCCGTCGATTGCAACGATGCGGTCGCGGGGTCGCAGGCCGGCCCGCTCGGCGGGGCTATCGGGGAAGACATGCTGGATGAGCAGGCCATCGCGCAGGGGCAGGACCACCACCCCGATGCCCACCTGCTCCTCGCGCCCGCTGCTCAGGGCATCCTGGCGTTGGGCGGCCTGGGGGGGCAGGAAGCGCGAGTGGTCATCGCCCAGGCGCGCGACCATATGGCCGACCAGCTCGTAGAAGCCCTCGTCGGTCGGGACCTGCTCGACGCGCGGCTCGAACTCGGCGCGCAGGGCGGCCCAGTCGGCCCCGCCGAAGTCGGGGTACAGGTAGTGCTCGTTCACCGTCGTCCACACCTCGTTGAAGATCTGCCGCCGCATCGAGACGCCCAGGGCCGTAGGCGCCGGCGGCGGCTCGGCCGTGGCCGTGGGCCGGGCGGTGGGGACGGGCGGGAGAGTCGGCGCGGGCGTGAGCGTGGGGAGCGCCGACGGCTCGCTCGGGAGTGGGAGCGCCGAGGCCGGCGGCGGCGGGACGACGGTGCCGACCGCGGCGACGGCAACGGGGGTGCCGGTCGGACGATCGGGCGCGACCGGGCGAGCCTGCGCGCATGCGCCCATGGCCATGACCGAGAGCCCCAGCATGCTCAGCCTGATAACGATCTGCCGCAGCTTCATCGGTTGCCGGCGCAGCGCGACGCGGATCGAGCGGGACGAGTCCCGGCCGGCCGGCTCTGCGTTTGCTGCGCCTGTGAGATACACAGTAAGGCCCTTACTCGGTTTCGAAGGCGGCCGCCAGGACCCGGCCGGCCAGCTCGGCGCCAACGCTGCTGCCCTCGCCGCCGCCCTCGACCATCACGGCCACGGCGAAGCGGGGCGCCTCGAGGGGCGCCACGGCGATGAACCAGGCGTGGGGCGCCGCCCCTGGGACATGCTCGGCGGTGCCCGACTTGCCGCCCACGGCGATCCCGGGCGGAGTGAAGTCGTCGACGCTCTTGCCGAAGCCATACTGGGCCACGGCGAACATATTCGCCAGCATCGTGCGCGCCGTCTCGCGCGACATGGTCGTGCGGATGGCCCGCGGCGAGTGGGTGAGGATGACCCCGCCGTCGGGGCGGGTCACTTGCTGGACCAGGTAGGGCTGCATCATCACACCGTCATTGGCCACGGCCGCGGCGACCATCGCGATCTGCAGCGGGGTGACCAGCAGCTGACCCTGGCCGTAGCCCGTGTCGGCGAGGGCCCGCGGGAAGTTCAGGAAGCCCGGGTCGACATAGAGCAGGCTCTGGGCGGTGGGCAGGTCGAGGAACTCGCCGTAGCTCGCCGCGGCCCGCTGGGGCGTCAGGATGTCGAAGCGGCGGGCCGTATCGATCATCAGGTCGACCGTCAGGCGGGTAGCATACTGGGCGAAGGCCGTATTGCACGAGTAGGCATAGACCCGCTCGAGGTTCGACGGATTGCCGGTCAGCCCGGCGAGGCCGCTGACCGCGTTCACGACGGGGGGCGCGCCCTCTTGGGGGGTATAGGTCTCGGGGCAGGTGATCGCATTGGGCTGGCCCGCAGCGGGGTTCTCGAGGGCGCCGATGGCCGTAACAGTCTTGTAGACCGAGCCCGGGGGGTAGACGCCCTGGGTGGGCCGGTTGAGCAAGGGCTGGCCGGCGCCGTCGGCGACCAACTGCTCCCAGTACTGGCTGACGCGTTGATTCTCGAGCTCCCAATCGGGGGCGCCGGGGTCGAAGCTCAGCTGGCGCGCGTCGAAGCCGGGGGTGCTGGCCATAGCCAGGACGGCGCCGCTGCGCGGGTCGAGGACGACCACCGAGCCGGTGCGCCCGCCAAGCTCGGCGCTGGCGCGGGCCTGCAGGTCGGCGTTGAGCGTCAGGGTCAGGTCGTTGCCGCGGGGCGTCCCGCCGAGGAAGCGCTCGCGCAAGCGCTCCCACTCGTTGCCGCGCTGCCCGGTGAGGTACTCGGCGTAGCTCGACTCGAGGCTGCTCTGGCCGTAGCGGGTGCTGAAAAAGCCGACGATATTGCTGAAGGCGCGCGGGTCGTAGGCATCGGCCAGGGGGTAGACCCGGCGGCCAAAGCCCTCGACCGCTTCGCTGGCGACGAGGACGAAGCCCTTGCGGTCGATCATACGGCCGCGCAGAACGCGCTGCGAGTCGAGGACGGGGCGCACATTGCTGGTGGTGCTGCCATCGGGGCCGAGGGCCACAAAGTGGTAGATCGCGTCGGCCTGCACCACTTGCTGGCGCAGCAGCTGTAGGCTCAGCAGGCCGAAGCCGACCAGGATGACCATGCCCACATTGGCGACACTGCGGTTGAGGCCGCGGGGCGCGAGGGGCGCGCGCGAGGCGCTGAGCCAGGCGGCCAGCCCAAACAGCGGCGCGGCCGCCCACAGGCAGATCAGCCAGCGCACCTCGGCCTCGACGGGCTGGATAATGCCGTAGCCGATCAGGCCGATCGCACCCAGAATACACAGCGCCCGCAGCGCTGATCGCGCCATCATGCAGGATCTCTCCGTAAATGAGGCCACCCGGCCTCTCAAGGCCAGGCGGCCCACTGCGCGCAACGGGTAGATTATACCTTCTGCGTAGGCCCCGGGCAAGGGAGCAAGCGCAGATCAGGCATCCAGAGGCAGGGTGGCGCGCACCGTGACTCCGCCGCTCTCGCTCTCGAAGACGGCGAGCTGGCCGTCGAGTTCGGCGAGCCTGTAGCGCACCGCGCGCAAAGCGTGGAGGCCGGGCCGCTCGTAGGTGCCATCGAGCAGGCCGACCCCATCGTCCTGGACGACCAGCGTAACGGCGGCGCTCTCGTAGGCCAGGGTGAGCAGGACACTATGGGCGCGCGCGTGCTGCTGCACATTCAGCAGGCACTCGTGGGCGATGCGCAGCAAGAGGCTGTGCTGGGCCTGGGTCAGGAGGCGAGGCGAGCCCGTGGAGGTGATGCTCACCGCCAGATCGCCCTGGCGCGCGACCCCGGCCCCGAGCTGCTCGAGGCTGGCCGTGAGACTCAGGTCCTGGGCGGGGTTCAGGTCGTAGATCACGCGGCGCGAGAGGTCGGAGCGCTGCTCGGTGGCGGCCCGCATCACCACCAGGGGGCTGGTCGCAGCCAGGTTTGTCGCGCCCGTGCCGACGCCCTCAGAGCGCGGGCGCTCGAGGGAGCGGAGGGGCGGCTGGGTGCCGGGGGGGGCTTCGTCGGCGCCTGGCAGTTCGGGGGCGGCCAGATCGCCTTGGGCGCCATAAGCTTCGTAGCCCGGCGAGCCGCTCAGGAGCAGCTGGCCCAGGGCCGCCCAGAGGCCGGCGAAGGCCAGGGGCGTAAGCGGGCGCACGGCCAGGGCGATCTCGCCGAGTTGGGCGCCGGCATTAAGGATGCTCAGGCCGAACAGGTCGAGGCCAATAAAGATCGCGGCTGCGCTGAGCGCCCCGCGCCAGCCGAAGAGCAGGGCCGGCAGCACCAGGGGTGCGAGGGCGTAGGGCAGAAAGGGCAGGTAGGTGCTGCCGCTCAGCCAGAGCACCGCGGCGCTCGCCGCAAGGTCGAGGCCGAGGATGGCGGGGCGACGCCGGGCCAGGCGCACATAGCCCTGCGAGAGGGCCGTGGCCACCACATTGATCACGCCGATCAGGAGCAGGAGGCCCGCGTCGCGCGGCAGGGTGGCGACAGGCCGCTCGGGCAGCGTCAGCGCCAGGGCAGCAACGGCCCACGCCAGCCAGCGATAGCTGAAGAAGGCCACGTGATCGCTAATGCGCACGGGCCGCTGGTCTGCAGATCGCTTCACGCTGCTCCCTTTCGCGGGCGCGACGCCGATGTTGGAGATCTGGGGGGAGACGGTGTCTCGCCTTTGCCTGAGGCGGGGTCAATCGCCCCTGTAGTGTAGCAGAAAGGATGCCCTGCGGCAACCATACAAAGGTCGAAAACCCGCCGCGCGGCCCCGACCGGCGCGGCCCGCGTCCGGCTTACAGACGGCTACTTGAGCGCCCAGGTTACATAGACGATCGCCGCAAACAGACCGCCCCCGAGGAGGCTATACTCGACCAGAATCCGGCGCTGCATGCGCCCTGCCGCCTGGTGCTGCAGCAGGCTCACAGCGATGTAGAAGATCAGCAGCAGCAGCGTCCCGGCGATCAAGAAGGTTGTCGCCCAGTAGTTGAGCGCCCAGGTCGCCTCGGCCAGGATCAGGCCCACCAGCACCGAGACGGCGAAGGCGTTGGCCCGCGCAGTGTAGGCCAGCAAGGCGTAGGCCAGCAGGGTCGCCGCGCCGCCGATCAGGGTCGCCGAGTAGAGGGTGCGGTAGCGCGCAAAATAGACCGCGCTGAATACGCCGAAGGCGAGCAGGTAGCCGATCGCCTGCAGCACAAGCTGGGCGCGCTGGCTCACGGCCGGGTTGCGGTCAAGGGCGTAGTGCTGGGCCAGGAGCACAGTCAGCAACGAGCCACCCGCGGCAACCAGGGCCAAGGCGAAGGCCGCCCCCTCGAGCACATTGCTGAAGAGCCTGAAGAAGGCGAACGAGCCCACCACGCTGAAGGACGGTAGCACCCAGAAGGCGGGCGCCGCCTCGAGCCGCACCACGCCCAGGTTGAGCGTGGGCAAGCGGCGATTCTGCATCTGAGGGTGCGAGCGGGCCAGGAGATCTGCGCCGGCGCTGGTGATCACCGTGAGCGAGGCGATCAGAAACCACGAGAGGGTGATGGTCGGCATGTCGCCGCCTAGAACGATCCGTAGCGTATTCGGGTTGCCGTCGATCAGAAAGATCACGGCCAGGCCAATCAGGATGACAAAGATCAGCGAGACGATGCGCTCGTAGCGCGGTGCGGGAGAAGTGGCACTTAGCATTGGTTCAGTCCTGAAGCTGAAAGTTATGCACAGATTTTCTGTGCATTTCCTATACTCGTGGTTGACATTAGACGATTGCTATGCTATATTTTGAAGTGTAAAGGAATTATATTGTAGTTTGGATCTGAAGCCGAGCGGAGTTCGGCTCAGTACCTCAGACGCACGAGATGCGCGCGGCCGCAGCTCCGCCCACTGCGCGCCTACACGTCAGGACTACGCGCCATGAGTGTACAACCCGACACCCCCCCGACCGAACAGGCCAGCCCCGAGCTCGAAGCGTACGCCCTGCTTCGCCAGATCAACTCGATGATGGACACGTATAACCGCTACGACCTCCGTAGCGAGGATATCACGGTCCCGCAATTCATGATCCTCAACTACGCCACCCCCGAGGGCGTACCGTTGAGCGAGATCAGCGTCAGGATGCTCTGCGACAACAGCAACCTCACGGGCATCGTCGATCGGCTGATCAGCAAGGGCTATGTCGAGCGCCGCCCCGACCCTCAGGACCGCCGCGTCAGTCTGATCTGCCTCACGGGCGCCGGCGCCGAGAAGTTGCGCCGCATCAAGCCGCGTCACCATGCCCGGGTCAGCCGGCGCATGCGCACCCTCTCTCACGACCAGGTCTACGAGCTGCGCAACCTGCTCCAGCAACTCTTCGAGGGCCTGCAGGTCACCACCCCCGAGGAAGAGTCGCGCGGCGACTGAGCCGACCCCCACGCGTTTGATGAAGGGCCAGTGACCGTGCGCCAGAGCGCCAGTCACTGGCCCTTCGCCATTAGGCGTAGCTGCCGCAAGCGCCCGCAGCGCGCACCTAGCTCCCCTCCTGGCGCTGCAGCTGCTCGGCGCGCTGACGCTGCACATAGAGGGGCGGCACGGCGAAGAAGGCCCGCTCGAGGTCGCTCACCGCGGGCTCGACCGCGCCCAGGGACCAGCGGCCATTCTGCTTGATGATCTGAGTGCCGAAGCGCTGCGGCTTGCCGCCCGCCACCAGCCAGCGATCCCAGGCCATCGCCCGTAAGGTCCAGCCCCGCGCCTCGCCCAGCTCGGTCGCGCGCCGCGCGAACATGCGGGCCAGGCTGTAGTGGGCCTGCGTCTCGCCGCAGAGCATCACCCAGGCGGCGTGAAAGTTGTCGCGCGCATCCTCGATAGCGCCCGCAGCATACAGATCGATCACGCGCTGGCAGCGCCGACGCGCGCCAACGGGGTCGGCCGTGCCCGCCTGGGCCTCGAGTGTCTCGCGCGCGAGCCGCTCGAGCTCTTCCCCGGGCTCCTCGCTCTGGGGCAGCAGAGGCTCTCGATCGTCATCCATCCCGGCCTCCCGGTGCTGAGGGCGAGCCGCGCGGCATCGCCCGCGCCGTCAGTGTACCACAGGGCGGGCGGGCGGGCCACTTCAGACACGGGGGCCCTGGCGCCCCCGCCGGCCCTGGCGCAGCCCCCCGCGACCGCCCATGGCATTGCGCTCGGCGCAGGCGCGGCAGATGGCCCGATAGCTGTAGGCGCCCCGCCGGCCCGAGCGGGCGACCGAGAGCCGGCGGCCGGTGCGCCCACAGGCCCGACAGACGCCCCGCGAGCGCAGATGCTCGCCGTAGCGGGCGGGCCAGTCATAGTGGTCGAGCAGCAGGTGCAGGCCCACGCCGAGGGCCAGGGGGCGCAGCCAAGGGTGGCCGGCGGCCGCGAGCCAGCCGGTCGGCAACAGCAGCAGCGGCTCGTGCAGCCACGAGCGCAACGAGCCGTAGCGGGGCCGATTGTCGCCCGCCCCGGCGACCTTATGGCGGTAGCGGTCGTAGCGCACGGCCCCGAACAGGCTCCAGTCGCCTGTCTGCAGCGCGTAGAGCACCACATGATCGACATCGATCAGCGTCCCGGCGGCCACGAGGGCCGCGACGGGCACAGGCCGAGGCCCATAGATGGCCAGGCCCGCCGCGAGCGAGCTGAGCAGATGGGTACGAAAGCGCATCGCCGGCTATTCGTCGTCGATCTGGTCCTCGGGCGCCCGCAGGTGCGGGCCGTGGTGGTCGTAGCGTTCGCCGAGGGGGTGGCTGACACAGGTCAGATCCTTGCGCCCGCCGCCGAGGAGGAACTGGCGAGCCGCCGCCGCCGGGGCCTGCTCCTTATCGACCCGCCCCGTCCTGTAGGCGGCCATGACCGCCTGGTAGCTCTGGGCGTCGCCCAGCTCGGAGAGCAGGGTGACCACGCCGGTGGCGACCGGGAGGGGCTGCTCCAGGGCGAGGCGACGCCGGGCCTCGGCGATCACCGCCTCGCGCACTTCGGGGGCGTAGGAGGCCACGAAGGCCAGGCCGCCGATTGCGGCGGCCCTGGTCAGCTCGGGGTTGGCCTCGTCATCGGCATACGCCCAGAGGATGGCGACGGCCGGCTCGCCCACGCGCCCGATAATCTGCAGCACCTCGGTGGCATAGAGCCGGGCGGGCACATCCTCATCGCCATAGATCGGGACGGGCAGGGCCCCCAGCAGCGGGGCGATCATCTCGGCGTCGGGCAGCTCGCCGAGCAGGCGCAGAGCGTGGAGCGGCCCGAGAGAGGCGGGCAGCTCGCTATGGAGGGCATCGATCTGCGTGGCCAGCCCAAGCAGCTCGGCGCGGGCGGCGGGGCCGTGCTCGACAATGCGCTGCACGAGGCGATCATCAGGGCGCAGGCCGACGCGGCTCAGCTGCCGCACCAGGTCGGCGACGGGCGTATCAACAGGCATAACTCCTCCAGGCAGAAGGCGGCGCCCTGAGGCGCCCGGCTGCGGGCCATGATACCA
>CAZKTU010000214.1:0-11624 GCA_964555675.1 uncultured Oscillochloris sp.
TGCGCCGGGCCCACGCTCTTCGCGGGGCGCCCGTGGGCCTCGTTCGCCATCGGGCCTGGAGCGCTCGCCGTCGCGATCATCGCGACGGCTATAGGCGACGCCGGCGGCTGCGGCCCCGGCGACGGCAGCGCCGCGGGCGCCGGGGCGCCGGTCTGAAGCAGCCTCAGGGCTCTCCTCGCGGGGGGCGCGCGCCGGAACGTGGGCGCGCAGGCCAGCCACCTCTTCGTCAGTGAGGGGTCGGAACTCGCGCAGCGCCAACTCGCCGAGCAGCAACTCGCCCTCGCGGACGCGAATGAGGCGGCGCACCTCGTAGCCGAGGAGCTTGGCCGTCTCGCGGATCTGGCGCTTGCGGCCCTCGCGCAGCACGACGGTGTACCAGACACCCTCGTCAGTGGTCTCGAGGAGAGCCACCTTCGCGGGGGCCGTCAACTCGCCATTCAGCATGAGCCCGTTGCGCCACTCGCGCAGGGCGTCAGCCTCAAGCGAGCGGTCAATCAGCACGCGGTACTCTTTCTCGACCTCAAACTTGGGGTGGGTCAGAAAATGGGTCAGCTCGCCGTCGTCGGTCAGCAGGATCAGGCCCTCGCTATCGACGTCGAGGCGGCCAACCGGGAAGACACGGGCCGGCACATTGACGAGCTCGACGACGGTCGGGCGCCCGTGGGGGTCGTCGACGGTCGAGACAAAGCCGGCCGGCTTGTGAAGCATCAGGTAGGTGCGGCTGCTGGGCTGGCGAACGGGCTCGCCATCGACGAGGACGACATCTTGCTCGAGGTCGACGCGGGTCCCCGGCTCTTGGACAACACGGCCATTGACGGTCACGCGACCGGCAGCGATCAGGGCCTCGCAATCGCGGCGGGAGGCGACCCCGGCGCTGGCGAGGACTTTCTGCAGACGTTCTGCACTCACAACAAAACCTTCTTTCGGCCCTTCCCGGGCCATGGGTTGACGCGCCGGCCATCGCCGCGGCATCACGCCGAGGCGCTCAGGCGAGCGCAAAAAGGGGACAGCTCCTGGACTACGGTGCATGGGCAACGTGATCGGAGTATACCACATCAGACACGGCAAGCAGCGGTTCGCGGCGTGCGGTAGAATAGAAGATGCAGACACCAGGCCGGCTCTTCGTCCCAGGCCACCGCATGAACCAGGAACCGGCTCGACAGATCTTTGCGCCCTACTTGCCAGTCTGGCTCCGCGAACGCATTGGCGCTCCGGAGCTACAGCCTGGCCTCGTTGTATCGGGCAACGCCACAGTTCTCTATGCCGACCTGAGCGGCTTCACCCGCTTGACGGCGGCCTTCGCCCCCCTGCCCGACGGCGCCGAGCGGCTCCACGATACGCTCAACCGCTGCTACTCGGCCCTGATCGAGACGATCGGGGCCTACGGGGGCGACGTCGCCTCGATCGCCGGCGACGCCCTGACCGCGTGGTGGCCCGGTCAGCTCGACCTCGAGTTGGGGCGACGCTGCGGCCAGGCCATGATCGCCGCCGTCGCCGCTTTGCCGCCCGTCGCGACGCCGGCGGGCCCCTTCCGCTTCGCCCTGCGCATCGGCGTGAGCGCCGGCCTCGTCCACGCCGCCCTGGCCGGGCTGCCGAGCCACGGGCTGCATCTCGTGCTCAGCGGGCCGGCCCTGGCGGCGGCCGCGGCGGCCGAGCGCGACAGCGCCGCGGGCGCTTTTCTTATGGGCGAGGCCCCGCCGGCAGCCGACGAGCCCCTGGCTCCGCCCCCATCGCCCGACCCGGACACCGCCCTCGGCTGGGAGCACTTTCTGCCCCCGAGCTTCGTAGAGCGGCTGCGCCTCAACGAGCTAGTCGCCGAGTACCGCCGCTGCGTGCCGGTCTTCGCCGCCTTCGAGCTGCCGCGCCGACCCAATGATCTGCACCCGCTGGTGGCCCAGGTCCAGGCCGTGGTCCGTCGCTGGGGCGGGTGGCTGAATGAGATCGAGGTCGGCGACAAAGGGGCCGTCTTCGTACTGCTCTTCGGGGCGCCCGTCTCGCGCGGCGACGACGCCAGCCGGGCGGTGGGCTGCTGTCTCGAGCTCTACGAGCGCAGCCTGGTGACACAGGCCGGCGTCACGCTCGGCTGGCTGTTCGTCGGCGCCGTGGGCAGCCCCGAGCGACGCGTCTACACGGCCCAGGGCGACGATATGAACCTAGCCGCGCACCTGATGCAGCTCGCCCAGCCCGGCAACATCCTGGTCTCGGGCCGCGTGCGCAACGACGTACTCGGCCGCTACGCCACCTCCGAGCCCGACCTCGCCATCACCAAGGGTCACGCCGAGGGTGTGCCTGTGGCCCGCGTCATCCCCGCCCCACCGCGGGCGGAGCACGGCGGGCTCGAGCACGCAAGCGGGGCGGCGCTGCCCGACACGGTCGTGGTGGTAGGCCGCCTGCTCGAGCGCAAAGCCATGGCCGAGGCCGCCGAGGCCGCCGCGACGGGTCGCCCCGCGCTGATCGTGGTAGAGGGCGAGTCGGGCATCGGTAAGAGCTGCCTGCTCCAGGAGCTCTACCTGAGCTGGGTAGATCGCGGGCGGGCGGGCTACAGCGCCGAGTGCAGCAGCGGCGACGCGCCAACGCCGCTCGGGGTGTGGCGCCCGGTGATCCTGGCGATGTGCGGCATCGACGAGGGCGAGCCGAGCGCCACCCAGCAGGCCCGGCTCTCGCGTTGCCTTGCGCCCCTCAGCCCCGCCCTACGCTCGGCCGAAGCCCTGCTTGCGCGCGCCCTCAGCGTGGGGGGGGCGCGGGCCGACAACGCCCCACCCCTGACGGCCGAGGACGAGGCGCAGCTCGTCGCCCTGGCGGCCGCTCTGGTTACGGCCATGGCCGGCGGGGCGCCCTTGCTGATCGTGCTCGAGGATATCCACTGGGCCGACGAGCCCTCCCTCGCCCTGGCCGCCGCCCTCGTCAACGGCGGGCCGCCGCGCATCTGCGTGGCCCTCTCTCACAGGCCCCTCGACGGACCGCCGCCCGCGCCCCTTGACGCGATGCGCGCGAGCCCGGCCTGTGTGCATGTCGTCGTGAGCAAGCTCACGGGCGACGAGAGCACCCAGCTGATCCGCGAGCAGCTCAGCGTCGCCACGGTCAACGCCCGGCTCAGCCAACACGTCGAGCGCCACGCCGAGGGACAGCCGCTCTTCATCAAGGAGTACCTGCGCGTCCTGCGCCAACACCAGCTCGTGCGGGTCGAGAACGGCGCGGCCGACCTGACCAGGAGCCACTTCAGCGTGCAGGTCTCGAACTCGGCCCAGGGCATCGTGCAGGCCCGGGTCGACCGGCTCGACGTCGCCACCCGCATGACCCTCAAGGTGGCCGCCGTTTTGGGCAGCACCTTCCAGCTGCGGCTGCTGAGCACGGTCCACCCGTCGCGGCCATCGGCCGAGACCCTGCGCGAGCAGCTCGACACCCTGGTGGCGCTGCAGATCATCGACCTCGAGCTCGAGGGGCCCGAGCGGGTCTACCGCTTCAAGCATGGCGTAGCCCACGAAGTCGCCTATCGCAGCCTGCTCTTCGGGCAGCGCCGGCAGCTGCACGCGTCTGTGGCCCGCTGGTACGAGGAGTGTTACGCGGCCGAGATCGCGGCGGGGGCCGAGCCGGCGGTCTACGATCAGCTCATCCGCCACCTGGGCTACGCCGAAGAGTGGGAGCTCCAGGCCCACTACTGCTATGTGGCCGCCCGCGTGAAGGCCCGGCAGTACTCGGTCGAGACGGCCCTGCGCTACATCGAGCAGGGGCTGGCCTTTGTGCGCGCCCCCGAGCGGCGCTTCGCCCTGCTGCTGCTGCGGGTGGCCGTCAACGAGCGAGCCGGCAATAACGTGACCCAGACCTACGACCTGGCCCAGCTGGCCGAGCTGGCGGCCCACCTCAAGTCGCCGCTGCGCCAGGCCTACGCCGGCTTCTTCCAGCTGCGCTTTCTCCTGGTAACGGGGATGGATCGGCGCGCGGCGAGCCAGGCGCCCGCCTTGATCCGTCAGCTGCGCCAGATCGAGCGCGAGGCCGGTGGGGGCGCGAGGGCCGAGGCAGCCCTGCTCGGCATCGCCTGCCTCGAGGCCTACGCGATGGCCAGGGCCAGCACGGGCGCGCTGAGTGCGGCTCGCAGGCTCCTGCGGCGGGCCCTGGCCCGCTGCAGGGCGACCTCGCCCGTCGAGATCGCCCTGCTGAATCCAGATAGCCTTGCCGCCCGCTGCCTCGACAGTCTGGGCGACCTCGAGCTGGCGCTCAGGCGCCCGACGGCGGCCCTGCGCCTGCATCGGCAGGCCCTCGACCTGGCCGGGGCCATCGCCGACTGGGGCTCTGAGATCCGCGCCCGGATCTCGATCGGTCAGGCGCTGCTGCTGCGCGGCAAGCTCGAGGGGGCCTACGTCGAGGCGCGGGCCGCCCTGAGCAAGAGCAACGCCGTCGGCGACCGCGCGGGCCAGGTCTGCGCTCTGCGGCTCCTGGGCGCGATCAGGGCCGCCCAGGGCGACTATATCGGGGCCGAGGGCGACGCCCACCTGGCGGCAACCTACAGCGCGGCAGCACGTCTGCGGGCCCTCGAGGTCCAGATCTGGGAGGATCTGGCCGGCTACGCGGCGGCCCAGGGTCTCGACGAGGCCGCCGATGAGGCCCGCCAGGAGGCCGAGCGCCTGCGTCGCCACTGGCTGGGCGAGTCGCCGCCGCCGGCGGCTGAGGCCGCTGTCGGCTAGAGCTCGACCCGAATAAGTCCGGGACCAGACCCCTTATGCTCGGGACTATTATCCCGGAAGAATAGCTCATGGTTTACCGAGCATAAGTCCCTGGTTTCCCTGACGTTTGCCGGCTATTTTTCGCCGGAACTGTCGTGATATAGTCAACTCACCGACAGCAGTAGTCCGAAACGACATACGGCCAGAGACACAAAGCAGCTAATTGTGAAGCATCCTGGGGGCATGATGCTTTCACAATGCTATGTGTACCTGCGCCGTAAATACTGCTTGCGTTGTGGTGATGAATAGTCTGTCATCCAGGGGGGATCATGAAGTCTGAACGCCGTATTGGGCCCAGTCTAGGGGTGCGACCATGGTGGTCGTTCGCAATGCTCGTGGCCTTGCTCGTACCACTCTTATCAGCGCCCGTGCAGCCGGCCTCGGCTGCGATCATCGGACAGGGCTTCACCGTCACCTCTTCGGACCTGGCCTACATCCTCAAGCAGATCAAGATCGCCGAATATCATGCTGCAAATACGTCCTCGAGCAGCGGGCCCTGCGGGGCGCTGCTAGGCTCCGGGCCGAACCAGATCCCGAGCCCGCTACTCTCGTTCGGCCTGCGTACCGTCGACGGCTCGTGCAATAACTTGCAGGCGGGCCAGGAGAGCTTTGGCGCCGCCGATCAGACCTTCCCGCGCCTGGCCCCGCCGGTCTTCGGCCCGGCCGAGGCGGATCCCGGGCTGTTTGGCCCGCCCGGAGGCCCAGCCAGCTCATACCAGCAGACGAGCGGCTTCGTCTTCGACACCGAGCCGCGCACGGTCAGCAACCTGATCGTCGACCAGACCTCGGACAACCCCGCCGCCGTGGCCGCCGCCGGCTTCCCGGTGCGCTCGCAGGGCAACGACGGCGTCTTCGTCTGTGGCTCGCCCGGCGCGTTGCCCGCCCCGAACTGTGTCGAGCCCCACCAGACGCTGTTCATCCCCAATATCACGACCGACGTCGGGCTCTCGCCGCCCTTCAACGGCCTGTTCACGATTTTCGGCCAGTTCTTCGACCACGGCCTCGACAAGATCACCAACGGCGGCAACGGCACCGTCGTCGTGCCGCTCAAGGCCGACGACCCGCTGGTGACCCTGGGCCCCGACGGCATCGCCGGCAACGGCGACGAAGTGCCGGCAGGCCTGCGCTTCATGACCCTGACCCGCGGCAAGATCGTCGTCGGGCCTGACGGCCAGCGCAACGCGCCCAATACCGACACACCGTTCGTCGACCAGAGCCAGACCTACACCTCGCACAGCTCGCACCAGTTCTTCCTGCGCGAGTACACGAGCGTGGCGGGCAAGCCCGTCGCGACCGGCAACTTCCTCGACGCGGCCGACGGCGAGGGCATCGCCAACTGGCGCGAGATCAAGGCCCAGGCGGCCGCAGTGCTGGGCATGGCGCTCGCCGACACCGACGTGACCAATATTCCGATGGTCGCGGTCGACGCCTACGGCAACTACATCCCCGGCCCCAACGGCATGCCGCAGTATGTGACCGTCTCGGGCACGGTCGAGGGCAGCCTCAGCTCGCCCGTTCCGCCCCCGGCTGATGTGCGCCGCATCGACACCGCCTTCCTCAACGACATCGCCCACAGCGCCGACCCCGGCTCGCTCAGCGCGCCCAAGACCCCGGACGCCGATGCGGTGGCGGGCGGCAGCCTCGACCCGGTGGCCCAGGGCGAGTACGACGACGAGCTGCTCGACATCCACTTTATCTGTGGCGACGGCCGGTGCAATGAGAATATTGCCCTGACCGCCATCCACCAGGTCTTCCACTCAGAGCACAACCGGCTGGTCGGCGATATCCAGAACACCCTGAACGCCAACCCGAGCCTGCTGGCTGACTACCAGACTATCAACCTCAGCCAGGGCAGCCCGGACAAGACCTTCGCCTATGGCGAGCGTCTATTCCAGGCCGCGCGCTTCGTCACCGAGATGGAGTACCAGCATCTGGTGTTCGAGGAGTTCGCGCGCAAAGTGCAGCCGGCGATCAACCCCTTCGAGCCCTTCGCCTTCAACCAGACCGACGTCAACCCGGCGATTACGGCCGAGTTCGCCCACGCGGTCTACCGCTTCGGCCACTCGATGCTGACCGAGACAATCGACCGCGTCAGGCCGGACGGCTCGCACTTCGACATCCCGCTGCTCGACGGCTTCCTGAACCCGGCCGCCTACTATGACGGCGGGCTCAACTCGCGCCAGGCGGCCACGGCGATCATCATGGGTATGTCGGACCAGACCGGCAATGAGATCGACGAGTTCGTCACCAACACGCTGCGCAACAATCTGCTGGGTCTGCCCCTGGACCTGGCCGCGATCAACATGACCCGCGCCCGCAGCGAGGGCATCCCTTCGCTGAATAATGTGCGCAAGGCTCTCTTTGCGCAGACCAACGACGGCCAGTTGGCCCCCTACGAGAACTGGGTGGCCTTCCAGCAGGCCCTGCGGCACCCCGAGTCGCTGGTCAACTTCGTGGCGGCCTACGGACTGCATCCGAGCATCGTCGGCGCGCCGACCCTGGCTGGCAAGCGCAACGCGGCCGACCAGATCGTCAACGGCACGGTCCTGCCCGGGCCCGACGGCATCGTCGGCGCCGACTGCGGCACTCCGCTGGCCTCGCCGGAATGTGCCGACACCATCCTCCCCCCGGTCGACGCGGGCGATTTCATGTTCAGCAGCGGCGCCTGGGCCAACCAGGGCGGCGTCTCGGTCACGGGGCTCGACGACGTCGACCTGTGGATGGGCGGTCTGGCCGAGAACACACTGGTGTTCGGCGGCCTGCTGGGCTCGACCTTCAACTACGTCTTCGAGAACCAGCTGACCAACCTGCAGAACGGCGACCGCTTCTACTACCTGGCCCGCACCCCCGGCATGAACCTGCGCACACAGCTCGAGGGCAACTCGTTCTCAGAGCTGGTCATGCGCAACACCGAGGCCTACTCGCTGAAGGCCGACCCCTTCGCCACGGCGGACTGCAAGTTCCACCTCGGCGAGCTGAGCTTCCCGGCGCTCGCGGGCAGCTTCATCACCGGCCCCGGCTCGGTGAACGACCTGGCGAGCTCGGAGTGCAACGAGAACCGCCTGTTGCTGCAGCAGCCGGTCAATGGCAACGCCCTGAGCAGCGGCCGGATCGAGTACCGCTCGGTCAACTCGGTCGACCCGGCGGGCATCAACGGCCAGAGCGTGTACAGCGGCACGACCGCGATCGACCGCATCTATGGCGGCAACGATAACGACACCTTCTGGGGCGGCGAGGGCAACGACATTATCGACGGGCGCGGCGGCGACGACATCGTCCTCGGCGGCCTGGGCAACGACATCATCACCGACCTGGGCGGCTTCGACGTGCTGAAGGGCGGCCCGGGCAACGACGCCATCGACGGCGGCGTGAACGACGACATCCTGATGGGCGGCGAGGGCAACGACTTCATCAACGGCGGCGCCAACTTCAACGAGACCTTCGGCGGCGACGGCGACGACTTCGTGATTGCCGGCCAGGGCGCCGACGCCGTCTTCGGCGACAGCGGCAACGACTGGCAGGAAGGCGGCGATCAGCCCGACCTGCTGATCGGCGACAGCTCGACCCTCTTCTTCGACGACCACAACCTGCCCGGCCACGACATCCTGATCGGCCAGGGCGGCGATGACGACTACGACATGGAGGGCGGCGACGACATTGGCCTGGCCGGCCCCGGCGTCGAGAAGGTCGCCGGCGCCTCGGGTTGGGACTGGGAGATCGGCCTGATGGACCCGCAGGCCCAGAACGCGGACCTGTCGCTGCTGGTCGTCAACACCCCCCCGGCGAACGAGACCCGCGATCGCTACAACGAGATCGAGGCCCTCTCGGGCGGCCCGCTCAACGACACCCTGCGCGGCGATGACGTCATTCCGAGCCAGACCGGCGGCGGCGGCTTCATCGGCTGCGACGCTCTGGACGCGAATGGTGTGGCCCGCATCAGCGGCCTCGAGGCGCTTGTCCCGGCCAGCATCCGCACCGTCGACGCGGCCCCGATCGTCGCCGCCGCGGTGACGAACTACTGCCAGCTGACCGGGCTGGTCTGGGGCGAGGGCAACATCCTGATCGGCGGGGCCGGCAGCGACATCATCGAGGGCCGCGGCGCCGACGACATCATCGACGGCGACCGCTACCTGAATGTGCGCATCAGCCTGCGCAGCGACGTGAACAACCCGGCCAGCGAGATCGGCTCGACCGACCTGATGGAGCACGTCGCGCTCAGCGGCACGTTCGGCGCCGGCACGGCGGGCATGACCCTGCAGCAGGCCGTGTTCGCCGGCCTGGTCGACGCGGGCAACCTGGTGCCCGTGCGCGAAATCCTGACCCCGGCGGCCGACGCCGCGATCGACACGGCGGTCTTCTCGGGCGCAGCCGCCGGCTACAGCATCGTCAAGAACGCCAACGGCAGTGTGACGGTGAGCGACGCGGCCGGCGCGGCGGTCGACGGCACCGATACGCTGTGGAATATCGAGAACCTGCAGTTCGTCGACCAGACCATCTCGCTGCTCAACCCGGCGCCGGCGCTGACGACGATTAGCCCGACTGCGGCGACGGCGGGCGCGGCGGGCTTCACCCTCACGGTGAACGGCTCCAACTTCATCGGCAGCTCGGTGGTGCGCTGGAACGGCGCAAACCTGGTGACAAGCTTTGTGAGCAGCACGCAGCTCACGGCGGCCGTCCCCGCGACCCTGATCGCAACGGCGGCGGTTAACAACGTCACCGTCTTCACCCCGACCCCCGGCGGCGGCACCTCGGCGGCCGCAGCCTTCACGGTGGCGGATGCGCCGGCGCCGATTGCGACCTCGATCGCCCCGAGCGCCGTGACCGCCAACAGCGGGCAGTTCACCCTCACGGTGAACGGCAGCAGCTTCGTCAGCACCTCGGTGGTGCGCGTCGGCGGCGTGGCCCGCCCGACGACCTTCGTGAGCGCCACGCAGCTTACGGCGGTCATCCCCGCGGCCGACATCACGACCGCGGGCCCGCGCAGCATCACGGTCTTCACGCCGGCCCCGGGTGGCGGGACATCGGCGGCGCTCACCCTGACCGTCAACGCAGCCAACCAGCTGCCGACGATCAGCTCGCTCAGCCCGAGCCCGGTCACTGCGCGCAGCGGCGCCTTCATCCTCACCGTGAACGGCACGAACTTCGTCAGCAGCTCGCAGGTGCGCTTCAACGGCGCCACCCGCCCGACGACCTTCATCAGCAACACCCAGCTGCAGGCCCAGCTCGCCGCGGGCGACATCGCCACGGCCGGCAACAAGACGATCACCGTTCGCACGACCGCGGCCCTGACTTCGGTCGCCTTCCAGCTCGTCGTGAACAACCCTGGCACGCCGGTGTTGAGCGCCATCAGCCCGGCTACGGCGACGACGGGCGGCCCCGGCTTCACGCTCGTCGTGACCGGCACCGGCTTCGTAAGCGACTCGCAGGTGCGGGTCAATGGGATTAACCGCAACACGACCTTCGTGAGCAGCACGCGGCTCACGGCGACGGTGCCGGCCAACGTCATCGCCACGGCGGGCAACAAGCCGGTGCAGGTGGTAACGCCCAACCCCGGCGGCGGCACTTCGGCCACGACCCTGAGCATCGTCGTGACGAACCCGCCCGCGCCCGTGGTCACCTCGATCAGCCCGTCGACGGTCACGGCCGGCGCGGGGGCCTTCACGCTCACCGTGAACGGCAGCAACTTCGTCAGCACCTCGGTGGTGCGGGTCAACGGGGCCAACCGCACGACGACCTTCGTGAGCAGCACGCAGCTCACGGCAATCGTGACCGCGGCCGACATCGCCGGGGTGGGCAACCGCAATGTGACGGTCTTCACCGGGGCGCCCGGCGGCGGCACCTCGGCCATCGCGACCCTTACGGTCAACGCGGCGCCTGGGGCCACGGCCGTGCTTCAGGTGGCCGATCTGGATATGGGGCTACGGCGGATTGGCGTCGTCAGGACCCAGAACCTGCTGATCACCAATGCGGGCACCATTCCGCTGGTGATTAGCTCGGCCTCGATTGCGGCGCCGTTCAGCGTCGACCTCAACACCTGTGTCGCGGCGGTCGCCCCTGGCCGCAGCTGCAGGCTCGCGGTGACCTACGCGCCGACGGCGGCGGTGGCGAGCAGCGAGGCGCTGAGCATCTTCAGCAACGCCGCCGGCAGCCCAGCGATCGCGATCATCACCGGCACAGGTCGGTAAAACCGGCTTGCGCCAGTAGCTCGAAGGACGGACATGCGAAGGGGGGCGGTCAATTGACCGCCCCCCTTCGCGTCGTTTGCTGGCTCAGGCGCGCACAACCTCGTGGACTTTGCCGGTGGTCACATCGTAGATCGCGCCGCTGATCGGGATCGAGCTGGGGATGAGCGGCGAGGCGCGCAGGATGGCGACGTCGTCGCGGACGCTCTGCTCGAGGTCGGGGAAGGGCAGGAAGTCCTGGCCGGCCACGTCGACGCCGAGCTCGGCCTGGACTTTGGCGGCGAGCTGCTCGTTGTTAAAGGTGAGCATGCCACAGTCGGTGTGGTGGAGGACGACGATCTCGGTGGTGCCCAGCAGGCGCTGCGAAATGACCAGGGAGCGAATGGCGTCCTGGGCGCGGCCGCCGGCGTTGCGGATCACGTGGGCGTCGCCGATGGCGAGGCCGAGCACCTTCTCGGGGTGGAGGCGCGCGTCCATGCAGGCGACGACGGCGACCTGGCGGGCCGGGGGCATGGGCAGGTGGCCCTGATCGAAGCCCGCGCTGAAGCTCTCGTTCGCGGCGATGAACTCGTCGAACCGGGTCATGGGGTCATGCTCCTTGTGGTGACCAGTGCGATTGCCCAAGCACTGTACCACGGAACGAATAAGTTGCGCAATATAGTCAACATTCGGACACACAAGAGCCGCAGGGGAGTGGTACCCCTGCGGCTCTGGGAGCGGA
>CAZKTU010000215.1:0-11508 GCA_964555675.1 uncultured Oscillochloris sp.
GGGCCTCAGGCGGGGACGGGCGTGGTACGGCCCTTGGCGGCGTAGTACTCCTGGCAGTACTCCTCGAGGGTCTGCATGCGGCCGAGGCGCAGGATGCGGCTGGTCTCGCTCATGTCGCAGCTCATCTCGTCGTAGCTGAACTCGAGCAGCTCCATGATCCCCGGGGCCGAGGGGCTGAAGGGCTTGAGGGCGAAGCCGACGCTGTTCATGAGCCAGACGGGCAGGTGCAGCACGGGCACGGGGCGGCCCCAGACCCGCGACCAGGTGGCGCACATCTGCTCGAAGGTGACGTGCTCGGGGCCGCCCAGCTCGAAGGTGCGGTTGAGCGCCTCGGGGTTGTCGATGCTGTTGACGAAGGCCCGGGCGACGTCGACCATGGCCAGCATCTGGGTGCGCTTGTGACCCTTGCCGACCACGGGGAAGACGCCCAGGCGCTCGACGATCGGCTCGCCGCGCTGCACAATCTCGAAGAAGAGGCCGCAGGGGCGGAAGATCGTGAAGGGCACCCCGCTCTTCTGGATGGCCTCCTCGGCCATAAGCTTGGCCCACACGAACTTGTAGCCGACCGGGTTGCGCGGGAAGAGCGTGCTGGTGAAGATGAACTGCTTGACCGTGCCGGCCTGCTGGGCGGCGCGCAGCAGGTTCATGGGGCCCTCGTATTCGGCCATGCGGCGCGAGGCGTCGCGGCGGTCGGCGCCGGCGCTGGTGGCGCAGATGACGTGAGTGGCGCCGCGGCAGCCCACCTCGAGGCTGCCCGGGTCGCGGATGTCGCCGCCGATCAGCTCGGCCCCGAGCTTGCGCAGAGGCTCGGCCTTGGCCACCGAGCCGGGGCGCACCAGCACCCGCACCGGCCTGCCCTGCTCGCGCAGCATGCGCACCAGCGTCTGCCCAAGGGTTCCCGTCCCGCCGACGATGAAGATCATGACGGCCTGCCCTCCCTACTTGCAAGATAACCCCGTCGTGGGCGCAAGTATACCACAGCCCCGCGAATAGTTGTGACATAAATGTATGGACATATAGGCAACTCACTTGTATAATGGGCACGCACCCCGCCCGCAAACGCCGCGCTGTTCCAGGCGCACAAGTCTAGAAGGTCGCCGCGATGCCCTACAGCATCACCCGTCACGCAGAGCATCTCGTCTGGGTCGTGATGGACGGCCACCTGGCCCTGCACCACGCCGAGAGCTATTTTTGCGAGATGTGGCAACTGCTCGACGGCTGCAGCGCGCCGATGGATCTGCTGGTCGACGGCCGGCGCATCGCCGGCGCGGCCCAGGGGGCCCGCAAGCGCACCGAGCAGATCGCCCACCACCCCAACCTCGGCCACCTGGCCTTCGTGGTCGGCGAGTTCCACATGCTGCTCTTCGCGCCCTTCGTGAAGCTGGTCAGCGGGATCGGCCTCTTCGGCGACGAGGGCGAGGCCCTGGCCTACCTGCGCTCCGCCCGCGGACTGCCGCCCGTGGTGGGCCTCGATCTGCCCGGCCTGCCGCCCGCCGTGTCGGCAGAGCCCCAGAGCGCCGAGCATCACCCCCAGGTGGCGAGAGGCCAGCGCAGCCTGGGCGCCAGACAGCCGGCCAGCAGGCCGCTGCCGCCTATGCCCACCTCGCGGCTCAAGCAGACGCCCCTCTACCAGCGCGGGCCCGCCCCCCGCGGCGGCGAGCAGCGCGCCGGCGCGGGCGACGGCGAGAGCGAGTAGGGGCCGCCTCGTCATTTTGTCACCCCCCCTCTCAGCCCTTCGTCGGGCAACTGCCGCCCTCAGGTTGTCGTATCATAGTAGCGGCTTATGCGATTCGCCCCTACAAGGGTACGAGGCCTATGTCTAATTCACTCATGGCCCGCGTCAGCAGCCTGCTGATTGTGTTCACGCTGTTGGCCTTCGCCGCCGTCCCCCAGGCCGCGGGCGCCGCCACCGGCGTGAGCCCCGCCACCGTCCGCCCCGGCGAGCGCGTCAACTTCAGCGCCGACGGGTTCGTGCCGCGCGAGCGCGTCGACTTCTGGGTCACCGGCCCCGACGGAATCAGCCGCCCGCGCTTCCCCGCCCTCGCGGCCGACGCCGCTGGCGCGGTGGTCTGGTCGTGGGATGTGCCCGCCGACGCCCCTGGCGGCCAGTGGACAGCCGTGTCCCGCGGCGTGCGCTCGAATCGCCAGGTGCCCCTCGGCTTCACCGTCGCCGGCGCCTCTAGCGCTCCGGCCCGCGAGGTCGTGGTCACCCCGGCCGCAGCCGGCCCCGGCGCCACCTTCCGCTTCACCGTCGGCTCCCTGACCCCCGGCGAGGGCTTCGGCCCCTGGGTGCGCGGCCCCGACGGACGCGACCGCGACATCGGCGCCTCGGGCAGCTTCGTGCGCGTGGTGGTCGGCCCCGACGGCCGCCTGAGCTGGGAGTGGACGGCCCCCGCCGATGTCGCCCCCGGCCAGTGGCGCTCGCTCGCCCGCGGCGAGACCAGCGGCACAGTGGTCGAGGTGCCCTTTACGATCACCGGCCAGGGCCCGCCCGCCCCCGAGCGCCGCGCCGAGCCCGCCGTCGGCGGCCCCGGCACGACCTTCAGCTTCGCGGTGGGCGGCTTCCAGCCCGGCGAGGTCGGTGGCAGCTGGCTCAACACGCCCAGCGGCGCCCGCATCGACGGCACGCCCTACCTCAAGGTTGACGGGGCCGGCGTGGCCCGCTGGACCTGGACGGCCCCCGCCAACGCGCAGGCCGGCCGCTGGCAGGCCGTGACCCGCGGCGAGGAGAGCCGTCGCGAGGTGGTGCTGGATATCACCGTCACCGGCGGCAACCCGGCCCCCACGCCTGCGCCCGGCGCGAGCGGCAGCGTCGCGCCCGCCTCAGGCCCGCCCCAGAGCACATTCCGCTTCACCCTCAGCGGGTTCGCCCGCGACGAGCGCGAGCTCTCGTACTGGTTCACGGACGCCAAGGGCGCCCCCGTGCGCGCCGACGAGAAGATCGAGGTCGACGCCGACGGCCGCGCCAGCTGGGAGTGGACGGCCCCGCGCCTGGCCGAGCCCGGCCAGTGGGTGATGACCGCCCGCGGCAAGTATAGCGGCCGCGAGGTGCGCGTCCCCTTCACCATCGTCGTGCCCAACCCGCCCGCCGCGACGGTCAACCCGGTTGCGGGCCCGCTCAGCACCAGCTTCGCCTTCCGGGCCACCGGGCTGAATGTGATCGAGCGGGTGGACACCTGGGTCGAGCGTCCCGACGGCAAGGCGATCGAGGGCGCCACCGGCGTACGCGCCGACGGCGCGGGCGTCGCCGTCTGGAGCTGGAAGGCCCCTGCGGACACGCCGCCCGGTGTCTATACCATGATTGCCCGCGGGCGCGACACCGACCTGCTCTTCAGGATCACCTTCACCATCACGCGTTAGTATTCTGTCCGAGCTACGGGGAGGCCTGGCCTCCCCGCGCCTCTTTTGAAGCCGCAGCCCAGGCTGCGGCTCTTGCTTTGTGACTGAGCTACGTACCATAGGGTGAGTGGACGACTCAGGGGCCCGCGGGCCCTTCTTGGTATAAAGCGGAGGCAGCATGGCACTCGAGACGGCCCTGGCGGGGATCCACATTGTCGAGGTGGCCACCTACCTCCCCGGCCCCGCCTGCACGCAGCTGCTGGCGGGCATGGGCGCGCGAGTGACGAAGGTGACCCGCCCCGGCGGCGACCCGCTGCGCGGGCTGGCTCCGCTCAACGCCGCCTATGAGCTCTACAACGGCGGCAAGACCGAGCGCGAGCTCGACCTGAAGACCCCGGCCGGCGCCGCGGCCCTGCGCGCGCTGGCGGCCGACGCCGACGTGCTGCTCGACGGGCTGCGGCCCGGGGCCCTCGAGCGCCTGGGCCTGGGGCCGACGGCGCTGCGGGCGGCCAACCGGCGGCTGATCTATTGCGCCCTGAGCGCCTACGGCATGGACGGCCCGGCGAGCGGCAAGGCCGGCCACGACCTGAACTTCGTGGCCCTCTCGGGCCTGCTGGCGGCGACGACCGCCCGCGGCGAGCCGGCCATGCCCGGCACACAGCTGGCCGACATGGTGAGCGCTCTGACGGCCGCGTCAGCCATCCTCGCGGCCCTCCACGCGCGGGCGCAGAGTGGCGAGGGCTGCGCGCTCGACGCCCCGATGGCCGGGGCGGCCGGCTGGCTGATGCAGCCGTGGTACGCCGTCGAGCGGGCGGCCAGGGCCGCCGGGCAGGGGCCACGGCCGTCGTCGCGGCTGCTCGGCGGCGAGGCGGCCTACTACCGCAGCTATCGCACGGCCGACGGCAGACACCTCGCCGTCGCGGCCCTCGAGCCGCACTTCTGGGAGCGCTTCTGCGCAGCTATCGGCCGGCCCGACCTAGCCTCGCGTCAGTACGACCCCGACCAGGAGGCCCTGAGCTGCGAGGTGGGCGCCCTGATCGGCGCGCGCACACTCGCGGCCTGGCGCGCCGTCTTCGACGACCTGGATGCCTGCGTGACGCCGGCCCTGACCGTGGCCGAGGCGGCGGAGGACGCGCCGGAGCACGGGCGGCTGCCGGTGGCGGAGCTATTGTCCTGAGTGGCTGATTCGGGAGGGCCAAGCCCTCCCGAGCCTTCCCGCCGGCCCTGGCTACTCCACGGCGCTGATCGGGAACAGCGCGCGGTACTCCTTGCCCTCGACCGTAGCGACCACCGTGACCTCCCACTCGCCGGACATGGTGTAGGCCGTCTGGGCGAGGTAGCGGCCCTGGCCCTGGGCCTCGGCGATGGGCCTGTTGGTGCCCATAGGCATGGCCGGCATCGTCAGGTCGATATAGACGTCGGCGCCGTCGACCGGCTGGCCCTGGGCATCGGTGAGGATGACCACGAGCTGCTCGCTGGCGTTAAGCTTCGGGCTCTGGGTCGCTTCGAGGCCAATCGTGAGCCCGTCGACGACCTGCTGGAGGCGTGGGGCTGGGGGCGCTGCGGCGGGGCCGCAGGCCGTGAGGAAGAGGGCGAGCAGCGCGATGGCGAGGGCGAGTGGGGCGGGCAGCGCGTAGGGGCGCCGCCGAGCTGTGGGGGTGCGGCTAGGCATCAATGCTCCGTTGCTGGTGGAGGCCGGCCCTCACCCCGGCTGCCAGCAGGGGGAGGCCTGCGATCTGCACGAGGTGGAACAACCCATTGTGGTCGAAGGGCAGCCCAAGGATCTCGAGCTCGAGGCTGGAAGGTTGGATGGCTGCGGCCAGGATCGAGACCAGGATGCCGCCGGCGGTGAGCTCGGCGCCGGCGAGGCGCCCGCCGCGGGCGAGCTGCCCATAGACGCCGAGGGCGTAGAGCAGCGTGACGGCCTCGAAGGCGATGAAGGCGCGGAAGCCTTGCTCGAGGCGCTGGCTGAGACCCACGAAGCCGAGGGCGGCGAGGAGCAGCCAGGGCAAGGCGCGCCGACCGGCCCGCAGACCCCAGCCGTCGGCGGTGGCCGCCGAGCCGAAGAGGGCTACCGTCAGCCCGAGGGAGAGGTAGATGCCCCGCCACAGGCCGATCTGGGCCCGCCGGCCGACCTGTAGCCCGTGGGCGACTGCGCCGAGCCCTGCGCCCAGGCCAAGGGCGCCGAAGGCCGCCGTCCAGACCCGGGCGCGCCAGCCGGGGCTGGTCGCGATCTGGGCGCTGTAGCTGAGGGCTAACACGGCGAGGGCGGCGTCGGTCGCCGCCGTCGTCTGCTCGACCCGGCTGCTCACGACGAATGTCACAGAACGATCCTGCGCTCGTTGATCAGCTTGTTGCGCAGCTTGCGGTAGAGCTCGTCATAGTTGAGCCGGCCCATGGTGATCTCATACTTGTAGGCGTTGAGCATCTTATGGACCTCGGCGTCGAGGCGCTCTTCGACCATGAGCTCGTCGGTGATAATCTGGTTGATCGCGATGCGCAGGTCGCTGTCGTCGCTGCGGAAGAGCACACCGTCCACGTCGGCCAGGGCGTCGACCAGGGCACCGGCCAGGGACTCGATCTTCTCGGGGGAGAGCTTCATCAGGGGCTCCTGTGTTAGCGGCGCGGGGCGGCCGCGCGCAGACGGCGGGCCAGGAGGAGGGCGAAGAGGCCCCAGCCGAGCCAGGCGAAGAGCACGCGGCTGAAGCGTGCGGCCAGGAGCCAGAGCAGGATCGTGATGCGAAAGGCCCCGACCAGGGTGCGCTTCCAGAGCACCGCCCGGCCCTCGGCGTGCCAATTTAGGGTATTGAGCCGGGTGAGTAAGCCGCGCTCGATGCAGCCCTCGAGCGAGTAGATATAGATCGTGTCGGTGTGATGTGCGGCGAGCAGCAGGTCGCGCTCGAGAGCCTCCCAGTGCAGTGGCGGCAGGCCCTCGCCGGCGCCCTCGTGGGCCAGGCTACTGTTGAGCATGCCGACCCCGATTGCGTCGGCCGAGGGGCCGTAGCTAGTGACCAGGGCGCCCCCCAGATCATTGCCAAAGGCCTCGATGGGGGCGCTGCTGTAGCAGATGAGCACTTCGACGTCGGCGGGGAGGTCGACGATATCGAGGGCGCGCTGGGCCAGGGTCGTGCCGGCGCGCCGGTCGTCGGCGAGGATGGGCAACTGGTAGGTGTGGACCTCGTAGCCGTCGTGGTGGATCTCGGCGATCAGCTCGGTGTAGGCCGCGCGGGCGGCGGCGAAGAGCACATTCTCGCGCGCGAGCCAGAGCCGGCGGGCGAGGTCGCGCAGGCCCCAGCGCTGGAGGCGCTCGAGCTCGCTGGTGGGGGGCTCGACGTCGAGGCCGATGGCGTGGAAGCGCGCCTCGGCGGCGCGGGCCCATGCCACAAAGGCGCGGTAGCGCTCGACGGCCTGCGGGTAGTTCTGCAGGTTGAGCCAGATGCCCTCGCCGGGCGGCAGGAGCAGCCAGGCCACCACCGGCACGCCGGAGGCGTTGAGCAGGCGCACGGCCTCGGCGGTGGTCTCGTCGAGGTCGCGCAGGGCCAGGGCGATGCCGTAGCCGTTGGCGGCCAGGCGGGGCAAGATGTCGCTGCCCTGGAGCATGGCGCGCAGAGCGGGGCCGGCGAGCTCGCTGAAAAAGATCAGCTGGGGCCGGCCAAAACCCGGGCGGGCGAGTTCGGTTGTCGATGGAGCTGAGTAGGCCATGGTTGCCGGGTAGCGCGGGGGAGCTCCCCGCCGTCAGTCCCATTATACAACGGAGGCTGACGGCGAGGCTCTGGCTACGGGCATGATTAGGGCGACGGGGTCGGGGTGACCACCGGGCAGGGCCGCGAGGTGGGCTCGGCGGTGACCGTATGGCCGCCGAGGCTCCAGCTCAGCGAGGGCCCGTCGAAGGTCACGCTGAAGAAGACCTCGGGGTAGGGCTTGCTGCGACCGGCGGGAAACTCGGTAGGCTGGCCGAGGTCCTCTGGCCCGTTCAGGAAGCGGTTTTCGGGGCCGACCAGTACCGTCTCGGCGCCGGGCGTATTGTTGCGATAGCCGAAGTAGGCGATGTAGCGGCCATCCTGGGCGGCGACACACTCGAGCAGGGGGCGCAGACCGATCACCTCGGGGTCGTCGCCGATCGTCGTCGGTGTCGGCGCGGGCGTGCGCGTCTCCGTCGGGGTGGCGGTGGTCGTGGGCGTAGCGGTCTCGGTGGCCGTCGGCGTGGCGGTGGCCGTGGCCGTGCGCGTGGCCGTGGGCGTGTCGGTCTCGGTGGCCGTCGGCGCGGCTGTGGCCGTGGCCGTGCGCGTGGCAGTGGGCTCGGGTGTGTCGGTCTCGGTGGCCGTCGGCGCCGGGGTACGCGTGGCGGTTTCCGTCGGCGTGATCGAGGCCGAGGCCGTGGGCGTGACCGTATCGGTCGGCGGCAGGGTGGGCTGGACAATCACCTCGAGGGTGGGGGTCGGCGATGCAGGCTCCGGGCTGGGGGTCGCGCCGAGGCCAGGCCGCGAGGTTGCGGAAGGCTCGGGCGTGGTGGTCGTGGGCGTCCCGCCGACCGGGTTGGGCGTACGCGTCGGGATCCGGGTGCGGGTCGTCGTGGGCGAGGCGCTCTCAGCCAGGGTGGGCGTAGCCGGAATCTGGCTCGTCGGGGGCGCGTCGACGGCGCCGGGGGCCTCGGGGGCGCTGACACCGCCGTCATCGGACGGAGCGCCCTGGATCTCGGTGGGGGCGGTGATCGGCGAGCTGATTACGCCGCCGGCCTGTGAGCTGCTGGGCGCGCCGGGCTGCGGGCCAGACTGGGGGGCGCCCTGACTGCCCTGGGCGGCCTCGGGCGTAGCGTCGGGCAGCGGGACGATCGCGGCCGCGTCGGCGGGCGCCTCGACCGGCAGATCGCTGAGCATGCCGGCCACACTGGCGGCGGCGGTCTCGATCACCTCCGAGGAGCTCTGGTCGGGCGCGCTGGCGCCGCGCAGGTCGGACTCGGCGCGCACGAGCAGGCGACCCAGGCGGATGGCGGTGCGCTCGTGGGTGTCGGGGCTGGTGGCGGGCAGCGCATCGATGGCCTGGCTGACCTGGGCCTCGAGGCGCTCGACCGTCTCGGAGATCAGGGCCGTGCTATCCTGGTCGCGCTCGGCGAGGGCGGCGATCTCGGCCACGCGGCGCTCGACGCTGGCGGTGGCCAACTGGGCGCGCCGGTCGGGGTCGGAGGCCATGGTGATGCGGGCCTGCTCGGAGAAGAGCTTCCAGCTATAGAGGTAGTCACCGGGGAGGCTGCGGGCGGCCGCGGCGTCGACGGTGTAGAAGGTCATCAGGAAGATGATCAGAGCGCTGAGGACGGCGCTGGCCATGCGCGGGCCGCCGCGGCGGAGCATCGTCGCGCCCATATTGCGCACGTGGCGGAGCGTGCGCTGGGTGTGAGTCTCGGGGCGGGTGTAGGTGGTGCGGGCGATCGCCTCGATCTCACGCCGCCCGGAGGCCAGCCACTGTTCGAGGGAAGGGGGAAGCGCCGCAACCGCCTGGCGCTGGATAGCGGCGGCGGTACGGAGCATGGGCTCGAGCTCAGTAGCATGCTCGGGGTAGGCCCGCAGGCACTCCTCGATCGTAGCGCCGGCTCTGAGCCGCTCAAGAGCCTCATCTAGTAGCTGTGATAGGTCCGGGCGCACCGTTAATCTCCCCCCGGGGCCTCTAGTGGCGATGTAATCTCGGTGAAGACCAGTGAGCGACCCACCTCGCGCTCGGCCAGAACGGCCTGGCGCTGGTAGGGAGCCCCGGGGCCGGTCGATGACCTACCCCCCATGAAGACCGGCTCTTCGGCCTCGCGGTTCAGGATGCGCTGCAGGCTCTGGAGCGCGCGGTGCTGAATAGCTTTGACAGCGCCTTCGGTGCGGCTCAGGATGCCGGCGATCTCGCTGTTGCTCATGTCGGCGAAGAAGCGCAGGGCCAGGACCTGCTGCTGGTCGCGGGTCAGCTGCTCGATGGCCTGCTGGAGCGCGACGCGCTCGGTGATGATGCGGGCGTCGTCCTGGGTGCGCTGGTCGATCAGGTCATCGTGGGCGTCGAACGGCGTTGCGACAACGCGCCTGCGGCGCTGGTAGCTGTGGAGGACGTTGGCGGCGATAGTGTACAGCCAGCCGAGGAAGGACTTCTCGTCGCGGAACTCGAAGCGCTCGATCCCGTTGATGACCTTGATGAAGACCTCCTGGGTCAGGTCCTGGGCTAGCTCATGCTCGGTGACGCGCACATACATATAGCGCAGCAGCACACCCGCGTAGCGGTCGTACAGCTCGCTGATCGCGCCAGGGTCCCGAGTTTTCGCGCGGCCGATGAGCTCGCGCAGGTCCTCCGAAGGGAGCATATTGCGGGCTCCAGGCTACCGCAGGCCCCCGCGCCGCGTGGCGATCCAACCATAAGATAGAACGCCGCGGGGCGGGGAAAAGTTGCGCTTGCCTGTACAGGGGCTGCGAGACCGATTCTGCTAGTCGGCAATCTGAACGACGTTTGTTACACATTTAGCATTATAAGGGCCGTGACACCCTGCCGAAAGGTCAAAAGGGGTCAACTACGTTACGTTTGCGTCATCTGCGGCCACGCGCTATACTTGCCCAGCGGCAGCAGAATGCGACGAACCGTCGTAGGCATAATGGACAGATATGAAGATCGCAATCATCGGATTGGCAAATAGCGGCAAAACGACGGTGTTCAACGCCCTGACCCGCGGCACGGCCGAGACGGCGGCCTACTCGTCGGGCCAGCTCGAGCCAAACCTGGCCATGGTCAAGGTGCCCGACGCCCGCATCGAGGCTCTGGCCCAGATGTTCAAGCCGAAGAAGAACACCTACGCCGACGTGCAGTACGTCGACGTGGCCGGCTTCAGCGGCAGCGCGCGCCAGAGCGGCGGGCTCCCCCCGGCCCTGCTCAACTATATCGGTTCGGCCGACGCCCTGCTGCATGTGGTGCGGGCCTTCGAGGACGGGGGCGTACCCCACCCCGACGGGTCGGTCAACCTGGCGCGCGACGTGCAGGCGGTGGACCTCGAGCTGGCCTTCTCGGACCTGGCGATCATCGAGAAGCGGCTGAACCGGCTGAACGCCGAGATCCCCAAGATGCCGGCCAAGGACAAGGAGCTGCGGGTCGCCGAGCGCGATCTGCTGGCGCGCCTGCAGGGCGCCCTGGAGGCCGAGCAGCCCATCCGCGCCGTCGCCATGAGCGAGGAGGAGGAGCGGCTGATTCGCGGCTACCAGTTCCTCACCGCCAAGCCGCTGCTGCTGGTGCCGAACATCGGCGAGGCCCAGCTGGCGACGCCGCCCGCCGTCGACTACGCCCACCCGCGGAGCGCCGTGGTGCCCCTGGCCGGCAAGATCGAGGCCGAGCTGGCCCAGCTCGACGACGAGGACGCCAGGACGTTCATGGACGACCTGGGCATCAGCAAGCCCGCCCGCGATCTGGTCATCCAGAAGAGCTACGACCTGCTGGGCCTGATCAGCTTCCTCACCGCCGGCCCCGACGAGGTGCGGGCCTGGACGATCCGGCGCAATACGCCCGCCGTCGAGGCGGCCGGGGCCATCCACTCGGACATCCAGCGCGGCTTTATCAGGGCCGAGATCGTGGCCTACGACGACCTGATGCGCGCCGGCGATATGACCGCCGCGAAGAAGCAGGGGACGGTGCGGATGGAGGGGAAGACGTATGTGGTACAGGATGGTGACATCTGTCACTTCCTGTTTAATGTTTAGGGGCTGCGCCCCTGAAACCCGCTTGCGAGAGGGGCGGCGCCCCCTGAAACCCGCTTGCGAGAGGGGCGCAGCCCCTGCCACCCCACGGCTGCAGAGGGGGCCGCCGCCGGCCCCCTCTGCACTCCCCCGGCGCGGGGGCTGCGCCCCTCGACCCCGGAAAGAGGTAGCTCTGCTATGCTGGCGGCCGTGCTGCTCTGCCCCATGGGCGCTGCCGTCGGGTCACCCGGGCGCACCGGAGGGGCCTACCGACGTACGTGACCGGCGCCCCCGGCCCCGAGCAAGGGCTCTCATGGGAGTGTCACCGTACGTGACCGGCGTCCCCTGCCCCGAGCAAGTGCGCTCATGGGAGTGCCACTGCCTGCGTTTGCCTGCTGCGAGAGCCAGCCAACATCGCGCCGGTCTGCCCGAAGGGGCATACCTGCTCGGACGGCAGCGCCCAGGCGGCATGACAGTAGAGCTG